>JAUNSA010000079.1 GCA_030539405.1 Propionibacteriaceae bacterium
GGACGTCCTGTTCTCCCCCAACAACCCGGAGACGACGCACAAGCCGGAGCCGATCCGGCAGGACGCGCCCGACCGCAAGGCCGACCGGCCGAACCCCGAGCCCACTCCGCAGCCCACCCCGAAGGCCGACCCGAAGCCGGACCCCACGCCCGAGCCGACCCCGGCTCCCCCGGCGCAGGATCCGCTGCCGCCGGCCACCGGTGAGGCGACCACGACGACTGCGGTGAATGTCCGCAGCGGACCCGGCACGAGCCACCCCAGCGTGGCCGTCGCCGCCAAGGGCACCACCCTCCCGACGACGGGGAAGACGTCGGGCGGGTGGACCCAGGTCATCTACGCCAAGCAGGCGCGCTGGATCTCGTCGCAGTTCCTGACCACCGGCAAGCCGAGCACGAGCAAGCCGGTCGGCAAGATCCGGACGACGGCGAACCTGTACCTGCGCACGGGCGGCGGCCTCCAGCACCCCTACACCGGCGTCCTGCCGGCCAACTCGATCGTCGACACGACCGGTGGCGCCACGGCGGACTACACCGAGATCCTCCACGGCGGCCAGAACCGCTGGATCGCCACGCGCTACACCGCGCCGGTCACCGAGGCGTCCAAGCCCTCACCGGCCCCGGCGCCCGAGGTGAAGGGCACCGTCTACGTGACCGTCGGCTCCCTGTACGTGCGGGCCACCTCGGCCCCCGACGGCGCGGTCGTCGCGACCGTCCACCGCGGGGACGCCCTGAAGACCACCCACGTGGTCGAGGGCGATCGCCTGCAGGTCATCCACGACGGGGCGCCCCGCTGGGTGTTCAAGGCCTACACCAGCGACCGGGCTCCGCAGGAGAAGGTCGAGGCGCCCAAGACCCCGCTGACGCACAAGGTCTCGCTGCCCGGCTACGACCGCCTGCGGCCGAACGCGAAGCGGGCCGTCCAGCACGTCCTGGACAACTACCCGCGCATCCGCACGATCGGTGGCTGGCGTTCGTCGAGCAACTACTCCTCCGACCACCCCAACGGGCGGGCCATCGACGTGATGATCCCGAGCTGGTCGCAGCAGGAGAACATCGATTACGGCTGGCAGATCGCCCGCGACTTCGCGGCGAACGCCGGTCAGCACAAGGTGTCCTACATCATCTGGCGCCAGCAGATCTGGAACGCGGCCTACCCCCAGCGCGGCTGGCGCTGGATGGAGGACCGCGGCAGCAGCACGGCCAACCACTACGACCACGTGCACGTGTCGTTCCGGGACTGACCGGGACCGACCGGGACTCACGGCCCGGGCTCAGCCCGTGATCGGCTCCAGCGTGGTCGCGAAGGCCTCCAGGGCTTCATAGGGCAGGTCGCCGCTGACGATGCTCACGCTCGGCTCGCTCTGCAGGACCAGCGAGCGCGTCCGGCCGTCCTCGGACACCATGCGCTCCCACGTCTGGCCCGCGAGCACCGAGGTGCCGTCGGCGCGCCCCGTGCGCGTGGTCGCGATCACGAAGGACTCCTGCCCCACGTCGCGCTGGTCGAGCGCGATGTAGCGCTGCTGTCCGGTGAGGAAGCCGAGCTGGAAGGTGTCGCCGGGTGCCGGGTCACCGGCGGCGATCGGACGCCCCGCCTCGGTGAAGCGCGCACGGGTCGCCACCCAGTCGGCCGGCAGGTTGGCCGGCCCCAGCACGGGGTAGGACGCCTCGGTCGCGGCATGCTCGGCGACCGGACGCCAGTCGATCGCGGTGACCGGCGGTTCCGGGTTGCGGGTGAACATCTGCGTCACCACGATGACCGGCACGAACAGGACCGCCATGGCCACCAGCATGTGCACGACCGTGGAATTGCGTCTCGCAGGAGTGGCCATACCCGCCATCATCCCACGGCATCACAAGGTGAGGTCCTCCAGCAGGTCCGTGACGAGGGCGGCGATCGGCGAGCGCTCCGACCGGGTGAGCGTGACGTGGCCGAACAGCGGGTTGCCCTTGAGCTTCTCGACCACCGCCGCGATGCCGTCGTGGCGTCCGACCCGCAGGTTGTCGCGCTGGGCCACGTCATGGGTGAGGACCACCTTGGAGTTCTGCCCGATCCGGCTGAGCACGGTCAGCAGCACGTTGCGCTCCAGGGACTGGGCCTCGTCCACGATCACGTACGCGTTGTGCAGGCTCCGGCCGCGGATGTGCGTCAGCGGCAGCACCTGGATGAGGTCGCGCGCCACGATCTCCTCCATCACGTTCTTGTGGACCACCGACCCCAGCGTGTCGAACACCGCCTGGCCCCACGGCGACATCTTCTCGTGCTCGGTGCCGGGCAGGAAGCCGAGCTCCTGCCCGCCCACGGCGTACAGGGGGCGGAACACGATCACCCGGTCGTGCTGGCGCCGCTCCATCACGGCCTCCAGTCCGGACGCCAGCGCGAGGGCCGACTTGCCCGTCCCGGCCTTGCCCCCGAGGGAGACGATGCCGACGGCCGGGTCGAGCAGGAGGTCCAGGGCGATGCGCTGCTCGGCGGAGCGGCCGTGCAGCCCGAAGGCGTCCCGGTCGGTCTTGACCAGGCGCAGCACGCGGTCGGCGTGCATGCGCGCCAGGGCCGTCGACCCGCCGGCGCCGGCCACGACCCCGGTGTTGGCCGGCAGGTCGGACGCCGCGGGCGCCGCCACGGCGCCGGTGTCGTACAGCTCGTCCAGTTCGACCGGATCCAGGTCCAGCGAGGTCATGCCCGTCCAGCCGCTGTCGGGGGGCAACTCGTGGCGGTACTCCTCGGCGGCCAGGCCGACCGCGGCCGCCTTGACCCGCAGCGGCACATCCTTGGTGACCAGGACGACCTCGCGGCCCTCGCGGGCGAAGTTCGCCGCCACGGCCAGGATGCGCGAGTCGTTGTCGCCGAGCCGGAACCCGGCCGGCAGCACCTCGATGTCGGTGTGGTTCAGCTCGACGTGGACCACCCCACCGACGTCGTTGACCCGCACCGGGGCGTCCAGGCGGCCGTAGGCGACGCGCAGGTCGTCCAGGAAGCGCAGGGCCTTGCGGGCGAAGAAGCCCAGCTCGGGGTGGTGCCGCTTGCCCTCCAGCTCGGTGACCACCACCAGGGGCACGACGACCTCGTGCTCGGCGAAGTAGAGCAGCGCGTTCGGGTCCGACAGGAGCACCGAGGTGTCGATCACATACGTGCGCAAGGCCGTGGGAGTGGTGGCGATCGGAGTGGCGGCGGGGGCGTCCGAGGGGGTCGTGGTCGTGGCTGCTGCGGCGAGGTCGGTCACGTCGGTCCTTCGTCGTCAGGGCCGAATGAACCTCACCCGGCCGGTCCGTGTGGTTCAGCCGAGAGCATCCCGAGGGGGAAGCGATCTCATGGTTTCCTCTCGTCGAGCCGCCCATGAGGGCGTCCTGCTGCCGAATCTAGGCGGACCTTGCGCCAAGAGTGGGCGTGACACGCGAAGGTTCACCGACAGTTCATCCCGGCCCCCGCGTCCGGGAGTGTCGGAGCGACTTGGCACAATGCCCCCATGACCGAGCCGCCGACCGAGCCCCTCGCGGACGCCGTCCGACCGATCCAACCCGTGGCCGTGGCGCGCACCGAGTTCCCCACCAAGTTCGGGATCCCGCGCCAGGCGGGGCTGGTCCCCGAGCTGCGCGCGCGCATCGAGTTGCTGCCTCCCTTCGCCACCCCGGACGCGGTGCGTGGCATCGACGGCTTCTCCCACCTGTGGCTGATCTGGGGCTTCTCGGCGGCGCTGCGCGAGGAGTGGTCGCCGCTGGTCCGCCCGCCGAGGCTGGGCGGGGACACGAAGGTGGGCGTGTTCGCGTCCCGCTCCCCGTTCCGTCCCAACGGGCTGGGGCTCTCGTCGGTGCGCCTGCTCGAGGTGGTTCCGGACGCCCCGGGCGGGCCGGTGCTGGTGGTCGGGGGTGCCGACCTCATGGACGGGACGCCCATCTACGACATCAAGCCCTACGTCGCCGCCGACGCGCACCCGGACGCCACGCTGGGCTTCACCGCGCAGAACACCGGTTACGCGGTGGAGGTCGACCTGCCCGACGAGCTGGCCGAGCTGGTCCCGGCCGAGCACCGCGCGGCCCTGGTCGGCGTGCTGGCCCAGGATCCCCGGCCGGCGTGGCAGCGCGATCCCGATCGGGTGCACGGGGTGGGGTTCGCCGGCCTGGACGTGCGGTTCCGGGTGGCCGACGGCGTCCTGCACGTGGTGGAGGTGGTGCCCCAGTAGTCGTTGGGACGCAGCAGCACTGAGGCCCGGCGGCGGTGCGGCCTAGCGGCCGTAGCGGCGCTCGCGGGTGGCGTAAGACCGCAAGGCGCGCAGGAAGTCGACGCGCCGGAAGTCGGGCCACAGGGCCTCGCAGAAGTAGAACTCGCTGTGCGCCGACTGCCACATCAAGAACCCCGAGAGCCGCTGCTCCCCCGACGTACGGATGATGAGATCGGGGTCAGGGTCGCCGGCGGTGTAGAGGTGCTGGGAGATGTCGTCGATCTCCAGGCGCTTGGCCACCTCGGACAGCGTCGCGCCGTGGTCGGCCTCCTCGGCCAGGAGCTTGCGCACCGCGTCCCGCAGCTCGTGGCGTCCGCCGTAGGCAATGGCGACGTTGACCTGCAGGCCCGTCACCGAGGCCGTGTCGAACTCGGCCGCGCGGAGGGCGTCCGTCATGGTCTCGGGCAACAAGGCGGGGTCGCCGACCAGCTTGAGCCGCCAGCGGCCGGTCGCGGCCAGGTCCAGGAAGAGTCGTTCGATCACGCCCAGCAGCGGGCGGACGTCGACGGCGTTGCGCTCGAGGTTCTCCGTCGAGAGCACCCACAAGGTGACCACGCCCAGGCCCACCTCGTCGCACCACTCGACGAAGTGCTTCAGCTTGTCAGCGCCAGCTTGGTAGCCGACCTCGTAGGGCTGACCGGGGGCGTTCAGGCGCGCCCAGCGGCGGTTGCCGTCGGCCAGCACGGCCACGTGCCGGGGCAGCCGCGAGCGATCCAGCTCGGCCAACAGGCGTTGCTCATAGGTGGAGTAGAGCAGGCCGGCGGGGTGGAGCCGGTCTGCCAGCTCCTTCGCGCGTTCGGCCCACGACATGATCGGCAGCCTACCGGCGAGGGCCTCCGAGCGGGACACTGCGCTGCACCGCTGCGCTGCACCCCTCCGCCGCACACCTGCACGACCAGCCTGCCTTGCACGGGCGAGGACGGCGGCCTACCCTTACCTACGTGACCGTAACTTACGCTTCGTCAAGTAAGGCCCCACGCATGGACAACACGTCCCCCAAGCTCCCCAAGCCTCGCCTGCGCGGCTGGTTCCACCTCGGGATGGCACCGTTCGTCCAGTTGCTCGGGCTGGGCCTGATCGTCGCCGCCCCCACGCTGCTGGCCCGGATCAGCATCGCGGTCTACCTCATCGGCGCCACCCTGCTGTTCGGGACGTCAGCGCTCTACCACCGCGGCACCTGGCCCGCGCGCATGGAGGCCTTCCTGCGCCGCCTGGACCACGCCAACATCTTCATCTTCATCGCCGGCACTTACACCCCCCTGGCCCTCCTGATGCTGGACCGCGGCAACGCCACCATCCTGCTGACCCTGATCTGGTCGATCGCCGTGCTGGGCATCGTGGTCAAGCTCGGCTGGATGGGCGCCCCCCGCTGGCTCTACACCGGCCTCTACCTGGCGATGGGCTGGGTCGCGGTCGGCTGGCTCGTGCCGTTCTGGAACGCCGGCGGCCCGCTGATCGTCGCCCTCATCATCGCCGGAGGGCTCATCTACTCGGGCGGCGCCATCGTCTACGCGCGCAAGCGCCCGGACCCGGCCCCGGCGTGGTTCGGCTACCACGAGATCTTCCACGTCGCGACCGTCGTCGCGGCCCTGTGCCACTTCGCAGCGATCGCGATCATCACGCTGCGCTGACCGATCGGACGCCTCCGCCCGACTCCCCTACGCTCGACTCCACAGGGCCGCGCGCAGGTCCTGCACGGTGGACGCCGGCGCGAAGGCCACCTCGCCGCGGGAGACGTGGACGACCTGGTCGAACCCGACGACCTCGTGCTCGTCGTACTCCTCGGACTCCACCTCCGACACCTGCCCCGACCCGCCGATGCGGGCGTGGGTGAGCTTGCCGGACGCGTCCTGGGAAGTCCCTCCCCCAGCCGGGCCGGAAGCCGGGTCGGCCGCAGGAGCCGCCGCGGCGTCCGCACGCTCAAAGGCCCCGGCGAACCCGGCCGTCCCCGGACGCCCGGACACCACCACGGTGCCGGCGGGAGCCATCCGCCACGCGGCGCGGGCGGCGTCGTTGAGCGGGTCGCCGGACTCGTCGAGCACCAGCGCCAGCGCGGGACGCAGCCCCTTGCGGGCCTCGTCGGCGGCCAACAGGTCGGTGAGCGCGGCGGCGGCGTGGCGGGGTCCGGCCTCGACGGTGCCCCAGGTGGTGCGCGCGGCGGCGTCCGCCCGGTCGACGAGGTCGGGACGCCCGGCGGCCAGCCCGACCACGCGCAGCGCGGCGACCAGCGCCATCGTGCCCGAGGGGGTCGGGTTGTCCTGGACGTCGCGCGGGCGAGCGAACAGCGTCCCCGCTGCGGCGTCGTGGAAGCCGCCGTCCTCGGCGCCGAACAGCTCCAGGGACTCCTCGAGCAGCTCGACGGCACGGTCGAGCCACACCGCATCGCCCAGCACCCCGGCGAGGCGTCCGTAGGCCAACGCCACGGCGCCGTAGTCCTCGGCTACCGCGTCCGCCGGGCCGGCCACGCCGTCCAGCGACGTGCGCGCGAGGCGTCCGTCGGTGCGGTGCACCGACCACAGGTAGTCGGCGGCGTCCACGGCCAGGTCCAACCAGCGGCGTTCGCCGAAGACCATCGCGGCCCACAGCAGCGAGTCGATCATCCAGCCGTTCCAGGCGGCGACGACCTTGCCGTCGCGCGGCGGCTCGAACCGGGACCCCCGCACCTCCAGCAGGCGGGCGGCCACCGCGTCGAGCCGGTCGGCGTCCGGCGCCCCGCGCAGTTGCAGGGTGGACAGCCCGTGCTCGAAGGTCCCCTCGGTGGTGACGTGGAACACCTGGCCGGCCCAGTCGGCGTCATCGCCGAGGGCGTCGGCGAGCAGCTCGGGGTTCCAGACGTAGTAGATGCCCTCATGGGCCATGCCGCGGATGTCGGCCGAGTCGGCGTCCAAGGATGCGGCGAAGCCGCCGCCGGGCGTGACCATCTCGCGCTCCAGCCAGCCGACCACGCCGCGGACGACGCGCTCGAACAGCCAGCGCAGGCCGGCGTCGTGCTGGGGGGTGCGCCGCCAGCCGCGCACGTAGGCGCCGAGCAGCAGGGCGTTGTCGTAGAGCATCTTCTCGAAGTGCGGCACGACCCAGCCGGCGTCGACGGCGTAGCGGTGGAAGCCGCCGCCGATCTGGTCGTGGATGCCCCCGCGGGCCATCGCCTCCAGCGTCCGCTGGGCCAGGTCCAAGGTGCCGGCCTCGCCCTTGACCAGGAGGGCGTCCACCAACATCGGGGCGGGGAACTTCGGCGCCGTGCCGAACCCGCCGTGCAGCAGGTCGAATTCGGCGCTCACGGCGTCCAGTGCCTCCCACACGCCGGGGGCAGTGGTCGCGGTGGGCAGCGCGTTGATCTGCGCGAGCTGGGCGACGATCGCGGACGCCGAGGCCTCCACCTCGTCGCGACGGTCGCGCCAGGCCTCGCCCAGCGCGGTGACCACCTGCGCGAACGAGGGCAGCCCCTGGGCCGCTTCGGGCGGGAAGTAGGTACCGGCGAAGAACGGGGACCCGTCCGGGGTGACGAAGACCGTCATCGGCCAGCCGCCGTGGCCGGTCAGCGCCTGGGTGGCGCGCATGTGGACCGCGTCGACGTCCGGGTGCTCCTCGCGGTCGACCTTGATCGCGACGAAGTGCTCGTTGACCAGCGCGGCACTCTCGGCGTCCTCGAAGGACTCGTGCGCCATCACGTGGCACCAGTGACAGGCCGAGTAACCGATCGACACCAGCACCGGGACGTCCCGGCGCCGGGCCTCGGCGAAGGCGTCCTCGCCCCACGGCCACCAGTCGACGGGATTGGTGGCGTGCTGGAGGAGGTACGGGCTGGTCTGGTCGGCGAGCCGGTTCGCCATCAGGTCTTCGGGTCGGAGTCCGCGCGGCCCATGCGGGGGGCGTGGATGTCCGCGCCCTCCTCGCCGGAGAACTTCGCCGCCCGCTTCAGGTGGCGGCGCATGCTGAACCACAGCAGGGCCAACAGCACCAGCAGGAGCATCGCCGCACCGAAGGGTGCCCAGCTGGGCGCGAGCTCGCGCCCTAGATCGAGTAGAACCACGACTCCACCCTATCTGCCCGATGCGATTCCACCCCGGCGAACAGGTCCTCCTCGGGCAGCGTGGTCGCCACCCGGGACTTCACGAGCTGGTAGTCCTCGGTCGGCCAGGCCATCTGCTGGACGCTCAACGGCACCGCGAACCAGAACCCGTCGGGGTCGACCTGGGTGGCGTGCGCGCGCAGCGCATCGTCGCGGACCGGGTAGTACTCCGCGCACGGCACGAAGGTGGTGAGCCGCTGGGCCTGGGACGGATCCTCGGGCCAGTCGGCCAGGCGCTCGCGATACGGCGAGTCCAGGCCGTGCTCGTGCATGGCCGCGTCCAGCGCCAGGGCCCGCTGCCGGTGGAAGGTCATGTGGTAGTAGACCTTCGCCACCGGCCAGGGCGTCCCCTCGACGGGGGCGTTGGCGTCCTCAGCCAGTTCGACGGCGCGCATCGAGACCACGTGCGTCTGGATGTGGTCGGGGTGCGGGTAGCCGCCGTTCTCGTCGTAGGTGGTCAGCACGTGCGGGCGGAAGTCCCGAATCACGGACGCCAGCGCTGCGGCCGCCTCGTCCACGTCGGCCAGCGCGAAGCACCCGTCCGGCAGCGGGGGCAGCGGGTCACCCTGCGGCAGCCCCGAGTCGACGTAGCCCAGCCAGCGCTGCTCCACGCCCAGGATCGCGCGGGCGGCGTCCATCTCCGCGGCCCGCAGTGCTGAGATCGACGCCCAGTTCTCGGGGGTGTCCAGGCGCGGGTTGAGGATGTCGCCGCGCTCGCCGCCGGTGCACGTCACCACCAGGACCTGCACGCCCTCGGCCACATACTTGGCGACGGTGGCCGCGCCCTTGCTCGACTCGTCGTCGGGGTGCGCGTGGACCGCCAGCAGGCGCAGCGGCTCGCCCGCGGCGTCCACCCTCTGTTGTGGGACGTCATTCATGCGCGCCATTGAACCACGGGCACAATGGGGTCCATGACCGCATCCGTCACCGATGCCGAACGCATCGCCCGCCGCTATCCCGCCTCCCGGACGCCCCGGTGGGTGTGGGTCGTGCTCGCGGTGTTCCTGGCCGTGGTCGGCGGCACCTGGATGGTCTGGTCCGGGCTGTACAACGCAAACCCGCCGATCAGCGCCAAGATCGTGTCCTGGCAGGTCACCGGCGACCAGACCATGGACGTCCGGGTGACGACCCAGCGCCCCGACCCGTCCGTGCCTGCGGTGTGCACGGTCGCCGCCCAGGCGGTCTCGTACGAGACCGTCGGCCAGTACGACATCGAGCTCGCGCCCGGCACCGAGGAGCTGGAGCACCACGACCTGGAGATCCGTACCTTCAAGCGGGCCACGTCGGTGAAGGTGCTGGCCTGCCACACGCGCTGACCGCGCTGACCCGCTGACCCGGCTGGCCCGGCTGGCCCGGCTGACCCCCCGAGCTTGGGGGCCGCTGATAGGCTGGCGGGATGTCTGAAGCAGCGCAGTCCCCTGATGCCGCCCAGTCGACCGTCTGGCTGACCCAGGAGGCGTACGACAAGCTCTCCGCCGAGCTCGACAACCTCAAGGGTGTCGGGCGTCGCGAGGTGTCGGCGAAGATCGCCCAGGCCCGCGACGAGGGTGACCTGTCCGAGAACGGCGGCTACCACGCCGCCCGCGAGGAGCAGGGCCAGCAGGAGGCCCGCATCCGCCAGTTGGAGGCGATGCTGCGCGATGCCCAGATCGGCGAGGCGCCGGCGTCGGCGAACGCCGTGGCGCCGGGCATGACCGTGACCATCTGCTACGACGGCGACGAGACCGACACCGACACCTTCCTGCTCGGCTCGCGCGAGCTGCTCGGCGTCACCGACACCGACGTCGAGGTCTTCAGCCCGCAGTCCCCCCTCGGCGCGGCGATCGTCGGCGCCCAGAAGGGCGAGACCGTCTCGTACGAGGCCCCCACCGGCAAGACCATCGAGGTCACCGTGCTCGACTTCGCGGTGTTCTCGGGCTGATCCTTCTCCGGTTCAGGGTGGCTCAGGTGAGGTGAGCCAGCAGGTCGGCGGCCACCGCCGGTGACAGCGTCCCTGCCGCCACTTGGGCCAGCACCTGGTCGCGTACCGCGTCCGGGGTTTCGGACGCCGTGGCGTCGGCTTCGTCGCTTGGGCTCTCGGCAGGGTCCTCTTGGTCGGTGTCCGGGTCGCCCTCGTCCGATTCGGTCGCCTCGCCCGCCCAGCCCAGCTTGGTCAGCACGTCGTTGAAGCGCGCCCGCGCCGTCGGGTAGGAGACCCCGAGGTGCGACTGGAGCTCCTTGAGGTTGCCGCGCGCGGTGACGAAGACGCGCAGCAGGTCGAAGTCGGCATCATCGAGCGCGCAGAACGGGCACGGGGCGAACTGACCCACCAGCTCCGTGCCGCACGCAGCACAGCCCAGCCGGGTGGTGGCCAGGCCCTCCCCGCAGACGGGGCAGTCGGCCAGGGCCCGGTGGGTGGGTGTGTTGGTGTGGACGTGGGCAGCGACGTGGCGGTGGGCGTCCGGACTCATGCGTCCACCCGCTTGACGGTCGCCGAGCCCATGACCACCTCGAGGTCGAGCCGGGCGGTGCCGTTGCCGAACACCACCTCGTCGGGGGCGCCGCCGTCATCGGGCCACTGGACGCGACCGAGCTGCGCGCTCGACCGCACCGTCACCGAGGCCCTCGGCGCCAACGCCAGCGTCAACGCCCCGGACTCGATCTTGACCCGCGAGCGCCCCGCATTGATCGGACCCTCGATGCTGCCCGAGCCGGCCTGGATGAGGGCGTCGGTCAGGCGACGCACGCCCTTGATGTCGGCGCCACCCGCGGTGACGCGCACGCGCCCCAGGAACGGGACATTCGTGACCGCCAGGCTGCCGGCGGTCAGTTCGACGTCGACCTCGATGGCCGGGTTGACCCGGATCGTGAGTCCGCGCGCGAAGGTGAGCCCGCGCAGGTCGTCCAGGCTCTTGGGCGGGTTGAGGACGCTGAAGCCCTCCAGCTTGGGACCCACCTCCCCGTCGGCCGACACCTCGAGCACGTCGCCCTGGCGGCGCAGCACGTGCTCCCCGGTGACGGACGCCGTGGCGACCGTGTGGTCGCCGATGACCGTCACGCGGCGTCCGACCGCCCGGATCGTGACCCGCTCGGTGCCCTTCACGCCGGTGGGTCCGGACGGTTCGTCGATGGGCTCGGCTGTCTCGGGGGTTTCGGGGGTCTCGGGGCTGGAGTTGGCCGCACGGGCGGCTTCGATACGGCGGGCCGCCTCGGCGGCGTCGATGGTGCCGGCGGCGAGGTCGGCGAGGATCTGGCTGAGATCAGGGTCGCTCATGCCAAAATGTTAAGCCGCGGTTGTCATTCACGAAACCCTTGACCCCCTGAGGTCTCCCTCGTTCGGGCCCCTGACGCCAATAGCCCTCGTTCGTGTCCAGTTGCCCTCGTTGGGACGGGGGCGTCTGGACACGAACGAGGGCGTCCAGAAATCGGGCTCAGAGCTGGACGCCCCGGCCGGCGAACACGTCGCGCAAGTGGGCCCCGAGCCGAGTGTGGTTCAGGGCCATCTTCCAGTCCCAGTGGACCGGCGTGTAGCCGCACGCGATGATCGCCGCGTCGCGGTCCTTCTCCTGCATGACGACGTCGGCGGCCTGGCGTCCACGGCGTTCGTCGTCGGTGTACTTGAGCTTGCCGTCGACCTCGCCGACGATCCCGTGCTCGGGCCAGCCGAAGTCGCAGGTCGCCGCCCAGCCGCCTCCCTCGGGGATGTGGACCTGGAACTGCAGCTCCGGCATCGGCAGGCCGGCCCGGGCGATCGAGACCCGGCTCCACGACTCAGCGGCCGATTCCGCGTCGGGGCTCGCGAAGGCCAGCACTTGGCGGAGGCGGGCGTTGTTGCGCTTGCGTGTCCCCCGGTCGACGTGGTCGGTCAGGAGCGCGCGGTCCGCATCGAGGCGCAGCGCGGCGTCGGCCGCCACGACACCCCACCCGTAGGACTCCTGCCGGGCGAGGTCGGCGACCGTCCGCTCCAGGCTCGTGACCCGTACGCCATGCAGGATGACCACCTCGTCATCGGGCAGCTTCGCCCGGTGCAGGCGCACGCCCGAACTCGTCTTGCCGTGGGTGTTGCTCCACCGGGTCAGTTCGACGGTCGTCAACGAGGAGGACCGGACCGGAAGCCCGTGCAGCACGGCGGCCGAGGTGTGGCTGATCGCGTGGTCCGGGGAACGGGACTGCCAAGCTGCCACCGCCGCGAGCACGTGCTGTTCGGTCGGGGTCCGGGTCGCGCCGGGAGCCAGTCGCCCCCGCCGAATGCGTTCGAGGGAGCCTTCGGCGATGGCGGCGCGGAGCTCCTTGGGGGTCCAGCCTTCGTCCCAGAAGGCTTGCAGGGATCTGATGTCGGGGGTGTCCATGCAGACCATCGGAGCACGTCGCCGCCCGCAGGGGAAGAAACCCGGACGCCACCTGTGGATAACTCGGCAAAATTCACCCGGGGGCCCGATCGACCGGGGACCTGGTAGCCCTCGTTTGTGTCCAGTTGCCCTCGTCCCAACGAGGGCAACTGGACATGAACGAGGGCGCCCCGAAAACGCCCCGAAGAAGAACCGCTCAGGACTCCGCGGGCAGGGGGTCGGGTTCGTCGGGTTGGAGGCCATCGTCGGTGGATCCCGGGGACGCCAGGGCCCGCAGGAAGGCCACACCGAACGCCAGGACCGGAATCG
>JAUNSA010000239.1 GCA_030539405.1 Propionibacteriaceae bacterium
CGTCACGTGTCACGCGTCGTCTACGTGTGGGTCTTCTGGGTCGTCCTGCGTGGCGGCGGACTCATCAGACTCGTCGGCTGCGGTCTGCTCGGGGTCGCCCGAGGTGTGCGCAGCCCGGCGGTCGAGTCGGGCCTCGGCGCGGTCGAGGGCGGCGGTGCAGTGGGCGGCGAGGGCCTCGCCTCGCTCCCACAGGCCGACGCTGGTCTCGAGGTCGGCCTGACCCGATTCGAGCTTGGCGACGGTGTCGATGAGGGCGTCGCGGGCCTGCTCGTAGGACATCTGGGCGATGTCGTCGGGTGGGGTCCGCCCCGGCGCGGGTGGCGTGGTCATCGTGCGGCCTTCCTCGAGGTGACGGGGGTGACGCCGAAGTCGCCCCGGGCGACGCGGACCCGGAGGATCTCTTCCGGGTCCACGTCGGCGCGGTCGGTCACGAGGCGGCCGTCGGCGTGCATGACGATCGCGTATCCGCGATCGAGGGTGCCTTGCGGTGAGAGTGCCCGGAGCTGGGCGGCGAGGGCGTCGACGCGGGCGTGCTCGGTATGTACCCGCCCCGTGAGGGCGCGTTCGGCACGCTCCTGCTGGTGGCTGATCACGAGGCGGTGCGGGGCCAGGGTCGCGTGCGGATCGGTGAGCACCGGGCGCAGACGGACGACCTCGAGGTGGCGGCGCTCGGCGGCCAGGCGGGCCCGCACCGCCTGCCGGGCTCGCTCGCGCGCCTGTTCGAGGCCGTGGCGTTCGGTCTCGACGTCGGGGACGATGCGCTTGGCGGCGTCGGTGGGGGTGGAGGCGCGCACGTCGGCGACGTAGTCGAGGATCGGTTGGTCGACCTCGTGCCCGATCGCGCTGACGACCGGTGTCGTCGCCGCGGCCACGGCCCGGACGAGGGATTCGTTGCTGAACGGGAGCAGGTCTTCGAACGATCCGCCGCCGCGGGTGAGGACGATGACGTCGACGCGCTCGTCCGCGTCGAGTTCCCGCAGTGCCTCGGTCACGGCTGTCACGGCATCGGTGCCCTGCACGGGCACCTCACGGACCTCGAACTCGACGGCCGGCCAGCGGCGTCGGGCGTTGTCGATGACGTCGCGCATGGCGGCGCTCGCGCGCCCGCACACGAGCCCGATCCGGGCGGGCAGGAACGGTAGCGGTTTCTTGCGGTCGGCCGCGAAGAGGCCTTCGGCGGCGAGGACCCGCTTGAGGTGTTCGAGGCGCAGCAGGAGCTCACCCTCACCGACGGGTCGAACATCGCGTGCTTCGAGTTGGAGGGTGCCGCGCTTGCCCCAGTAGGTGGCCTTGGCGTGGACGACGACGCGGCTGCCGTCGGTGATGGGCATGCGGTCGAGGACGACGGTGGGGACCGTGACGGTCATCGACATGTCGGCGTCGGCGTCGCGGAGGGTGACGAAACCCGTGCGGCTGCCGGGGCGGCGGTTGAGTTGGACGATCTGCCCCTCCACCCACACCGGTGACATGCGGTCGACATAGTCGCTGATCTTCATGGAGAGCAGGCGGAGCGGCCACGGGCGTTCGGCCGAGGTCTCGGCCGCCTTCTCGGGCAGGGGCGCGCTCACCCGCGCCAGTATGCCAGCGGCACACCCCCACCAGGTCAGCGACATCACCTCCCCGGCCCTTGGAGACGTCATAGCGGAGCGAGCACGGCGGTGGCCCCCCCACCGTTGATTGAGGAGCCGGCGCGCGCAGCGCAGCGAGCACGGTGCGTCTCGAAATCAACGCCCACGGACGTGGTCTCCTGGGTGATCTCGTGGGTTCCCCGTGGTTTCGAGACGCCCGCTTCGCTCGCTCCTCAACCAGCGGGGGCGGGGGTGCCGCCGGGGTGGCGGTGACCGCCCCACCGTTGATTGAGGAGCCGGCGCGCGCAGCGTAGCGAGCACGGTGGCGTCTCGAAATCAACTCCCACGGACGTGGTCTCCTGGGTGATCTCGCGGGTCCCCGGTGGTTTCGAGATGCTCGCTTCGCTCGCTCCTCAACCAACGGGGGAGGAGGGGGCGGCCGAGCGCAGGATGCGCGTCCAGGTCGTGTTGAGGTCGGGTCCGTAGGATGGGGCCCGTGACTGACGACAAGCAGATTCTCCTGGCCGCTCCGCGTGGATACTGCGCCGGCGTCGACCGTGCCGTGGTCACCGTCGAGAAGGCGTTGGAGCTCTACGGCGCACCCGTGTACGTGCGCAAGCAGATCGTGCACAACAAGCACGTCGTGGCCGTGTTGGAGCGCCGCGGCGCCATCTTCGTCGAGGAGACCGACGAGGTGCCCGAGGG
>JAUNSA010000240.1 GCA_030539405.1 Propionibacteriaceae bacterium
CCTTTCAAGAAACATCCTATTGGACGCCAACTCCGAGGAGAACAGGGCACCTCAGGGTGCTGCTGCGGGGCTGGTTGGGATGTTCGGGCCTGGGGGTCAGATTGGTGCGGCGGGGATCGCGTTGAGGCGTTGGAAGCCGGTGATGAGCAGCTCGGCCCAGGGTGCGCTGTTCTTGATGCGTAGGTGGATTTGTCGGGCGGGCGGGCCAGGGTGGCTGGGATTGTGTAGAGGCGTGTTCGTAGGCGTTTGGGTTCCCAGCGGGCGGCCTCGTGCCCGTGGAAGGCGAGCAGGGCTTGCCAGGCGAGTAGGTCGGCGGCCAGTTGTACCGCGAGGAGCCAGATCCGGTTGGCTGCGGCGCGTTTGAGGGGCAGGTTGCTCAGTCCGGTGGGGGCACCTCCCGCTGCGATCATGCGAAGCATGCAGCGGGGGATCTTTGGCGATGCGGATGCGGTCTTCGCAGCGGGCCCGGCGGCGGTGGCGTAGCTCCAGCTCAGCCAGCTGCCCGACGCGTGTGTTGGTCGCGAAGGCGGTCAGCCGGTACCCCTCGACGTCATCGAAGCGCAGCTGGGCGCCGGGGTGGGGGCGTTCTCGGCGGACGATGACGCGCATGCCGGGCGGGTATCCCTGCAGGTTGAGCATGCCGGTGACATCAGCGACGTCGGCTCCCAGGCGCGGCTGGCCGTCGGCGTCGACGGCCGGGGTCCAGGCATCTTCGGGGATGAGTTGGTACAGGTCGGGCATGTTGTCCGGGAGGGTGAACCCCACGGAGTACTGCAAGCCTCGGGCGTGCAGCCAGGCCAGGAACGCCCTCGTCCCGCCGGCGCAGTCGGTGCGGATCAACACCTTGCGTCCGGGCCGGTAGGGGTTGATCCCGGGCACGGCCTTGAGCGCTTGGCGGGCGACCTCGACGTGATCAGCAGCCGTGTTCGAGCCCGAGTTGCCTGGTCGGAGCATGATCCACAACGGCTCCCCGGTCCCGGACTGGCCGTGATCGACGAACGCGCACAGCAGATGGAACCCGAACCCCTTCTTGAACGTCGGCGCGGCTTGTTCTTTCTCGCTGTGCGCGGTGACCAGGGTCGCGTCCAGATCGATGACCAGCGGATGCTCGGCATCGATTCCGCAATTGGGAGCAGACTGTCCGGCGTGGCCCCATACGCGCGCCCGGGCGGCCTTGCGGGCCGCGGCCACCACCCGGGAGACCTTCTCGATATCGGCGGCCAGGGCCTCGATGGTGCGCGAGATCGTCGGGTTCGAGGCCACAGCGCCATAGACGCCCGGCTCGGCGCGCAGCAACGCGGTATCGCTGCACGCCTCCCCACCCAGCGCCAGGGTGATCGCCATGTCCAGCAGCACCTTGCCCGGACCATGCCGGGCCGTCGGCTTACGCCACGGCTCCAACGCCACGCTGAGCGCCCGGTCGATGCCCTAGGCCCGCACCGTCTCGGTCAACAACACCCCGCCAGCGTTCCCAACCGCGTTCACATCAGCCGCGCCGACTCGGACAACCGGATACAACCCGCTACGCTTACTCACCTGAAGAGTGCTCCACGAACTGCTTGAAAATGATCTAGACAATCACCATTCTCGCAGCTCAGGGGCACCCTTCACCCCTGTACCGCGCCTCGAATCACCTCACCCATGAAAACGCGAGGCTAGCCGGCCCGGAGTGGGGCCGAACCGACCGTGTCGACCTGCAAGCCGGTTTCTCCTGGGAGATCGAGCAGGTTGGCCGGGGCTGGTGGCCCGCTCGCGTCCAGGACGTCACCGACGAGCACGACGCCCGGCACGAGACCGAGGGCGACGAGGTGATCCGACGCTGGGAGCCGGTCTATGCCGCCTACGCCGGCCGCTTCGCGGCCTCCGCACGATATATCGCCCACAGGTGGGGCGCGCCGGTCCCCGTCGAGGTGCCCGTCCTGCCCCACCCGCTGGCCGGCGATGCGACGCCCGGATACCGCCACCCCGGCGAGTACGACGCCGGCGACCTCGAGGCCGACCTGTGGCACGCCGCCAAAGCCATGACCGGACCCGCACCCTCAACCGCGCTGGAGGCCGGCGTCTGCGCTGACGACGAGGAGATCCTCGACCTCGCGGCGATGGTCCTGATCCGCTCCCACGCGGCCACGAAGGTCTGCCACGTCGCCGAAGCCGCCGACCAGGCCACACCCGAGCACCTGCAACACCTGGGCTGTCAGCCAGGTGGCGCCGGGGGTGCGGGTCAGCCACACGCCCTCACGCTGGGCCAACTCG
>JAUNSA010000080.1 GCA_030539405.1 Propionibacteriaceae bacterium
ACAAGAACCCGAAAGGACGCCCCGTGCGCACCCTCCTGCGCGTGCTGACCGCCGCGCGTGAACTCTGGCCGTGGTACGCCGGCATCATCACCACGTCGATCTTCGTGGCGGCGACGGCACTGGCGACGCCGTTCATAATCGCCCGCGCGACCGACGAGGTCGTGGCGCAGGCGTCCGGTGGTGGCGGCGGGCTGATGATCCTGGTGGCGCTGGCGGGGGCGCTGCTGCTGGCTGAGCTGCTCAACACGGTCCTGACCAATGTGGGCGGCTACCTCGGCGACACGATGACGATGCGGCTGCGGGCGATCCTGAGCTCGCGCTACTACGCCAAGCTGCTGTCGCTCCCCCAGCGCTACTTCGACGGCCAGCTCACCGGCACGGTGATCAACAAGCTGCACCGGTCGATCACCGAGATCACGCAGTTCCTGCAGATGTTCAGCAACAACTTCTTCCCGACGCTGATCACGGTGTTCGCGGTGTTGGGCATCTCGCTGTTCTACTCGTGGCCGCTGGCGCTGCTCCTGCTGCTGATCTATCCGCTGTTCACGTGGCTGACCGCGCTCACGTCCAAGCGTTGGCAAAAGCTCGAGGGTGAGAAGAACGAAGAGCTGGACGCCGCGGGCGGGCGGTTCGCCGAGGTGATCGGCCAGATCAAGGTGACCAAGAGCTTCGTCCGCGAACGCAACGAGCTGGAGACCTTCGACGGCCACTACGACCGGGCCGTCGCGACCACGCACACCCAGTCCTCGTGGTGGCACCGTATGGACGTCGCGCGCCGCGGCTCCCTCAACGTCATCTTCTTCGGCATCTACCTGATCATCTTCGCCCAGACCGCCGCCGGGGTGTTCACCCTGGGCGACATGGTGCTCCTCATCCAGCTCGTCGCGATGGCCCGGACGCCCGTGATGATGATGAGCTTCCTGGTCGACTCCTCCCAGCACGCGATCGCCGGTTCCAAGAGCTACTTCGAGGTCATGGACGAGACCCCCGAACCCCACGCCGCCGTCAACGCCACCGTCAACGCCGACCCCACCGACCCAGCCGGGCCCGCGGCGTCCGACTGGCCGGTGCAACCGGACGCCCCCACGATCGCGTTCGACGGCGTCAGCTTCGGCTACGACGCGAACGCCGAGGTGCTGCACGACATCACGTTCACCGTGGGCCGCGGCGAGCGGATCGCGCTGGTGAGCGAGTCCGGCGGCGGCAAGACCACGCTGGTCAACCTGCTGCTCGGCCTCTACCGCCCCGACGCCGGTGAGATCAGCATCGCCGGGACGGACACGTCCACGGTATCGCTGGCGCGGGTGCGCGCCCAGATCGGGGTGGTGTTCCAGGACGCGTCGCTGTTCTCCGGGACGGTCCGCGACAATCTCTCCTACGGACGCCCCGGCGCCACCGACGCGGAGCTCGAGCAGGCCGCCCGCCGCGCCAACGCGCACGGCTTCATCGCCAAGTTGGCCGACGGCTACGACACGGTGATCGGCGAGCGCGGCGTCCGGCTCTCGGGCGGGCAGAAGCAGCGCATCGCCGTCGCGCGGGCCATGCTCAAGGACGCCCCGCTGCTCGTGCTGGACGAGGCCACCTCGGCGCTCGACTCCCGCTCCGAACGGCTCGTCCAAGCCGGCCTGGAAGAGCTCATGGCCGACCGGACCAGCATCATCATCGCCCACCGCCTCTCGACGATCAGCACCGTGGACCGGATCATCACCCTGCGCGACGGCCGCATCGACGAGGTCGGCACGCCGGCCGAGCTCGCCGCCACCGACGGCATCTACGCCGAGCTGCTCGCCCTGCAGGAGTCCGGCACCAAGCGCGACAAGCGCCGCCTGGCCGCCTTCGACATCACCGGCTGAGCCGGTGCTGGCTAGGCTGGCGCGCGTGACTGAACTCGCACCGCTGTCCCTGCCCGCCGCCGAGGCCTACCTGCCGTGGGTGACGTCCTCGACCGAGAGCCTGCTGGCGGACGCCCGCGCCCAGGCCGAGGCGATCAAGGCCGACCCGCCCGATGACGCCCTGGCCACCCTGGAGGCCTGGAACGACCTGGAGATCATCCTGGGCAACCTGTCGGCGCGCGGCGAGCTGTTCAGCGAGGTGCACCCGGACGCCGGCGTCCGCGAGGCTGCCGAGCAGGCCGCGCTCGAGGCGCGCAAGCTCGCCACCGAGCTGGGCCTGGACACCGACCTGTACGCCGTCTTCGCCGGGCTGGACGCCTCGGGCCTGGACGAGGAGGCCTCCCGGCTGCTGGAGAGGATCCTGCGGAGCTTCCGCCGATCCGGCGTCGCCGCCGATGAGGCCACCCGCGCTCGCATCAAGGAGATCCGCGACCGGCTGACCGTGCTGGGCCAGACGTTCGCCCGCACGATCCGCGAGGGCACGCGCTCGATCAAGGTCACCCCCGACCAGCTCGACGGCCTGCCCGCCGACTGGATCGAGGCCCACCCCGCCGGCGAGGACGGCCTGGTCACGGTGACCACCGACTACCCCGACGCCATCCCGTTCCGCACCTTCGCCCACGACGCGACCGCCCGCCACGACCTGCTGGTGGCGTCCCTGACCGTCGGCTACCCCGACAACGTCGAGGTGCTGCGCGAGATCTTCGGCCTGCGCGCCGAGCTGGCGACCCTGCTCGGCTACGACTCGTGGCCCGACTTCGACGCCGAGGTGAAGATGATCGGCTCCGGTGCGGCCATCGGCGAGTTCATCGACAAGATCACCGACGCCGCCGCCGAGCCGGCCGAGCGCGACCTCGGCGTCCTGTTGGAGCGCCTGCGCCAGGACCGTCCGGACGCCGACCGCGTCCAGTCGTGGGACGCCTCCTACTACAGCGAGCTCGTCCGCAAGGAGCAGCACGACGTGGACGCCCAGCTCGTGCGCACCTACTTCGACTTCGGCAAGGTCCGCGCCGGGCTGCTGGCGGTGACCGGCCGCCTGTTCGGGCTCACCTACGTCCCGGCCGAGGTGCCCGTGTGGGATCCGGCCGTCACCGCCTTCGACGTCACCCGCACCGACGACGGCACCCCCGTGGGCCGGATCTACCTCGACCTGCACCCGCGGGAGGGCAAGTTCAAGCACGCCGCCCAGTTCACGCTGACCAGCGGGGTGGCCGGCCGCCAGCTCCCCGAGGGCACGCTGGTGTGCAACTTCCCGACCGGGCTGATGGAGCACAGCGACGTGGTGACCCTGTTCCACGAGTTCGGGCACCTGGTCCACCACCTCGTCGGCGGGCACCAGCGCTGGGCGGAGTTCTCCGGCGTGGCCACCGAATGGGACTTCGTCGAGGCGCCCAGCCAGATGCTCGAGGAGTGGGCCTGGGACGCCGAGGTGCTCGGCTCGTTCGCCACCAACGCCGCCGGCGAGGCCATCCCGGCCGCGCTGGTCGACCGGATGCGCGCCGCCGACGACTTCGGCAAGGGCTACTTCGCCCGCACGCAGATGTTCTACGCCGCGCTCGCCTACCGGCTGCACCTGGAGAACCCCGACGACCTCGTCGCGCGCACGCGCGAGCTGCAGGAGCAGTACTCGCTGTTCCCCTACGTCGAGGGCACGTGCATGCCGACGTCGTTCGGGCACCTGGACGGCTACAACTCCGGCTACTACACCTACATGTGGAGCCTGGTCATCGCCAAGGATCTCTTCTCGGCGTTCGACCCCGACCACCTCTTCGACCCGGCCGTCGCCACCCGCTACCGCGACCTCGTGCTGGCCGCCGGCGGCACCAAGGACGCCGCGGACCTGGTCGCCGACTTCCTGGGCCGTCCGTACAACTTCGACGCCTACGCGGCCTGGTTGGCGTCCTAGCCCCGACCGCAGGGCTCAGGCGAAGGCGTCCAGCTTGGCCACGACGTCGGCGCCTGACCAGGTCGAGATCGCCAGGAGGCGCCGCAGCGTGAGCTGCGGCAGCGCCGGGTCGAGCGGCTTGTCCGAGAGCTGGAAGGCCGTGGTGAACCCGGCCGCCTCCAGCTTCGGCAGGGCCGCCTCGTTCCACGCCCCGTAGGGGTAGGCGAACGTCTCGACGGGCTGGCCCGAGAGCTGCTGCAAGGTGGCGCGGGCCTCGTCGAACTGGGTGGTGAAGTCGGCGTCGGTGTACTTGCGGACGTCGTGGTGGTCCCACGTGTGGCAGCCGATGGTCATGCCCGAGTCGACGGCCTTGCGGACGTCGTCGGCGGCCGTCCAGCCCTTCTTGCCGAGCACGACGGTCATGATGAACCACGTGCCGGTCATGCCGCGCTTGGCCAGCGCGGGCAGCGCGGTGGCGTGCTGGTTGTCCTTGCCGTCGTCGAAGGTCAGGATGACGGGCTTCTCCGGCAGGGCCGCGCCGGTGCGCAGGTGGTCCAGGTAGGCGTCCGGACCGATCGTCGTCCAGCCGGCCTCGGCGATGGCGTCCAGGTGCGCGTCGAACCGCTCGGGAGGGATCACCAGCGCCTGCTTGGTGTACGCGCTGTCCCCCGACGCGTACGGGCGGACCTGGTGGTAGCACAGCACCGGCACCGTCGCCCGGGCGGCCATCTGCGAGGCGGACGCCGTGGGCGCGGCACTGGCGGTGGGTTCGGGCGTTGGGGTCACGCTGGGTCCGGGTGTGGGGGTCGCACTGTCGGACGCCGTGGGCGCAGCGCTGGTCGCCGGTGCGGGACCGGTGGCCTCGCGGGCACACCCGCCCAGCGCAAGCGCGCCGCCAAGGGAGCCCAACAGCATCGTCCGGCGGGACACCGAGGCGTGGGGGAAGGGGTGGTTGCGGGAAGTCATGGCACGCGTCCTTGTGAGGGGTTGTGCCTCGACTGTAGACCCCGGCTGCGACTATTCCGCGACGGCCCGGCGTACGGCGTCCAGACGGTTGGCCATGATCCGCTGCGACAAGGCGGCCTGCGGTGCGAGCACCTCGGAGCCGTGGAAGGCGCCCGGGTAGAGGTGGAACTCGACGGGGTTGCCCTGGGCGGCGAGCTCGGCGACCAGGGTGATGTCCTCGTCGCGGAAGAGGTCCTCGGTGCCGACGTCGATGAAGATCGGCGCCAGGCCGCTCCAGTCGGTCTCGAGCAGGGGCGAGGCGTACTTGTCGGGCTCCTTGCCGGCCAGGAACCACTCCCAGGCCTCGACGTTGCCCGCGCGGTCCCAGACGCCGATCTCGGTGACGGACTGACTGGCCGGCGTCGTGTTGGACGGGTCGAGCATCGGGTAGGCGGCCAGGATCAGCTCCAGGGCCGGCCCACCCTCGTCGCGGGCGCGCAGGGCGGTGGCCAGGGCGAGGTTGCCGCCGGCCGAGCCGCCCATGATGACGAGGTGGTCGGGGTCGTAGCCCAGCTCGTCGGCGTGCGCGGCCATCCACTGCAGGCCGGCCCAGCAGTCCCGGGACTGGGCCGGGTGCGGGTCCTCGGGCGCCTTGCGGTAGCCGGTGGAGACGACGACGGCGCCGATCTCGCGCGCGTAGGTCGTGGCCATGGCGTCCTCGCCCTCGACGCTGCCCATGACCATGCCGCCGCCGTGGATGAAGAAGATGCCGGGCAGCGTGGCGTCGGCGGGGGCGTCCGCGGGCCGGTAGACGCGGACGGGAACCTCGGGGTCGCCGTCCAGGCCGGGTGCGGTGCGGTCGGTGCGGGTGACCGACGGGTCGGGCCCGCCGGCGGCCTCGACGCCCGCGGCGTTCAGGGCTGCGGACGCCTCGCGGCGGGCGACGATGTCGGGGATGCCGTTGAAGCCGCCGGGCAGCGCGTCGAGGAAGGCCTCGAGGACGGTACGGGATTCGGGGTCGAGACGATCGTGCTGGGACGACATCTCAGTCGCCCAGCAGCGGTGCCTGCAGGACCAGGGCGTCGACGCTGATGCCGGAGATCAGGCAGCGGTCCTTGCGGTTGCGGGTGAGCGCCTGGGTCCAGGTGACGAAGCCGCCGTCGCCGATCTCGACGGGCTCCTCGCCGTCGATGATCATGCGGAACGCGGCGGTCGTGTACGGGTTGCGCCACGGCGTCCGCTCGCAGTTGGGGCGCTCGACGACGATGATGTCGTCCTGGGTGCCGCGCGGCTCGAGCAGGCCGGCCAGCGTCGGGTCCCAGACCGCGAGCTGGATCCGCCCGTTGGGGACGAGCGTGCCGATGACCTCGCGCCAGTAGTCCAGGTGCAGGTCGAGCAGGTCGGCCTCGGTGCTGAGCCCACCGCCGTCCGGCGCGCTGGAGACCAGCGAGAACCGCACCTCGTGGGAGGAGCCGTCGGTGGTGTCCCACGCGTGTGTGCAGCGTGCGTGCGTGGCGAGGTGGACGCGCGAGTGGCCGCTGCGGCGGCGCTTGGATGCCTCGAGCGCCAGCCCGTGCGTGGGGTCGATCAGGACCTCGGAGCCGCGCATCGTGGTGACCACGCGGTTCTGGCCGCGCCCGCCCAGGTGGATGCCCGAGCCGAGCGGGGTGAGCTGCGAGAGGGAGACGCCGACGAACTCGCGGGGCACGGCCTCCCAGAGCTTGGTGACCGTCGGCAGGACCTCGCGCGGGTCGATCTCGCTGGGCTGGAAGAAGCGGTCGTCGCGCCAGTGCTGCATCATGTCGGCTGCGGTCTGGGCGGTGGCGCGCGTGCGGGCCACGTCGACGAGGATGGCGCGCAGCTCCATCGGGTTGAGGGAGCGCAGCAGCGCCTCCCGAGCATGGACGCCGATGCGTCGCCACACCTTTGTGGACGCCGCGGTTCCACTCATGGACACCCTTTCTTCGCTCTTGCTCGCTGGCCTTCGTCGCTGGCCCGGTCACCGGGGAGGCGTCACCGCCGGACCCCGTTGCCGCCCGATTCAACCACATGCGAGCAGTTGATTTCACTTGACTGGCCGGATGCGGAACGGGCTGTGACCGTGTGGCCAGAGTGTCAGAGCGGACTCCTAGGGTGAGTTTCGTGGCCAGAGCGATGATTCCGGGGCTTAACCAGCCGGTGCGGCGCGTCGAGGGGCGCGCCGGGGTGTCGTGGGACGCCAAGGTGTGGCCCTATCGCGTCCCGGCGGTCGGCGTGCTGCTGCGCGACGGGCTCGACCTGGGGCGGGCCACCGTGCTCGTCGGAGAGAACGGGTCGGGCAAGTCGACGGTGATCGAGGCGCTGGCCGAGGCGTACGGCTTGAACCCCGAGGGCGGGTCGACCGGGGCGCGGTTCTCGACGGCGCGGACCGAGTCGGGGCTGGCCGAGTCGCTGCAGTTGGTGCGCGGGGCCGGCGCGAGCCGGGGTGGCTACTTCTTCCGCGCCGAGACGATGCACGGCCTGTTCACCTACCTGGCCAGCAACGGGGCGTCGTTCCACCACTTGAGCCATGGGGAGTCGTTCCGCGCGATGTTGGAGGACAAGACCCACGACGGGCGTGGCCGCGTCCGGCCGGGGCTGTACGTGTTGGACGAGCCCGAGTCGGCGTTGTCGTTCACCTCGTCGCTGCATGCCCTGGCGTTGTTGAGTGACCTGCTGGAGCACCCGGGCGTCCAGGTGGTGCTGGCGACGCACTCGCCGGTGTTGTCGGCGCTCCCGGGGGCGCGCATCCTGCAGTTCTCGGAATCCGGCATCGACGAACGCGACTGGGCCGACCTGGACCTGGTCGTCAACGAGCGCTACTTCTTGGCCGATCCCGAGCGTTTCCTGCGCCACCTACGCCCCTGACCGCCGAGGACCGGCACTTTGACCCTCGAAGACCGGCCAGCCTGTGGATAGCGAAACTCCAGTTGTCCACAACCCCGAAAACTCGATGACCGGATTCGGCCCCAACCGCCGAATGTCTGTGCATGACGAACTCGACCAGCCCCCTCGATCGCCTCAGGCTCCGCCCGGGAGCGACCCTCGACTTCGCGCCGAAGGAGCCGCGCGAACTCCACCTGCGCCGCATGGAAGCCGGACTCCCTACCCTCGGGAACGACAGCTACTTCTTCAAGGACTCCGCCGCTGTCGTCCACGGACTCCCCCTCTTCGACGCCGCGCTCCACAAGCCCCACGTCGTCCGCCTCTCGGGAGGACACGGTGAAGTGACCTCGCTGTTGCACGCCTATCGCTGCCCCGATGTCCTTCCCCAGACCGAGAAGATCGGCGATCTTCGCGTGACCACGTTGGCCCAGACCGCGGCCGACCTGATGCGGCGCTACACGTTCAGGCCCGCGTTGGCCGTGGCGGACGCCGCGCTGCGGCTCGGCGCCGACCGCCACGAGCTGTTCGCCCTCGTGCAAGGCGGACGCGGCTGTCGCATCGCCAGTGAGGCCGTGCTGCGGGCGGACGCCCGAAGTGAATCGCCGTACGAGTCGCTGTGCCGGGCACTCATGCTGCAGCACGGGATCCCGCTGCCCGAGCTCCAGGTCGACCTCACCGACGAACGCGGGTTCATCGGTCGGGTCGACTTCTGGTGGCGGTACGCGCGCCTGGTCGGCGAGTTCGACGGCATGGTGAAACTGCTGGACCACCTCGGCGACGACAGCATCGCGGACGCCCTCGCCCACCGCTCAGCGCGCGACGATCGGCTCCGCGCCCGTGGCGAGACGGTTCTGCACTGGGTCGCCGACGACATCCACCAGGTGGAACCGTTCGTCATGAGCCTCAGGGAGCACTTCGGGGACCAGCTCGTCGATCATGGCCTGCGCCCCGAGGCGATGGGCTACCGCCGCGTACGAGGCAGGACCGGTCCTCGACAGTGAAACTGCCGGTCCTCGGCGACTACACCGCCGGTCCTCGGCGTCAGCGCGAGGGTGGCAGGGCGCGAGGCGACCGGGCACGGACGGTGCGTCCGAGGTGGATGGTGCCGTGGCCGGCGGTGAACGTCCGCGCAGAACCGCCATCCTCGCGGTCGGCCAGCAGGTCCATCAGACGGGAGAGCTGGGTGTGGGCCTCCTCGAGCTGGCCCTCCAGGTCCAGGATGCGCCGGATGCCCTCGAGGTTGATCCCCTCCTCCTGCGACAGGGTCTGGATGTGCCGCAACCGCGCCACGTCCCGCAGCGTGTACCGCCGCCCACGACCCTTCGCGCGCTGGGGCACGACCAACCCGAGTCGGTCGTACCCCCGCAACGTCTGGGGATGCATCTCGGCCAACCGGGCCGCCACGGTGACCGTGAACAGGGGTGCGTCCACGTCCATCCGTGCGGGCAGGAAGTCCGACATTCAGATCACCCGAACAGGCCGGCGCGCGGGTTGGTCGCACCCGCGGCGTCCGCGTACGCCTTCAGCGCCGCTTCGGCACCCGCCGACAAACTCGCGGGCACCTGGACGCCCACGGTCACCAGCAGGTCGCCGTGCTCGCCGTTGCCCTTGCGGACGCCCTTGCCGCGCACCCGGAACGTGCGCCCGTTCGGCGTCCCGGCCGGGATGCGCAACCGCACCCGCGGACCCTTCAGGGTGGGCACCTCGATGTCCGCGCCGAGGGCGGCCTCGGTGAACGTGACCGGCGCCTCGAGGGTCAGGTTGTCGCCGCGGCGTCCGAACACCGGGTGCGGGCGGACGTGCACCAGCACGTACAGGTCGCCGGGGGCACCGCCGTTCTCGCCGGCACCACCCTTGCCCTTGATCCGGATCCGCTGCCCGTCGGTCACGCCGGCCGGCACCCGGACCTGCATCGCGTTCGTCGACCGGGCGCGACCCGAGCCGGAGCAGTCCGGGCAGGGGTCGTCCACGACGAGCCCGCGCCCACGACAGTCGGGGCACGGCTCGGCGATGGCGAACCCGCCCGCGGTCTGGGCCTCCTTCATGCCCGAGCCCTGGCAGGTGGTGCACACCGACGGCACGGTCCCGGCCTTGGCGCCCGTCCCGCGACAGGAGCGACACGGGGCGTCCGACACCGTCTGCATGGACACGGTCGTGCCCTCGACGGCCTCGGTGAAGTCGATGGTCGCCTCACCCTCGATGTCGGTCCCCCGGCGCGGGTTGCGGGTGGTGCGCCGCGTGGTGGTCGCGCCGCCGAACAGGCCCCCGAACAGGTCGGAGATGTCCTGGTTGCCGGCGGTCGCGTTGCGGAACAGGTCCTCCATCGACGGGCCGGTGGTCGAGCCGTACCCGCCCGGACGCGTCCCGCCCGCTCCGGGGAACTTGAAGCCGCCGCCGAACAGCGAGCGCTGCTCGTCGTACTCCTTGCGCTTCTTCGGGTCCGACAGCACCGAGTTGGCCTCGGAGGCCTCCTTGAACCGGGCCTCGGCCTTGGCGTCGCCGGGGTGCTGGTCGGGGTGGTTGGCCCGCGCAATCTTGCGGAAGGCCTTCTTGATCTCTTCGGGCTTGGCGTCCTTGGAGACGCCCAGGACCTTGTAGTAGTCCTTCTCAAGCCAGTCCTTGGTGCTCATCGGCGCCTCCCTTCTCTCCTCGTCGCGTCCAAGATCAGTTGGGTTCGGCCACGCCCACGCGGGCCGGCCGGACGATGCGATCGCCCATCTGGATGCCCCGCTGCATGACCGCCGAGATGATGGTCGTGGCGTGGTCGCCCTCCAGCGGCACCTGCATCAGGGCCTCGTGGAGGTGCGGGTCGAACTCGTCGCCGACCTCGCCGTAGACGACCAGCCCGTGCTTGGTGAAGACCTTCTGCAGGGCCTCGACGACGAGCTTGAAGCCGCCCTCGACCTGGTCGTGCTGCTTGGCCGCCTCGATGGAGTCCACCACGGGCAGCAGGTCGTTGACGACCGACTCGACGCCCTTCAGGCGGGCCACGTCACGGTCGCGGTCGACACGCCGCTTGTAGTTGACGTACTCGGCGTGCAGGCGCTGCAGATCGGCGGTGCGCTCGGCCAGCTGCGCCTCGAGTTCGGCATCACGGCCGTCAGCGGACGCCGCGGGCTCGGCCGGGGTGCCGACCCCCGGCCCGGACGCCGTGCGCTCGGCCGCGGTGCCCTCGACGGGGGCGTCCACCGGCGAATCCACGTCGGTGAGGTCGGAGGCGTCATCGGGGATGAGGGGGGTCTCGGGGCCGTCGCCGCCAGCCTCACCCTCGGGCACGAACTCGTCGAACTCGTCGAACTTGTCAGTCACTTCGATCTCTCCTCAGCAGGGGTCGCCAGCGGTCACGGCCAGCCTAGGGGGCGGACGGAGCCCGGGGGCGGCGTCGGTGGTTCCCGACGCCACCCCCGGGCCTGCTGTCACTTGTTGTCGGTCTCGTCGTCGACGATCTCGGCGTCCACCACGTCGTCCTCGCCCTCGGCGGGGGCCTCGGTGGGGGCGTCCTCGGTCGTGTAGGCCTGGTCGTCCTCGGAGGGGGCCTGCGCGGCCTGGGCGGCGGCGTACATCGCCTGGCCCATCGCGGACGCCTTCTCGTTGAGGTCGTTCATGGCTTCCTTGACCTCGTCGTCGTTGTCGGTGCCCTTCAGGGTCTCCTTCAACTTGTCGAGCGATTCCTGGACCGGAGCCTTGACGTCATCACCGATGGTCTCGGCATTGTCGGCGAGCAGCTTCTCGGTGCGGAACGCCAGGGCGTCCGCCTCGTTGCGCATCTCAACCGACTCGCGGCGCTTCTTGTCCTCCTCGGCGTGCGCCTCGGCGTCCTTCATCATGCGATCGATGTCGTCCTTGCCGAGGGCCGAGCCGCCGGTCACGGTCATGGACTGCTCCTTGGAGGTAGCCATGTCCTTGGCGTTGACGTGCACGATGCCGTTGGCGTCGATGTCGAAGGTGACCTCGATCTGCGGCACGCCGCGCGGGGCGGGCATCAGGCCGGTGAGCTCGAAGTTGCCGAGGCTCTTGTTGTCCCGGGCGAACTCGCGCTCACCCTGGTAGACCTGGATCATCACCGAGGGCTGGTTGTCCTCAGCCGTGGTGAACACCTCCGAGCGCTTGGTCGGGATCGTGGTGTTGCGCTCGATGATCTTGGTCATCACGCCACCCTTGGTCTCGATGCCGAGGCTCAGCGGGGTGACATCCAGCAGCAGGACGTCCTTGACCTCACCCTTCAGGACGCCGGCCTGCAGGCTCGCGCCCAGAGCCACAACCTCGTCGGGGTTGACGCCCTTGTGGGGCTCCTTGCCGCCGGTCAGCTCCTTGACCAGGTCGACGACGGCCGGCATACGGGTCGAGCCGCCGACCATGATGACGTGGTCGATCTTGCCGACGGTGGTGTTGGCGTCCTTGATCACGTTGTTGAACGGGGCGCGGCAGCGGTCCAGCAGGTCCTGGGTCAGGCGCTGGAACTCGGCGCGGGTCAGCTTCTCGTCCAGGTGCAGGGGACCCTCGGCGCCGGCCGTGATGTACGGCAGGTTGATGTGGGTCTCCTGGGCCGAGCTCAGCTCGATCTTGGCGCGCTCGGCGGCCTCCTGGAGGCGCTGCTTGGCCATCTTGTCCTTGGACAGGTCGATGCCGTTGGCGTTCTTGAACTGGGTGACGAGCCAGTCGACGACCCGCTGGTCCCAGTCGTCGCCACCGAGGCGGTTGTCGCCCTTGGTGGCCTTGACCTCGAAGACGCCGTCGGCGATCTCCATGAGGGAGACGTCGAAGGTGCCGCCACCGAGGTCGAAGACCAGGATGGTCTGCTCGATGTCGCCCTTGTCGAGGCCGTACGCCAGCGCGGCGGCGGTCGGCTCGTTGATGATGCGGTCGACGGTCAGGCCCGCGA
>JAUNSA010000081.1 GCA_030539405.1 Propionibacteriaceae bacterium
CCCAGATCTACGCCTGGCGCAAGGGCATCAAGACCCTCTACTACATCCGGCTGCGGCAGCTCGCGCTCGCGGGCACCGAGGTCGACGGCTGCGTCAGCTGCATGCTCTGACACGACGAAGGAAACGACACATGACCAACAAGCTCACCCTGTTGCGCGGCGTCCAGGCCATCAACTGGAACCGCATCACCGACGACATCGACTCCGACGTGTGGGACCGGCTGACCAGCAACTTCTGGCTGCCCGAGAAGGTGCCCCTGAGCAACGACATCCCGAGCTGGCGCACCCTCAAGCCCCACGAGCAGCTCATGACCACCCGCGTGTTCACGGGGCTCACCATGCTGGACACGATCCAGGGCACCGTGGGGGCTGTCTCGCTGATTCCCGATGCCCGGACGCCGCATGAGGAGGCCGTGTACACCAACATCGCCTTCATGGAGTCGGTGCACGCCAAGAGCTACAGCTCGATCTTCTCCACCTTGATCTCGACCGAGGAGATCGACGACGCCTTCCGGTGGAGCGAGGAGAACGAGTACCTGCAGCGCAAGGCCCAGATCATCCTCGACTTCTACTACGGCGAGGACCCCGAGAAGCGCAAGGTCGCCTCGACCATGCTGGAGTCGTTCCTGTTCTACTCCGGCTTCTATGCCCCCATGTACTGGTCGAGCCGGGCGAAGCTGACCAACACCGCCGACCTCATCCGGCTCATCATCCGCGACGAGGCCGTCCATGGCTACTACATCGGCTACAAGTACCAACAGGCACTCAAGGACGCCGACCAGGCCCGCCGCGACGAGCTGAAGGACTACACCTTCGACCTGCTGTACGAGCTGTACGACAACGAGGAGTCCTACACCGAAGACCTCTACGACCCGCTCGGCCTGACCGAGGACGTCAGGATGTTCCTGCGCTACAACGCCAACAAAGCCCTGATGAACCTCGGCTACGAGGCGCTGTTCCCCAAGGACGCCGTGGCGGTTTCTCCGGCCATCCTGGCCGCACTCTCCCCCAACGCGGACGAGAACCACGACTTCTTCTCGGGGTCAGGGTCGTCCTATGTGATGGGCAAGGCCGTCAACACCGAGGACGAGGACTGGGAGTTCTGAGGGGCCTGTCGCAACCGCGACGCCCAGGGCATCCCAGAACGGGTGCGCTCGGCTTCGTTACATGTAACATGGAGATATGGCAGTCAGGGAGCGAGTGGGCGAGTATCGGCGACGGATGCGAGAACGTGGCTACCGCCCGGTCCAGATCTGGGTGCCCGACGTCCGCACTGAACAGTTCGCCACCGAGGCACGCCGTCAGGCCGCTCTGGTCGCGCAATCTGATCGAACGGGCGATGACCAGGAGTTCATCGAAGCCGTGTCGGTCCCTTGGGATGACGCGTGACCCGTGGCGAACTTTGGACAGTCGCAGGTGGTGTCTATGCGTCCAAGCCGCGTCCTGCACTGATTGTCCAGGACGACCTGTTCGACGGCACCGACTCGGTCACGGTCGCACCTCTGGCCACTACCTTGACGGACGCCCCATTGCTACGCGTCCGCGTGGCGAGCAGCGACCTTTCCGGCCTGCACCATGACAGTGATGTGATGGTCGACAAGCTGACAACCGTTCGTCGCAGCAACGTGCAGGCACGAGTGGGGCGCCTCACCGCGCAGCAGCTGGTCGAGGTTGAGCGCGCCATCATGACGTTCCTTGGCCTCGCCCGCTAGGCCTAGCCAAGGTCCGAGGGAAAGGTGTACTGACCGGACAGTACAGCTAGGCTTCCCAGGGGTTGATGAACGGAATCCCGAGCGCCCGGAAATCCTTCGCATTGCGCGTCACGAGCGTCATCCCGTTCACCCCCGCTGCGGCCGCGATGAAACAGTCCCGATCCGGTCGCGGGTCGGGCACCTGCATGCTCGCGGCATGCACCGCCACCGCTTGATCGAGAGGCAGGATGCGCCCCCGGAAAGCACCCAGAACGTCTTCGTTGAGCCATCGGCGCAAACGCCGCCCTTGGAACTCATCTCGCCGCTCGATTCGCCGAACACCCATCTCGATCTCGAACACGGTGATCGCGCTCAGATAGAGCTCAAGCACACGGTGTTCACGAAACCATGCCAAGACCTGTGAGTCGGGCGACGATTTGCGGATTTCGCTCACGACATTGGTGTCAAGCACATACATCAGAACTCGGGAATCCTCATCTCCAGGTTCGCCGGCGCAAACTCGATGTCGTCGTTGTCATCCATCCGAAATCGAGCCAAGAACTCGTCCATGTCGTTCTCGGCCAGCCGCCGATAATCATCGATGTTCAGCAGAACAAAGGCAGGTTCGCCCCGATCGGTCACCACCACGGGCCCCTGCGCTGCAGCACGCTTGGCAGCGCTGACATCCTGATTGAACTCACGAGAAGTGACACGCGTCATGACGCACCCCCTTCCGCTGTAGCTACGTACCTACATGATGCGCCTTTTCGCCTCGCACCACAACCCCGCGCGCGCTACCTCCGCCGCAGCAGGTACGTGTCGAACATCCACCCAAGGCGCGCGGCGGCGTCTGCACGAACCCGGACGATCTCGTCAGCCACATCCGCCAGCGGACCGCTGATCAGCAGTTGCTCCGGCGTGCCCAGGTACGCGCCCCAGTAGATGTCGAGCCCGGTCGGGTCGATGGACGCGAACGTCTGCTTGCCGTCCAGCATCACCACCACGTCGTCCACACCCTTGGGCATGCCGCCCGCCAGCAGCCGCGCGGGCGAGATCTGCACGGCCTTGCCCTGCCGGTTCAGCGGAATCCGATGCGCCGCCGCCAGCGCCAACACGCTGCTCACGCCCGGAATCACCCGGTACGCAATCTCCTCGGACGCCGACGCCACCAGGTCCTCCACGATCGCCAGCGTGCTCTCGTACAGGCTCGGGTCGCCCCACACCAGGAAGCCGCCGCTCTGTCCGGCGCCCAGGTGTTCGGCCACCGCCTGGCCCCACGTCTGGAGCCGATGTGCCCGCCACTCCGCAACCGCCGCCGGGTAGTCCGGCACCGACTGCCACGGCCGGGGCGGGTCGACGAGTTCGACCACCGGCAGCGGACGCGTCCGGTGCCGCTCGATGATCGCCCGCCGCGCCTCGACGAGGTCGTCGTACTCGCGCTCCTTCACCACGACGAACAGGACGTCGATCTCCTCGATCGCGCGGACGGCCGCGAGCGTCACCCAGTCCGGATCCCCGGCTCCGACGCCGATGAGCACCAGCTCACGCATCGGTGCGGGCCTCGTTGGTGGTTTCGGCGGTCGAGGCGATGGCGTTCACCGCGGCCACCGCGATGGCTGAGCCGCCACGGCGTCCCAGCACGGTCAGGAACTCGAGCCCGAACGGGTTCTCGGCCAGCGCCGCCTTCGACTCGGCCGCACCCACGAACCCGACCGGGATGCCGATGACCCCCGCGGGCCGCACGCCGGTGTCGCGCACGACCTCCAGCAGCCGGAACAGCGACGTCGGCGCGTTGCCGATCGCCACCACCGCTCCCTCGAGCTGCGGCTTCCACAGCTCGACGGCCGCGGCGGTCTTCGTCGTTCCCAACTCGGACGCCAGCGTCGCCAGTCGAGGGTCGCCCAGGTGGCAGATCACCTCGTTGTTCGCGGGTAGCCGTGAGCGGATGATGCCGGTGGCCACCATCGACGAATCGCACAGGATCGGCGCCCCCGCGACCAGGGCCGCGCGGCAGGAAGCCACGACGCCCGGCGTCCAGGAGATGTCATCGACCAGGTTGGTCTGGGCTGCGGCGTGGATCATGCGCACCACCACCTTGGCGACGTCGTCGGGGAAGCGCCCGAGGTCGGACTCTTCGCGGATGATCCGGAACGACTCGGCGTAGATGGCCGCGCCGTCGGTGAGGTAGTCGTAGGTGGGGGCGTCGCGCATGGAGATCCTTTGGTGTGTGTGAGAGGGTGAGCACACCATTTCATATTGCCCGACGAGGGACGAGGAAGCCGGGGAGAGCCGGCACGGTCGCGCCACTGTGAACCGCATCACGCGGGAGTCAGGAACTCGTTTCGTCGGACCAGGATCGAGACGCGCAATCTCGAGAAGGGACGAGTGCTGATGCACATCGCTGAAGGGTTCTTACCCGTCACCCACTGCGTCGTCTGGGGCTTGGCCTCGGCGCCGTTCGTGGTGCACGGGGCACGAGCCGTCATCACCCAGGCCAAGGAAAACCCCGAGAGCAAACTGCTGCTCGCTGCCGCAGGGGCGTTCACGTTCGTCATGAGCGCCATCAAGCTGCCCAGCGTCACCGGCAGTTCCTCCCACCCCACCGGCACCGGCGCAGGTGCCATCTTGTTCAAGCCACCCGTCATGGCCTTCCTGGGCACGGTCGTCCTCGTGTTCCAGGCTCTGCTGCTGGCCCACGGTGGCCTCACCACCTTGGGCGCGAACGTGTTCTCCATGGCCATCGCTGGCCCGTGGGCCGGCTACGCGGTCTGGGTCGCCCTGCGCGGCGCCCGGGCTCCCATGGAGGTCGGCGTCTTCTTCGCCATGGCCACGGCCAACCTGGTCACCTACGTCGTGACGTCATTCCAGTTGGCGCTCGCCTACCCCGACCCCGACCTGCTCGGAGCCTTCGGCAAGTTCGCCACCGTGTTCGCCCTCACCCAGATTCCGCTGGCCATCATGGAAGGCATCGTCGGCGTCCTGCTCTTCCGCTTCCTGGCCAAGGTCGTCACTCCCGAACTCGCCCGCCGCGGCATCATCGCCGCTCCCGTGAAGGAGACCGCCCATGCGTGAGCAGAACCGATGGATCACCCCCGTGTTGGTGGCCCTGCTCGTGATCCTCTTCGCCCTGTCATTCGCGCTGGCCCCCCGCCCCTCCTCACCTGATGAGGAAGCCTTCGGCGGCACGGATGCCGCGGTCACCACCATGCTCGAAGAGGACGGGACGGAGCCCTGGTTCGACCCCATCTTCGAGCCCGGGTCGGGCGAGATCGAGTCGGGCCTGTTCGGCCTGCAGGCGGCCCTCGGGGCTGGCATCCTGGGCTACACGCTGGGTAACCTCCGTGGCCGCAAGGTCGAGCGCGAGACGGTCGGGAGCGAGCACAACCGCACCTGAGATGGCCCACCTCACCGCCCTCGACGACGCGGCATGGCAGGGGCCTTGGCGCACGGTGCGCGTCGGCGAGAAGGTCGTGCTCAGCGTCGGCCTTCTCGTCACCGCCCTACTCTCACCACCGTGGCCCGGATGCGTCCTGGTCGCCGTCGCCTGTGTGGCACTGACGTGCGGGCCTGCGCGCATCCCGCTGCGCACATTGGCGTTCGCGATGGCGCCGCCGCTCACCTTCCTGGTGATCGGCGGCGTCACCGTCGCTGTGGTGTTGGGCGGAACGCCCACCCCGGACGCCCTGTTCACCTGGGGGCCGCTGTGGGCCGATCCCGCCACGGTCGGGAAGGGAGTCACCGCCTTCTCCCGCGGGGTGGCCGGCACCCTGTCCGTCATGCTGCTGGCCACCACCACCCCGATGGTCGACCTGCTGACCTGGCTCCGCAGACTGGGGATGCCGTCTCCTCTGGTCGACATCGCCTCGCTCACCTACCGGCTCCTGTTCGTGCTGCTGAGTTCAGCGCTGGCGATCCACGCGGCCCAAACGGCCAGGTTGGGCCGCATCTCGATCGCCACCGCCGCGAGCGCCACCGGCTCACTCCTGGTCCGGTCGTGGGACCACGCGGCACGCCTCCAGGCCGGTCTCGAGGGGCGCGGTTACGTCGACGACCTGCCGACGCTCCCCCGCTCCCGTACTGCCTCTCCCGCGTTCCTGGCCACGGCCCTCGCGGTCGTGGCCGCAGTCTGGGCGGCGAACGCGGCGGTGATGCTCTCGTGATGCTCACCGCCCGCGACCTCGTCGCCCGCTTCCCGGGCCGCGAGCCGGTGCTCAGCGGCGCCTCCATCACGCTGCCCGACCGGGGCAGGGTCGCACTGCTGGGAGCGAACGGCTGCGGCAAGACCACCCTGCTGCGCTGCTTGTCGGGGGCGCACCGTCCCGAGCGGGGCGAGGTCGCACGCGACGGCGTCCGGCTCGAGCACGGGGGCCATGGCCTGCGCGAGCACCGGACGGCCGTCCAACTCGTGCTCCAGGATGCCGCGGAACAGCTGTTCTCCGCCGACGTGGCCCAGGACGTGAGCTTCGGGCCGATGAACCTCGGGCTGCCGGTCGCCGAGGTGCGCGCCCGCGTTGATGACACGCTGGCCATGCTCGGCATCGAGCACCTGGCCGAACGCGCCACGCACCAGCTCAGCTACGGCGAGCAGAAGAAGGCGGCGCTCGCCGGCGCGGTCGCCATGGCCCCCTCGGTGCTGCTGCTCGACGAACCCACCGCCGGCCTCGACCCCGAAGGGGTCGCCGAGATGACCGCGATCCTCGACCGGCTGCACGGCGGCGGCACCAGCCTGCTGGTCGCCACCCACGACGTCGACTGGGCGTTGGCGTGGGCGGACGAGGCTGCCATCGTCGTCGACGGCACCGTCGCACAGGGCCCGGTCGCAGAGCTGCTGGACGATCAGGCCCTGCTGGCCTCCGCCCGGCTCACCCCGCCCTGGACGCTCGAACTCGCCCACCGGCTGGGGCTCGGCAAGCGTCCGCGAACCTTGGCCGACACGGCGACCCTCATCGAGGACTGGGTCACCGAGAACAGGACCACTGCGTGACCGGCCGCAGCGGGGTCCAGCCCCAGAACCGTCCGATGGGCTCGGCGAACTCGACGGACAGGCGCGCGAGCTGCCCACCGTGCTCGCGGAAGGCCTCGGCCAGAATCGCCTCCGTCTCCAGCGTGACGCCGTGCACGACGATGCGCCCACCCGGACGCAACGCGGCCCAACACGACTCCAGGACGCCAGAGGTCGCACCGCCGCCGATGAAGACGGCGTCCGGGGCGGCCAACTCAGCCACGAGCTCGGCGGCATCCCCCTCGACGACCTCGACGGCCCCGGGAGCGAGCTTCTCGACGTTGCGGCGCGCCCGCGCCGCCCGCTCCGGGTTGCGCTCCACCCCGATCGCCCGCGCACCGCGCGCGGCGCGGCACCACTCGATGGCCATGGCGCCGGAGCCGGTGCCGACATCCCACAGCAGGTGCCCGGGCAACGGACGCAGCAGCGCGAACGCGCTCGCCCGCTGGTGCCGCTTGGTGATCAGCCCATCATGCTCGAAGGCCTCATCAGGCAGGCCCGGCAGCGTTCCCCAGTCATCCACGACCCAGACCCTACAAGGAGCCTCATGACCGCACCCGCCCACGTCCCCGGCCGCGTCACCCTGGTGGGCGGCGGCCCGGGCGACCCGGACCTGCTCACCATCGCCGGGCTGCGCGCGTTGCAGTCGGCCGACGTGATCCTCACCGACCACCTCGCCCCCGACGTCACCGGTCTGGTCGATGGCACCGAGATCGTCAACGTCGGCAAGACCCCGCACGGTCCGGCGACCCCGCAGGAGGAGATCAACGCGCTGCTCATCGAGCATGCCCGCTCCGGACGGCACGCCGTGCGGCTCAAGGGCGGAGACCCGTTCGTGTTCGGGCGCGGCGGTGAGGAGTTCCTCGCCTGTTCGGACGCCGGTGTACCGGTCAGCGTCGTCCCGGGCGTGAGCTCGGCGGTCGCGGCCCCCGAGCTGGCCGGCATCCCGGTCACCCATCGGGGGATGTCGCAGGGGTTCACCGTGGTGTCGGGCCACGTCGCCCCGGACGATCCGCGCTCGCACATCTCCTGGGCTGCCCTCGCACAGTCCCAGACCACGCTCGTGCTGTTGATGGGCGTGCGCCAGTTGCCGGCGATCACCGCCGCCCTGGCCGACGGTGGCCTGCCCGCCGACACGCCCGCCGCGATCGTGACCAAGGCGGCCAGCCCGGACATGGCCGTGGTGCGCGGCACGCTCGCGACCATCGCCGACCTCGCGGTGAGCAGCGGCGTGCGGCCCCCCTCCATCACGGTCATCGGGGACGTCGCCGCCCTCGACCTGCGGGGCTGACCCCATGACCCTGCCCCGGACCACCGGAAGCCAGCACGCGATGGCCGCGGCCGGGCGTCACGACGCTCAGACCTGTGGTCGGACCGACCGCTCGTGCTGGCTTCCGGTGTCCACCTCGGCGATCCACCGCGCGATGGCCTCGTGGTCGGAGAACCGGGGGATGCCCTCGGGGTCGGGAGGCCGGGTGATCATCACGACCTGCACCCCCAGGGCCGCCGCCGCATCGAGCTTGGCTTCGGTGGTGGCGCCGCCGGAGTCCTTGGTGACCAGCACCCGCACGCCGCGCTCGGCCATGAGGTCCCGCTCGGAAACACGGTCGAAGGGTCCCCGGGCGATGAGGAGTTCCCAGCCGGGTGGGGTGACCCATCCCGCAGCCGGCTCGGTGACACGCGCGATCACGTCGGGCAGGGCGCGGTACGCGGCCAACTCCTGCCGCCCCACGGTCAGCAGCACCCGACCGTGGCCGGCTGCGGCGCGCACCGCCGCGGCATGGTCGGGCACACACAACCACCCCAGCGATTCCGGGCGCCGCAGCCAGGACGGCCGCACCCACCGCGCCAGCGGCACCCCGACACGGGCACAGGCCTCGACCGCGTTCGTCGTCATCTGCCGCGCGAACGGGTGGGTGGCATCCACGACGGCGCCGATCGCGTGCTCGCGCAGCCACTGGGCCAGCCCGTCGGCCCCGCCGAAGCCGCCCACGCGCACCCCATCACCCGCGGATCGGCGAGCGGCCGCCGTCCGACCCGCCACCGACTCGATCACCACCCGCCCCGTCGCCCGCACGGCTTGGGCCACCGAGTGCCCGTCGCCGGTCCCGGCCAGTACGAGAACGTTCATGGTCCCCGACCCTAACCGCCCGCGAGGTACTCGATGAGCCGTGCCCTGGGTCTGGTGCTGGGTGTCGCCGCCGACGCGGTCGTGGGCGACCCGCGGCGCGGCCATCCCGTTGCGATCTTCGGCTCCTGGGCCGCGGCCGTCGAGCGGCGGCTCCACGCCGATGCGCGCACCGCAGGGGCCGCCTTCACTGCCGTCACGCTCGCCCCGGTGCTCGTCGGCGGAGTCGCCATCGAACGGCTGACCCGCCGCCACGGGTTCGCCCACACCCTCGCCACCGCCGCGGTCACGTGGGCGTGCCTGGGCGCCCGGTCGCTCGCGCACGAGGGACACGTCATGGCCGATCGCCTGGTCGCCGGCGATCTCGATGCCGCCCGGGAGCAACTCCCCCACCTGTGCGGACGCTCACCCGAGGGCCTGGCCGCCGACGAGCTCGGCCGCGCCACCGTCGAGTCCCTGGCCGAGAACACCAACGACGCGGTCGTCTCGACCTTGGCCTGGGGCGTCGTGGCGGGCATCCCCGGCATGGCGATACACCGGGCCGTGAACACCCTGGACGCGATGGTGGGGTACCGCAACGACCGCTACGCCCGCTTCGGCACGGCCTCGGCACGATTCGACGACGTGCTCGGCTGGCTGCCCGCCCGGCTCACCGGTGCGGTCGCGTGCGCGGTCGCCCCGCTGGTGGGCGGGGACCGGCGCCGAGCCGTCACCACGATGCTGCGCGACGCCGCGGACCACCCGAGCCCCAACGGCGGATGGTGCGAGGCAGCGTGGGCCGGGGCGCTGGGCATCCGCCTCGGCGGGGCCAACACCTACGGCAGCCGCATCGAGGTCCGCGGCACCCTGGGCGATACCGACTGGCCGCGCCCGGACGGCCCTGCCGTGCGCCGTGCCGCCTCCCTGGTCACCGCCGTCAGCGTCGCCACCACCGTGCTGGCCGCCGCCAGCGCAACGCTGACCACGAGGAGGAGCCGATGACCGGCCTGTTCATCGCCGGCACGAGCTCGGATGCCGGAAAGTCCTTGGTCGTCACGGGCCTGTGCCGTGCGTTCGTGCGCCGCGGCCTCGCGGTCGCCCCGTTCAAGGCACAGAACATGTCGAACAACTCGGCCATCTGCGCCGACGGCGGCGAGATCGGTCGCGCCCAGTACCTGCAGGCCCAGGCGGCACGGGTCGAGCCGTCCACCCTGCTCAACCCGGTGCTGCTCAAGCCCGGGAGCGACCGCCGGGCCCACGTCGTGCTCCGCGGCCGCGACGCCGGCACCCTCGAGGCCGGCGAGTACGCCACCGGGCGCGCCCACCTCGCCGAGGCCGCCTTCGCCTCCTACACCGCCCTCGCCGCAGCCCATGACCTGGTGGTCGTGGAGGGGGCCGGGTCGCCCGCCGAGATCAACCTGCGCGAACGCGACTACGTCAACATGGGCCTGGCCAGGCGCTTCGACCTGCCCGTGGTCATCGTCGGCGACATCGACCGCGGCGGCGTGCTGGCCAGCCTGTACGGCACCTGGGCGCTGCTCGAGCCGACCGACCAACGACTGCTGGCCGGGTACGTGATCAACAAGTTCCGCGGCGACCAGGCCGTCCTCGACCCGGGCCTGGCCGAGATCACCCGCCGTACCGGGCTGCCCTGCTTCGGCGTGCTGCCCTGGCTCGACGGCGTGTGGCTCGACGGCGAGGACGCCCTCGACGTGTCCCGCTGGTCGAGCGACACCCAGAACGATGCGCGGCCCGCACTGCGGATCGCGGTCATCCGGTTGCCGCGGATCTCGAACGCCACCGACGTCGAAGCCCTGGCCGCCACGCCGGGGGTGCGGGTCGACGTGACGGCCGACCCGGCCGTGGCGTCGGCGTCCGACCTGTTGATCGTGCCGGGCTCGCGCTCGACGCTGCACGACCTGGCCTGGCTGCGCGAGCGCGGGCTCGACCGGGTGGTGACCGAACGGCATGCAACAGGACGCCCCACGCTGGGCATCTGCGGGGGCTTCGAGATGCTCGCCCGGACGATCACCGACGACGTCGAGTCAGGCGTTGGGCAGGTGCCGGGACTGGGCGTGCTTCCGGTCGACTTCACGTTCGCCCGGGAGCGGACGACGCGGAGGGCGTCCTACCCCTGGGGTGGCAGGGAGGTGGCCGGCTACGAGATTCACCACGGGCAGGTGACGTCGGCGTCCGGGGACGCGTTCCTGGACGGCGTTCGGGTCGGAGGCACCTTCGGCACCATGCTGCACGGGGCCTTCGAGGACGACGACTTCCGCTCCGCCTTCCTGGCCCACATCGCGACGCTGACCGGCAGCGACTGGCGTCCGAGTGACGGGCCGGGCTATGCGGCAGCCCGCGAGACCATGATCGACAAGCTGGCGGACGCGGTCGAGGCCCACCTCGATCTCGACGCCCTGCTCGCGTTGAGGAGTTGAGATGGCACCATCCACGCGCGAACGGCGCACCCAACCCAGGCTGATCGTCCACACCGGCGATGGCAAGGGGAAATCCACCGCCGCGTTCGGGCTCGGCCTGCGCGGCTGGGCGCAGGGGTGGTCGATCGGGGTGTACCAGTTCGTGAAGTCCGGGAAGTGGGCGACCGGTGAGCGCGCCGCCTACGCCGCCCTGGCCGATCGACACCGCACCACCGGCGAGGGCGGCCCGATCGAGTGGCACACGATGGGCGCCGGGTGGACGTGGTTGCGTGCCACCGAGGGCCTCGACCAGGCTGAGCTGGCTCGCGAGGGCTGGCGGCACGTGGCCGACGCGCTCGCCGAACAGACGCATGACCTCGTGATCCTGGACGAGTTCACCTATCCGCTGGCCAACGGCTGGTTGGAGGTCGACGACGTCCTCGCCACCCTGGCTGCCCGCCCGGGCACCCAGCACGTCGTCATCACCGGACGCCGTGCCCCCCAGGCGCTCCTGGACGCTGCCGACCTCATCACCGAGATGACCAAGATCACGCACCCCTTCGACCAGGGCGCACGCGGGCAGGCGGGCATCGAATGGTGAGGCCGCTGCCCCGCTTCGCCCTCGCCGCGCCGACGTCGGGGGCCGGCAAGACGACCGTCGCGTTCGGGCTGATGGCCGCCTTGGGGCAACGCGGGCTCGACGTCGCCCCGTTCAAGGTCGGCCCTGACTACATCGACCCCGGCTACCACGCCCTGGCCACCGGACGCCCCGGCCGCAACCTCGACGCCTGGCTCTGCGGGTCCGACCTGCTCGCTCCCCTGTTGTTGCACGGCGCGGCCGGCGCCGACGTGGCCGTGATCGAGGGGGTGATGGGGCTGTACGACGGCAAGCTGGGCGAGGTCGAGGGACGCCGTGGCTTCGGCTCGACCGCACACGTCGCCGGCCTGGTGGGCGCCCCCGTGGTGCTCGTCGTGGACGCCGCCCACTCCTCCCGGACCGCCGCGGCGGTCGCGCACGGCCTGGCGGTCCACCCCGATGCACCCCGCGTCTGTGGCGTCATCCTGAACCGGGTAGGGTCACCGCGCGCTCTGGCCGAGGTCACGGATGCGCTGGCCCAGGTGGAGCTCCCGCTGCTGGGGGCGATCCCCCGCAGCACAGACCTGGTGGTTCCCTCCCGGCACCTCGGGCTGGTCCCCGCCGCCGAGCGGGACGCCGCGCAAGCGGTGGTGGACTCGGCCGCCGCGTTGGTCTCCGA
>JAUNSA010000003.1:0-31561 GCA_030539405.1 Propionibacteriaceae bacterium
TTGTTGTGGAAGAAGCCGTCACCGTAGTAGGCGGCCTGTTCGGCGATCTCGGGGGTGCGGATCGAGCCGTGCCACACGAAGGGGGCGACGCCGTCCAGCGGACGCGGCGTGGAGGTGAAGCCCTGCAGCGGCGTGCGGTACTTGCCCTGCCAGTCGACGACGTCCTCGGTCCACAGGCGGCGCAGCAGCGCGTAGTTCTCGACGGCCAGGGCGACGCCGGCGCGAATGTCCTTGCCGAACCAGGGGTAGACCGGGCCGGTGTTGCCGCGGCCGAGCATGATGTCGACGCGACCGTCGGCCAGGTGCTGCAGCATGGCGAAGTCCTCGGCGATCTTCACCGGGTCGTTGGTCGTGATCAGCGTGGTCGCGGTCGACAGCAGCAGCGTCTTCGTCTGGGCGGCGATGTAGCCCAGCGTCGTGGTGGGCGAGCTGCTGAAGAAGGGCTCGTTGTGGTGCTCGCCGATGGCGTAGAAGTCGAGGCCGACCTCCTCGGCCTTCTTCGCGATGGCCACGGACGCCTTGATGCGCTCGTGCTCGCTGGGGGTGTGACCCGTCGTCGGGTCGGTGGTGATGTCGCTCACCGAGAAGATGCCGATCTGCATGATCACTCCTGTTTGGTTGATGGTTCAAGTATCTCAACGCAGGGGTGGGGCTGTCCATTCCCGATGGCAACCGTGCAACCGGGTTTCGCGCCCGCCTGGGCCGCGGGGCAAGAGGGTACGAGTTTGGGTATTTGCCGGTGGACCTGTTGCCAACGTCAAAGCGGAGGGCTCACGATTGACGCTGGGGCGCCTGCCACCGGCAAACATTTTCTTTCGCACACTGTGCCCCGGCCAGGAGGCCACCATGCGCATCATTCTCATCCCCGGCCTGTGGCTCGACGGGTCTGCCTGGGACGCGGTGCTCCCCGGCCTGCGGGCCGCCGGCCACGACCCCGTCGCGATCACCCTGCCGGGGCAGGGCGGACGCGATGGCGACGGCGAGGCGCCCGCCACGCTGGACGAGCAACTGGACGCCATCCTGGCCGCGATCGACGCGGGCGGGACGGGCAAGACGGGCGAGACAAGTGAGGCGGGTGAGGCGAGCGGCGACCCAGTGCTCGTCGTCGGACACTCGGCTGCCAGCACCCTGGCCTGGCTGGCCGCAGACCGGCGTCCTGAGCGGGTGGCCCGGGTGGCGATGGTCGGCGGCATGCCGCAGGCCGACGGCGCGGCGTACGCCCCGTTCTTCGAGCCGGCCGATGGCGTCGTGGCGTTCCCCGGCTGGGAGGCGTTCGAGGGCCCCGACTCCGACGACCTCACCCCCGAGCACCGGGAGGCGTTCGCCGCGGCGTCCCACACCGTGCCCGAGACCGTGGTGACCGGCATCGTCCGATACACCGACGCGCGCCGTCACGCGGTTCCAGTGGTGATGGTCTGCCCCGAGTACTCTCCCGAGGACGCGAAGGCATGGCTGGACGCGGGCGAGATCCCCGAACTCACGCCGGCGCAACACGTCAGCTACGCCGACATCGACTCCGGCCACTGGCCGATGTTCTCCGCGCCGGACGCCTTGGCCCAGCTCCTCGCCTCGCTCGCCTACCGTTGACCCATGTCGGACGCCCTCAGCACCGCGCGCGACCTGGTCTCCCGCTCATCGCGCATCCTCGCCCTGACCGGCGCGGGCCTGTCGACCGCGTCGGGGATCCCCGACTTCCGCGGTCCGCAGGGTCGCTGGACGCAGGATCCGGACGCGGAGAAGGTCTCGGTCCTCTCCTACTACCTCGGCGATGAGGACATCCGCCGCAAGGCCTGGCAGATCCGAGCCACCTCACCCCACTGGGACGCCGCCCCCAACGCCGGGCACCTGGCACTGGTGGAGCTGGAGCGCGCCGGCAAGCTGTCCGGCATCGTGACGCAGAACACCGACGGGCTGCACCTGGTCGCGGGGTCGTCGCCCGAGCTCGTCCACGAGGTGCACGGCAACGCCCGGCGCTGGCGCTGCGAGGACTGCGGCACCTCCGGGGCGATGGAGCAGATGCGCGAGCTGGTCCTGGCCGGCGACACCGACCCACGCTGCCCAGAGTGCGACGGGATCACCCGGGCGACGGTGATCCTGTTCGAGGAGATGCTGGAGCCGGACGTCCTGAACGCGTCGGTCGCCCTCGCCGAGGAGGCCGACCTCGTGCTCGCGATCGGCACCACCCTGACGGTGCACCCGGTGGCCGGGCTGGTGCCGTACGCGTTCGGACACTCGGCCCGCGTGGTGATCGTCAACAACCAGGAAACGCCGTACGACTACCTCGCCGACGCCGTCCTGCGCGACCCGATCGAGGAGGTCCTCCCCGCCCTGGTCGCCCCCGATGCCTGAGGGTGACGCCGTCTGGCGCACGGCCCGCCGCCTGCACCACGCACTCGCCGGGAAGCCACTGACGCGCAGCGACCTGCGCTGGCCGTCACTGGCCACCGCCGACCTGCGCGGCGCCACCACCGTGGAGGTCGTCCCCCGCGGCAAGCACCTGCTCCACCGCCTCGACAACGGGCTCACCCTCCACTCCCACCTGCGCATGGACGGCTCGTGGCGCGTCACGCCGACCACCGACCCGGCGCGGGCGTTCCGGGCGCACACGGTCCGTGCCGTGCTCGCCACCGCGGAGTCGACGGCGGTCGGGGACGCCCTCGGCATGCTCGACCTCGTCCGCACGCGCGATGAGGAGCGCCTCGTCGGACACCTCGGCCCCGACCTCCTCGGCCCCGACTGGGACGCCGCCGAGGCGGCCCGCCGCCTGGCCGCCAGCCCGGACGCCGTGGGCGCGGCCCTGCTCGAGCAGGGCAACCTCGCCGGGCTGGGCACCATCTGGACCGCCGAGTCGTTGTTCGCGCAGCGCCTCGACCCGTGGCGTCCGGCCGCGGACCTCACCGAGGCCGAACTGGAGGCGCTGTCCGACCGCGCCCACCGGCTGCTCACGGCGTCCGTCCGGGGACAGCTCGACCCCCGCCGCGGCCACGCCGTCTACCGGCGCCTGCGGCAGCCCTGCCGACGCTGCGGCACCCCGATCGCTGCGGGCAGCATCGGCACCCCACCCCACGAGCGGACGCTGTTCTTCTGCCCGACCTGCCAGGGGGCAGGGAGCGCCTGATCCCAGCGAATCGCCAGTCTGAGGACAGCGAATCGTCAGCGAACTTCCAGCAAACCGCTAGTCTCGTCTCAGCGAAATGCTAGTCTCCCAGCATGGAACTGGTCGAAAGGCACCTCACATCCTGGGCTCGAGAGCTGCTCGACGCCACGCCAGTCCTCGTCATCGAGGGCGCACGTCAGGTGGGCAAGTCAACACTGGCCGCCATGCTCAGCCCCGAGTCGGCCGTCCTCACCACCATGGACGACGAACTCACACGGACCTTCGCGAGTGACGACCCGGCAGGGTTCCTCGCCTCCGCCGGAGATCGTCGCCTCGTGGTCGACGAGATCCAGCGTTGCCCCGAGCTGATCCTGCCCCTGAAGGCGGCCGTGGATCGCGACCGCACGCCGGGCCGTTTCATCCTCACGGGTTCCGCCAACCTGCTGCGCCTCCCCGGTGCTGAGGACTCCTTGGCCGGGCGTGCCATGACGATCCGGGTTCACCCCTTCACCCAGGGCGAACTGGCGGGACACCGCGATGACTGGGTCACCGCCCTCACTTCCGGACCCATGCCGGCCACCGTTGCCCCAGAACGCGACGAGGTCATCGACAGGATCACGCGGGGCGGCTACCCGCCTGTGCAGACCCTGTCCGGGCGAGTACGCACGGCGTGGCTGGATGACTATGCCGATCGGTTGCTCGAACGGGACTCGGCTGACCTCGGCCCTACTCAACTCCCGGTCCTGCGCAACCTGTTGAGGATCATCACCGCAGCACCCGGAGGCGAGATCGTGTGGGAACGGCTCGCCGACGCCCTCGGAGTCGCGCGCGCGACCGTGTCACGCCACCTCGACATCCTGGAAGGGCTGTTCCTGGTTGAACGCCTCCCCAGTTGGTCACGCAACCTGACCAATCGTCAGGTCGGCCGAACCAAGGCGTACGTGAGCGACACCGGTCTGGCCGCTGCATTGAGCCGCCTCGCTCCCGAGCACCTGCGTGCGCCCCACGGCGCCGATCACCTCGGCCCCCTCCTGGAGAACTTCGTGGTCATCGAATTGCTCCGGCAACAGGGGTGGTCGAGCACGCCGTACACGCTGTCTCACTACCGGGATCGCAACGGTGCCGAGGTCGACGTCATCATCGAGACGCCGCGCGGGGTGATCGGTGTCGAGGTGAAGTCGACCAGTACCGCCCGTTCGGACCACTTCAAGCACCTGATCTCGCTGCGGGAGCGCCTGGGCCCGGAGTTCGTCGCGGGGGTCGTCCTCAGCTTGGGGTCATCCCGCACCGTCGGCGACCGGCTCCACGCGCTCCCCGTCTCATCCCTGTGGGATCACTGACCTGTGACTCAGAGCCACTCGCCCCGGTACAACACCTTGTCGACCGACCAGTCGGAGCCGAACACCACGGCGTCCGCACGCGCGCCGGGCACGAACTCGCCCACGTCGTCCAAGCCGAGGTAACGGGCGGGGTTCAGGGTCGCCGCCTGGAGCGCCACCTGGGGGGTGACTCCGGCCGAGATCGCCACCTGCACCCCGCGCGAGAGCACCAGGGTCGAACCGGCGATGGTGTCGGTGCCGGCGATCTTCGCCACGCCCTGGTCCACCACGACGGGGAGGTCGCCCAGCACGTAGTCGCCGTCGGCGCACCCGGTGGCGGCCATGGCGTCCGTCACGAGGACGACGCGGTCGGAGACCGACATCACCCAAGCCGCGAGCTCGGGCCGCAGATGGACGCCGTCGACGATGAGTTCGCACCAGACGCGGTCGTCCTCGAGCAGGGCGAGGATCGGGCCGGGCTCGCGGTGGTGCAGGCCGGGCATGGCGTTGAACAGGTGGGTCGCGCCGGTGACGCCGGCGTCGATGGCGGCGACGGCCTCGTCGTAGGTGCAGGCGGTGTGCCCCAGCGCCGCGACCACGCCGCGCTCAGCCATCAGCTGCACCGACTCCAGCGCCCCGGGCTTCTCGACGGCGATGGTGACCATCTTCACGGCCCCGTCGCCGGCGTCCAGCAGCCGCTGGACCTCGCCGACCAGCGGGTCGCGCAGCTTGTCGACCGGGTGGGCGCCCTTGTACTTCTCGGCGAGCCACGGCCCCTCGAGGTGGATGCCCGCCAGCGACCCGTCGCGGACCCGCTCGGCGAGCAGCGTGACCTGCCGCTCGAGCTCGTCCAACGATTGGGTCACCGTGGAGGCGATCATCGTGGTCGTCCCATGGACGCGGTGGGCGGCCAGCACGGCGTCCACGTCGTCGGGGAAGGCGAAGCCGCCGCCCCCGTGGCTGTGGGCATCCACCAGTCCGGGCGCGAGGGTGACGTCGCCGAGGTCGATCGCCTGGTCGGCGGTGGGCGGGCCGACGGCGACCACCCGGTCGCCCTCGATCCCGATCTCGCCGGGGGTCAGCATCTCCGTACCCGTGAACACGCGGGCTGCGCGCAGGCGCATCATCTGTTGTCCTCCTTCAGGACGCGGCCACCCAGGAGGTGAGCAGTCGCAGGATGGGGTCGTAGTGGGCCCGGACGGCGTCCTGGTAGCCCTCGAGGTCGCCGGCGAGCGCGGTCTCGAGCATCCGCTCGTGGGCCAGCGCCGTGGCGGTGAGTTCCTGGTGGGGGGCCGCCCCGAGGGTGGGGCCGACCGTGGTGTGGATGTCCCAGAAGGCGGCGACGAGCTGCCCGTAGAGGGCGTTGCCGAGACGTTGGGCCATCTGGAGGTGGAAGATGCGGTCTTCTTGGGGGAACGGCTCGTTGCGGGCGGCGCGCTCCTTCATCCCCTCGACGCAGGCCCGCAGGTCGTCGGCGTCCCCGTGGGAGAGGCGTTCCACGATCTGGGGGGCCAGGCTCATGTCGAGGCCGGTGCGCACCTCGATGATCTCGCGCAGCATGGCGTTCTCGTCGCCGGGCAGCAGGACGCCGCGGAACACCATGCCCTCGACCAGCGGGCGCAAGGACAGCGACCCTACGAAGGTGCCGGTGCCGTGGCGGACCTCCAGGATGTCGAGGGCGACCAGCGTGCGGACCGCCTCGCGGACGCTGGAGCGCGAGACACCCAGTTCCTCGACGAGGACGGCCTCGGTGGGCATGGGATCACCCGGGTGCAGGCCTCGGGCGAGGATGAGGTCCTTGATCCCTTGCACGGTCGAGTTCGCACCATCGCGATAACGATCCGGTTTCATCGCTTGCCCCTTCGACATTGGACATGCCTATAATGACACAACGTCAGACATCCGACGTCCGACATCCTGAGGAGACTTCAATGGAGAACCTTCCCGGCACCAGCCGCCGCGGATTCCTGCGCCTGGTCGGCGCGATGGGCGCGGCCGCCACCCTGACGGGCACCCTCGCCGCATGCGGCACCGCCCCGGCCCAGACGGCGGCACCGACCACCCCGGCCGGCACGCCCGCGTCCACCCCCGCCACCAGCAGCGGCACCGGCGAGAAGATCGTCGCCGCGATCAGCTACCAGCTCGGCACCAACGGCTACGACCCGATGACCACCTCGGCCGCGCTGACCCTGGCCGCCAACTGGCACACCATGGAGGGTCTCACCGAGATCCACCCGGCGACCCGCGAGGTCTACCCCGCGCTCGGTGCGGCCCTGCCCACCCAGGTCGACGACACCACCTACGAGGTCGCGCTGCGCGACGGCGCCGTGTTCCACGACGGCAGCCCGGTCACCACCGACGACGTCGTGTTCTCCTTCGAGCGCGTGCTCAACCCCGACAACAACTCGCTGTACAGCCAGTTCATCGCCTTCGTCGACTCCGTCACCAAGAAGGACGACACGACCGTCACGGTCAAGCTCAAGTACCCGTTCTCCCTGGTCGCCGAGCGCCTCTCGGTGGTCAAGGTCGTGCCGAAGGCCGCCGTGGACGCCGACGCCAAGGCGTTCGACCTCAACCCGATCGGTTCGGGCCCCTTCAAGATGACCGACAACGGCGCCGCCTCCTCCAAGCTGGTCTTCGAGGCCAACGACGCCTACACCGGCACCAAGCCGGCCCAGGTCAAGACCATGGAGTGGCAGATCATCCCCGACGACTCCACCCGCACCAACGCGCTCACCTCCGACTCGGTCCAGGCGATCGACTCGGTGCCTGCGGCCAACCTGGCCACGCTGGCGTCCTCCAAGTCGGTGGCGGCCGAGCAGGGCTTCGGGCTGCTGTTCGCCATGTTCAACTGCGGCACCGGCCCCATGGCCGAGGTGAAGAACCGTCAGGCCGTCATGGCCGCGCTCGACTACGAGAAGATCTGCAAGACCGGCATGTCTGACCTGGCGACCCCCTCGACGTCGTTCGTGCAGAAGGAGCACCCGGCCTACAAGGAGGCCGCCTCCCAGTGGGTCGGCAAGGCCGACCAGGCGCGCACCCTGCTGGCCGAGACCGGCCTCACCGAGGTCCGCGTCCTGGCGTCCAACCACGGTTGGTTCTCGGCGGTGCGCCCGATGATCAAGGAGTCCCTGGAGGCGGTCGGCCTGACCGTCGCCTACGAGGAGAAGGCATCCTCCGACGTGTACTCCACGATCGACGGCAACCCGGACTCGTTCGACATCGTGATCGCCCCCGGCGACCCCTCGGTGTTCGGTGACGACGCCGACCTGCTGCTGCGCTGGTGGTACGCCGGCGACACGTGGACCGACTCCCGCATGCACTGGAAGGGCTCGGAGTCCTACAACCGGGTGCAGGAGCTGCTCGACACGGCCGCCGCCGCCACGGGGGATGCCCAGCAGGCCGCGTGGCACGAGATCTTCGACATCGTGGCCGAGAACCTGCCGCTGTACCCGATCTTCCATCGCAAGTCCCCGACCGCGTACGAGGACGAGACCCTGGTCAACTTCAAGCCCATCGCGGTGACCGGCCTCTCGTTCGTGGACGTCGGCTCCACGTTGTGACCCTGTGGGGGACGCCGCGGGCTGCGGCGTCCCCCTCATCACTTTTCCGCTAGGAGCGCACCACCGTGTCCAACCTGTTCCGCCTGCTCGGACGCCGCCTGCTGGCGATGCCGATCATGGTCCTGGGCGTGACGTTGCTGGTCTTCTTCGTGATGTCGCTGTCCACGGCCGACCCTGCCCGGCTGGCACTCGGCGAGTCGGCCTCCCTGGAGGCGCTGGAGGCCTACCGGGTCGCCAACGGGCTCAACGACCCCGTGCTGGTCCGGCTCGGCCGCTACCTCGCCGCGCTCGTCCAGGGTGACCTGGGCCAGTCCTTCACCGGCGTCCCGATCACGCAGATGGTCTCCGAGAGCTTCCCGATCACGCTGCAGCTGACCTTCATCGGCCTGGCCATCGCCGTGGTGGTCTCGCTGGTGCTCGGCGTCGTCGCCGCGCTCTACCGCGACCAGTGGCCCGACCAGGTGATCCGCGTGCTGTCGATCGCCGGGCTGGCCACGCCGTCGTTCTGGCTGGCGCTCCTGCTCATCCAGGCGTTCTCGAACGTGCCCGGCGGCACCGGCACCTTCCCGGCGCTGGTCAACGACTGGATCCCCTTCAGCCAGGACCCGGGCGCCTACCTCAACCAGATCGCCCTGCCGGCCATCTCGCTGGCGATCCCGGTCGCCGGGTCCCTGACCCGCGTCGTCCGCACCGCCATGGTCGAGGAGCTCGACAAGGACTACGTCCGCACCGCCATCGGCGCGGGCATCCCCAAGCCGGTCGTCATCGGCCGCAACGTGCTGCGCAACGCGCTGATCACCCCGCTCACCGTGCTCGGCCTGCGCGTCGGCTACCTGATGGGCGGCGCGGTGGTCATCGAGATGATCTTCAACATCAAGGGCATGGGCCAGCTCATCTTCCAGGGCATCACCCGCAACGACGTGAACATCGTCCAGGGCGTGACGATCACCGTCGCCATCGCGTTCATCGTCATCAACCTCGTGGTCGACCTGCTCTACGTGCTGGTCAACCCGCGGATCAGGAGCATCTGATGCTGTCCGCCGAATCCCGCACCAAGCTGCGCCAGCCGGGCCTGCGGTTCCAGGGCTTCCGGTCGCTGTCGATCGGCTCCAAGATCGCCGTCGTCGTGCTGTCCATCATGGCCCTGGTGGCGATCCTCGCCCCGGTCGTGGCGCCCTATCCCCCCGACGCGACCAGCCTCGTGCCGGCCGACATGGTCGTCATGCAGGAGGTCGAGATCGCCGGCGTCGGTACCACGATGATCCCCGACAACTCGATCCCGCCGAACAGCCAGTTCTGGTTCGGCACCGACGACACCGGCCGCGACATCTTCTCCCGCGCCGTGCACGGCACCCGCGTCTCGCTGATCGTCGGCCTGGCCGCCACCGGCCTGGCGCTCGTGATCGCCGCCGTCCTCGGTTCGATCGCCGCCACCGCGCGCCGGTGGGTCTCCGAAGTCCTGATGCGCGTGCTCGACATCATCATGAGCTTCCCCGGCATCGCGCTGGCCGCCGTGCTGGTGCTCGCGCTCAGCTCGCGCCTGCCGATCCTGCCCGTGGTGATCATCGCCATCGCGCTGCTGTACGTCCCCCAGCTCACCCGCGTCGTCCGGGCCAACGTCCTGAGCCAGTTCGGCGAGGACTACGTCGCGGCGTCCAAGGTGATGGGCGCCCGCACCTGGTGGATCCTGGCCAAGCACGTCGCCCGCAACTGCATCGCCCCGATCCTGGTGTTCGCCACCGTGCTCGTGGCCGACGCGATCGTGTTCGAGGCGTCCCTGTCGTTCATCGGCGCGGGCATCACCTCGGTGAACACCCCCACGTGGGGCAACATGCTCAGCGAGGGCAAGATCCTGCTGCTGTCCGGGCACTGGTGGACGACCTTCTTCCCCGGCCTGCTCATCCTCATCACCACCCTCAGCCTGAACGTGCTGAGCGAGGGCCTGACCGATTCGCTGGCGTCCCCGACGATCAAGAAGCGGGTCAACGTGCAGGCCGACGAGGAGTCCCTGACCGGTGCGGGCACCGCCGCCGGCATCGCGGCGTCCCACCTCGCCCAGGCCGACAGCCTGGAACAGCGACTGGACGCCCTCCGCACCGCCGAGCTGGCCCGCGACGACCGGCTCGTCCTCACCGCCGAGCAGGCCGCGGCCGCGCCCCTGCTCGAGGTGAGGAACCTGTCGATCGCGTTCCCGAACGCGCACGGCGACGTCGAGATCGTCGACAACGTTTCGTTCGAGGTGCGCCCCGGCGAGACGATGGGCCTGGTCGGCGAGTCCGGCTGCGGCAAGTCGATCACCTCGATGGCCATCATGGGCCTGCTGCCCGACACGGCGGTGCTGACCGGCGAGATCCTGTTCAACGGCGTCGACCTGCTGAAGCTCAGCCCGTCCGAGCACAACGCCCTGCGCGGCCACGAGATCGCGATGATCTACCAGGACGCCCTGAGCTCGCTCAACCCGTCCATGCTGATCAGCGCCCAGTTCAAGCAGCTGACCAAGCGGGGCGGCCAGCGGTCGGCGACCGAGCTGCTCGAGCTCGTCGGCCTCGACCCCGACCGCACGCTGAAGAGCTACCCGCACGAGCTGTCGGGTGGCCAGCGCCAGCGCGTGCTGATCGCGATGGCCCTGACCCGCAACCCGAAGCTGGTCATCGCCGACGAGCCGACCACGGCCCTGGACGTGACCGTGCAGAAGCAGGTCGTCGACCTGCTCAACGAGCTGCGCACCAAGCTGGGCTTCGCGATGGTGTTCGTGAGCCACGACCTCGCGCTCGTCGCATCGGTGGCCCACCGCATCACCGTCATGTACGCCGGGCAGGTCGTCGAGACCGGCCCGACGCTGGAGCTGCTCACCGACCCCCGCCACGAGTACACCCGCGGCCTGCTCGGTGCGGTGCTGTCGATCGAATCCGGGTCCGGACGCCTGCACCAGGTGCCCGGCGTCGTGCCCAGCCCGCGCGAGTTCGTCGCCGGCGACCGGTTCGCGCCGCGCTCCTCCCACCCGACCGTCGGGTTGGACGTGCGGCCGGCGATGGTCACCGTCTCCGATGCGGGGCACGCCTATGCGGCCCACCCCGACTCTGCCTACGCACCCGCTGACTCCGAGGAGGTCACGCGATGACCGAGACGTCACCGGTCTCCGGGGCGGGCATGCCCGCACAGGGCGCCCACCACCCCGAGGAGGACCTGGACCGCACTGCACCGGCCGTCGAGTCCGAGGCGGACGCCCGCGCCACCACCCCGGTGGCCGGGGCGCCGACGCTGGAGCTGCGCGGCGTCCACGTCATCCACAAGACCCGTACGGGCGGGCTGTTCAAGCCGGGCACCGTGCACGCCGTCAACGACGTCGACTTCCAGGTCTCCCGCGGCGAGACGGTCGGGATCGTCGGCGAGTCCGGCTGCGGCAAGTCGACGCTGGCCCGCGTGCTGGTCGGCCTGCAGCCGCCCACGCGCGGCGACGTGTTGTTCCGGGGGCGTCCGCTCGGTTACGACGCGAACTCCCGCCGCGAGCTGGGCCGCGCGGTGTCGGTCGTGTTCCAGGACCCGGCGACCGCGCTCAACCCGCGCATGATCGTCCGTGACCAACTGACCGACCCGCTGAAGGTGCACGGCATCGGCACCGAGGCCGAGCGCGAGGAGCGCGTCAAGCGCCTGCTCGGCCTGGTCGGCCTGCCCCTGTCGGCCCTCGACGTCCTGCCCCGCCAGATCTCGGGCGGGCAGCGGCAGCGCGTCGCCATCGCCCGCGCGCTGGCCCTCGAGCCGGACATCATCGTCGCCGACGAACCCACCTCGGCCCTGGACGTGTCGGTGCGCGCCCAGGTGCTCAACCTGCTGACCGACCTCAAGGACGAGCTGAACCTCGGCATGGTGTTCATCAGCCACGACATCTCCACGGTGCGCTACGTCTCGGACCGGATGGCCGTCATGTTCGCCGGCCAGATCGTCGAGACCGGGCCCGCCGACCAGCTCTTCACCGATCCCCAACACGCCTACACGCGCACCCTTCTGGGTGCCGTCCCGTCCCTTCTGTGAGGCCCGCCATGTCCCTGCTCCGCGGCATCGTCCCGCCCGTCCTGACCCCCTTCCACCCCGACGGCTCCCTCGATCTGGAGAGCCTCGATGCCCTCGTCGAGCACCTGATCGGCGGCGGCGTCCACGGCCTGTTCGTGCTCGGCAGCTCCGGCCAGGTGGCCTACCTGACCGATGCCGAGCGCGACACGGTCGTCGAGCGGGTCATCGCCACCGCGTCCGGTCGGGTGCCCGTCCTCGTCGGGACGCCGGACCTCACGGCCCGCCGCGTGCTGGCCCACGCCCAGCGCGCCCAGGCGCAGGGAGCCGCTGCGGTCGTGGTGACCGCGCCGCTGTACGCCCTGAACAACGCCGCCGAGATCGGCGACCACTTCCGCCTCGTCGCGGCCGGCCTGGACATTCCCGTGGTCGCCTACGACGTGCCCGTGCGCGGCCCGGCCAAGCTCGGCCGCAATCTGCTGGTGCAACTCGGGCGCGAGGGCGTCATCATCGGCGTCAAGGACTCCTCGGGCGACGACGTCGGCTTCCGCCGCCTCGTGGACGCCAACCGCGCGGCCGGCTCGCCGCTGTCGGTCTCGTCGGGCCACGAGGTGATGTGCGACGGCATGTTCCTGCTGGGCGCCGACGGCTGTGTCCCCGGCCTGGCGAACGTCGACCCCGCCGGCTATGTCCGCCTGTTCGAGGCCGCCGAGCGCGGCGACTGGGACGCCGCCCGCGCCGAGCAGGACCGGATCAACCGCCTGTTCGAGATCGCCTTTGTCCCCCAGGGACGCTCCGGCGACGGCGGCGGCATCGGCGCCTTCAAGGCGGCCTGCGCAGCCCTGGGCGTGATCGCGTCCGGCACCATGCCCGCCCCCATCCAGGCGTTGGACGCCGACGAGGTCGCCGGCGTGGAGGCCATCGTGCGCGAGGTCGGCCTGCTGCGATGACCCAGGACCCCGCGCTCGCCATCGCGATCGACGTCGGCGGCACCAAGACCGCCGCGGCGACCGTGGATGCCACCGGCACGCTGGTCCGCCCGAAGGCGAAGCGGCCCACCCCGGCGCATGCGGGGTCCGAGGCCGTCCTCGACGTCATCGCCGGGTCGATCACGACGCAGTACGAGCGCCTGGACGCCTCCCGCCTGGCCGGCATCGGCATCGGCACAGCCGGCGGGGTCGACACCACCACCGGCCGGATCGTCTCGTCCTCGGACACCTTCACCGGCTGGCTCGGCACCGACGTCATCGCCGGGCTGCGCGCGCGCCTGCCGTGGGCGGCCGACCTGCCCATCCACGTGCAGAACGATGTGGACGCCCACGCCGTGGGTGAGTCGTGGCGCGGCGCGGGGGCCGGGGCGGCGTCCCTGCTGATGCTCGCCGTCGGCACCGGCATCGGGGCCGCGCACTGCGTGGACGGCCAGGTGCTGCGGGGTGCCCACTCGATGGCCGGCGAAGTGGGGCGGCTGCGGATCGTCCCCGGCGACGGCCTCGACCTGCACCCCGAACCCGGGCCCCACACGTTCGAGAACGAGGCCGCCGGACCGGCGATCCTGCACGCCTACCGCGTCCGGGGTGGTCCCGGTGAGGCGGCCCGCGGCCAGCACGTGATGAAGCTCGCCCGCGCCGGCGACCCGATCGCCGCCGAGGTCGTCCGGACCCTCGGGCGCCGCGTGGGGCGCGTGTTGAGCTGGCTGGTGCTCGTGCTCGACCCCGAGGTGGTCGTGCTCGGCGGCGGCGTCCCGGTGCGCGGATCGGCGTGGTGGGACGCCCTGGAGTCCGAGCTGCGCGCCGGCCTGCCCGATGCGGTCGCCGACCTGCCCGTGAAGCGGGCCCAACAACGCAACGACGCCGCCCTGCTCGGGGCGGCACGCGACGCCTTCCGCCTGGCGGGCGTCGCGACGACGGACGTGCCCGAGGAGGAGCCCGCATGAATGCCCTGCTGGAGTCGGTGAAGGGTGGCCTGGTCGTCTCGTGCCAGGCCTATCCCGGCGAGCCGATGCTCGACCCGAACACGATGGCGCAGGTCGCCCAGGCCGTCGTGGCCGGCGGCGCGGTCGCGGTGCGCGCGAAGGGGTTGGACGACCTGCGCGCGATCCGCGCGGTGGTGGACGCCCCGATCATCGGGCTGGTCAAGGTCGGCGACAGCGGCGTCTACATCACCCCGACGCTGGCGGACTGCCTCGAGGTCGCCGAGACCGGCTGCGAGATCGTGGCGCTCGACGGCACCAGGCGTCCGCGCCCCGACGGCCGCACCCTGGCCGAGACGGTCGCCGGGCTGAAGAAACGCTTCCCCGACGTGCTGGTGATGGCCGACTGCGGTTCGGTGGCGGACGCCGAGGCCGCGGTCGAGGCCGGCGTCGACATCCTCGGGACCACGCTGGCCGGGTACTCCGGCGAGCGGCCCAAGACCGAGGGCCCCGACTGGGAGGTCGTCGACGGCATCGTCGCGCTGGACGCCCTGCCCGTGTTCGTCGAAGGCCGCGTGCACACCACGGCGCAGGCCGCCGAGGCGATCCGCCGCGGCGCGTGGGCCGTCGTCGTCGGGACCGCGATCACCCACCCCACCTCGATCACCCGCTGGTTCGCCGAGGCCGTCGCGGGGTCCTGACATGGACGCCGTGGTGCTGGCTCGCTCGGGCGACCCGTTCCCCGGGGCCGCCTTCGGCGAGCCCTGCTACCGGATCCCGGCGCTGGCGGTCACGCCGTCCGGCCGGGTGTTGGCCGCCTACGACGTACGCCTAGACTGGCGCGACCTGCCCGGCGACTTCGACCTCGCCCTGCGGCACTCCGACGACCACGGACGCACGTGGAGCCCACCGCGTCCGTTGCGGCGACACACGCCCGGGCACGGGTTCGGGGACGCCTCGCTGACCGTCGACCCGAGTAGCGGTCGGATCTTCTGCTGGTACGTCGGCTCGACGGGCCGGTCGTTCTTCTCCGCCGAGGCCGGGCCGGACGCCCCTGGGCTGGAGCTGTGGCTGTCCATTTCGGACGACGACGGGCTGACCTGGGCGCACCGCGACATGACGGCCGCGCTCAAGCCCGGCGACGTGACCGGCATGTTCGCCTCCTCCGGTAACGGTTCGGTGGTCGGACGCCGGCTGCTGCAGCCGTTCGTCCTGCGCACCGCGTCCGGGGAGCACTTCGCGGCCACGGCGTTCTCCGACGACGCCGGCGACACCTGGACCCTCGGCGATCGCGTCGGCCCCGACTGCGACGAGAACAAGGTGCTCGGCCTGCCGGACGGGTCGGTGCTGCTGCACGCCCGGGCCACCCCGCGCCGCCGGGCGGCCCGCTCGACCGATGGGGCGGCCACGTTCTCCGCACCGGTCCCCGACCCGGCGCTGGTCGATCCGGCCTGCAACGGCGGCCTGGCGCTCCTGCCCACCCCCGCCGGACCGGTGGTCGTGGCGTCCACCTGCGACGACCCGGACGAGCGCACCCGGCTGTCGGTGCGCACCTCGACCGACCTTGGCCACGCGTGGTCCGCTCCGGTGCTCGTGGATGCCGGCGCTTCGGCCTACTCGGTGTGCGCGCCCCTGGCCGACGGCTCGCTGGGGATCGCCTGGGAGGCCGGCGACTACGACGAGATCATCTTCGCCCGGGTCACACCCGACGAACTGGGGCTGACCGGCACACCGCCCACTCTGACGGCCCGCACCGGCCGGGCCGGTGCAGCGAAGCCGCCCGAGGTGGCCGGCTGAAACTGACTGGGGCGGGTCGGGGCGTGTGAGTCGCGCACAAGAAGACAGGGTGTGGCAAGCGATCTCAAGAAATGTCAGAGCCGTGCGAGAGCATGCAATCGGTAGGCTTCGAGACGGGAGGACGACGTGACGATCGAGATCGCCGGGGATACCGCGGCGCTGCGCAAGGCGCGCGGCGCATTCTTCACGCCTCCTGAGGTCACGTCCTTCTTGGCTCGGTGGGCCATCAGGTCGCCGGAGGATCGGGTGCTGGAGCCCAGCAGCGGTGACGGCGCCATCTTGGCCGCAGCAGGTCAGCGCTTGAGGGAGCTGGGATCCCGGATGCCCCTGCAAGGCCATGAGCTGCACGAATCCAGCGCGGAAATCTCGCGCGCACGAATGCGTTCCTTGGGCTACCCGGTCGACGTGCAGGTGGGGGACTTTCTTGCCACGCCAACCGCTCCTCGCTTCGACGCTGTGGTGGGTAATCCCCCCTACGTCCGCTACCAAGGTTTCACGGGCGAGGCCCGGACCGCCGGGCTGGCAGCGGCCCTCGCCCAAGGCGTTCGGCTGAGTCGCCTCTCGAGTTCGTGGGCCCCCTTCGTCATTCATGCCTCTGCACATCTGACGCCCACCGGCCGCATGGCCCTTGTCCTGCCCGCCGAATTGCTCTCCTCCAACTACGCGCAGGGCGTCAGGGACTATCTGCTGGAGCGATTCGCCCACGTGAGCGTGGTCCTGATCGATCGTCAGGTTTTCCCCGGCGTCCAGACCGAGGCGTTGCTCCTCCTGGCGGAGGGCACCGGGGGTACCAAGGAGGTCCGTTTTGCGACGGTGAGCGCCCCATCCGATCTCACCAGGGTCTCCTTCGACACCAGCCTCACCCCCCAGCTCGGGGAGCGCTGGACAGCAGCACTGGTCTCCGACGAGGCATCCGATCTGGTCGCTGGCGCACAGGCGTCCGGCCTCTTGGCGCCCTTGGGTGACTGGGGGCGACTCAGCCTGGGGGCCGTGACCGGCAACAACCGCTTCTTCACCCTGACCCCAGGCGAGGCCGCTGAGCGCGGTCTCGCACCGAGCGACCTCGTCCCCATCTCTCCAGCCGGGTCACGTCATCTTCGTGCCTTGTCGTTCTCGCAAGCGGATCACGATGAGCTCGGCCGGACAGGTCTCAAGACGCTGTTGTTCCGACCCGACAACCCGTCAAAGTCTGCCCTGGCCTATATCAGGCACGGGGAGTCCCTGGGGGTGGACGCAGCCTACAAGTGTCGCGTCCGGCGGCCTTGGTGGCGGACGCCACTTCCTCCGCCGCCCGACCTCTTCTTCACCTACATGAATGAAGCGACGCCCCAGATGGCGGCCAACGCGGCTCACGTGCACTACGTGAACTCGGTGCACGGTGTGTACGTGGAACCCGCCACATCCGACCTGGTCGACGTTCTGCCCTTGGCTGCCCTCAACAGCGCCACGGCCTTGAGCGCCGAAGTCACGGGCCGCGCCTACGGGGGTGGCGTCCTCAAGATGGAACCACGCGAGGCGGTCCGGCTTCTGGTCCCGTCCCCAGCAACCGTTCGATCGGAGCTGGGGCCCTTGCGCACCCTCGTCCCGGAGGCGCGTCGGCTCCTGCGTGCAGGGCACCTCAACCAAGTCCGCGCACTGGTTGACGACCTCCTGCTGCGCGAGCACGATCCGAAGGAGCTGAGCTCCATCCAGGAGGCCCACCTCCTGCTCAGCCAACGGCGTCGACATCGCGTCGGCCGGCGCACAACCACGAAGGGATCACGATGACGAGCCTGCGTGCCCGCGCCTGGGCCCTGTTCGACCGCATCGTGTCATCGGCCCCCTCTTGTGACGTCAATCCATGGCGCAGGGAGGACGACGGGAGCCTTCGCTTCGAGCCGGACTACGAGGCACTCTCCAGCCTTCTCGGAGTCCCGGCCCTTCTCGGAGCGACCAGCCAATCAGGCGTCCCGGCCCTGGCTCTGGACGTCTGGGTGTCCTACGAACTCCGCCGAGCTGGCTTCGACACTGATCGCGTCTGGCCACGACCCGTCGCACCTCGCGTCCTCCCGCAGGAGGTGGTCAGTTTCGTGGCCGCTCTCCCGGGCAGGCAACGAAAGGAACTGGAAGAACGGATCAGCGTCCGAGGAGCCGGGGGTGCCACCTCTGCCAACATCTTGGGCAAGAACTACGTGAAGCAGGTCGACGTCGTGATGAGCTCTTGGGCGACCGGACCGGAGCTCATGATCTCCACCAAGCGGATGGACTCTTCCTTCGGTAAGAACGCCGCCAACCGGGTCGAGGAGAGCTATGGAGACGCAAAGAACCTCCGCCTCCGGCACCCGCAGGCCGCCCTCGGCTTCTTCTACGGCTTGGGAGCGGACGCTCTGGAGACGGAGCCTGAGACAGCCCGCTGGTTGATCGACCTGCTGGGCAAGCTGGGGCGGGAGGCCGATGCCTACGACGCTGTCGGCCTGATCATCATGGACGTGGACACAGCAGGGACGGACAACTCCGACGAAGCAGATCCTGCCGGGCCACTCGAGCCTGGCAGCGAGGTCCTCCTGCCATCCGCCGAGGAGGACGCCTTGGCCGCTGCAGAGGATGACCTCCCTCGATTGCCGCGGGTCACACTCGAACGTGGCGCAGTCCCGGCCGAACTGGATCCCGGCCGCTTCCTCGGCCAGATGTGCGCCTTGGTTCTGGATCGGACGCCGATCAACTTCCACCGCGAGGCCCGGGCGCGACGACAGTCCGCATGATGTCGACCCTTCTACGCGCACTTGGTGCGGTGCTCGCTCCCGACGCCACCGTGTGATCCGGGTCAGAGGAAGTCGAGCGGGTCGTACTCGTCGATCGGGATGATCCGCAGGCGCGGCAGGCGCTCGTTGAAGGCGGACACGTCGTTCTCGAGGTCGAAGAACTCGGCGCCGCGCTCCAGCAGCTCGCGCAAGCCGGTGGCGAGGAACTCCTCGAAGCCCACGATGCCGACCCGGCGAGTCCCGACCAGAGGCTCCAAGGACGGGACGAAGTCGCGGTCGTGGCTGCCGAGCACCACATCGTCGCCGCGGTCGGCCAGGGCGTCCAGGGTGCGCGAGATGGCGATGTCGACGACCTTCTCGTCCGGCTCACCCGACAGCGGGATCGGCCGGTAGCCGATCGCCGTCAACGCCTGCACGAAGCCCATCGGGAGGTCGCCGTGGGCGGCCAGGAAGAACAGGCCCTTGACCGGCTGCTCCCACGCCTGCTCCAGGTGGCGCAGCAACCGCTCCCAGCGCGGGCGCTCGGCCGGCAGGGGCCGCCGGTTGAGGATGGAGGTGCCCAACGTCGCGTCGATGTTCTCCCCATCGATGAGGATGTAGGTGGTGCGCTGCTCCATGGGTGCTCCTCTCAGGCGCTGGCCACAGCCTACGCAGCCGCAGGCGTCCGCGCGGTCACCCTTGAGCCACGCGCAAGGATGGGTGCATGAACCGTCCCGCGACCCCGTTCCACGACCTGCCGCACGTCATCGCGTACCCGCGCGTGAACGGCTTGGCGCTGTCCCCCGAAGGACGCCGGCTGGCCACGATCGTCTCGACCCTCGATGCGAAGAAGACCCGCTACGCCAATGCGGTCTGGGAGCTCGACCCGTCCGGACAGGCGCCGGCGCGTCGCATCACCCGCTCGGCCAAGGGCGAGTCGGGTGCGGCGTTCGACGCCGAGGGCAACTTGTACTTCATCTCCGCGCGTCCCGACCCGGACGCCGACGGCGACGACCCGGTCGCCGCCCTGTGGATGGTGCCGGCGGCCGGCGGGGAGGCCCGCCTGGTGATCTCGCGGCCCGGCGGGATCCAGGCCGTGCTGACCGGGCGCGACGGCGGGGTGTTCGTGGTGGCCCCGCTGATGCCGGTGGCCGAGGCGTCCGATGACCCCGAGAAGGCGGACGCCGAGGCGCGCCGGCAGCGCAAGGAGAAGAAGGTCGCCGCGATCCTGCACACCGACGCCGCGGTGCGGTACTGGGACGCCGACCTGGGCCCGGACGCCCCCCACCTCTTCGTCCTCGAAGACGCCCCGTTCACCGAGCCCTCCGAGGAGGATGCCGATCCTGCCGACGCCGAGGCCACCGCTGATCCCACCCTGCCCGGGACGGTCGATGCCGTGGCGCCGAAGCGGCTGCGGCTGCTGACGAAGGGGCTCGGCAGCCACCTCAGCGCCCAGGGAGCCCACGTCGCCCCCGACGGTTCCTTCCTGCTGGTTGGACGCCGGGTCCCGATCGCGCGCGGGGACCGGCTGACCGCGCTGGTAAAGGTCGACGTCGCCACCGGCACGTGGTCCGACGTGGTGCCGGGCCGAGACGGCACCGACCACGCGCCCGGTCCGATCAGCCCAGACGGTACCCGCGCGCTGGTGGTGTTCGGCCGCACCGGGACCGCCGCCACCGCGCCGGCCCACGAGCTGGGCGTCCTCGAGCTGGCCACCGGCACCATCACCCCGACGGCCGACGCGTTCGACCAGTGGGCGACCCCGCTCTGCTGGTACCCCACCGGCGATGCGGTGCTGCTGCAGGCAGATCAGGACGGCCGCGGGCCGCTGTTCCGCCTCGACGTCACCTCGGGTGCGGTCACCCAGCTCACCCACGACGACGCCACCTACTCCGGCGGCGTGGTCGCCCCCGACGGCACGGTGTACGGGGTGCGCTCCAGCTACGCCTACCCCGGCGAGGTCGTGCGCGTCGACGGCGAGGAGGTCGTCCGGCTGCCCAACCCGGTCGACCGCCCCGAGCTGCCGGGCACGCTGGTCGAGGTGGAGACGACCGCAGCCGACGGCGTCCGGATTCGCGGGTGGCTGGCCCTACCGCACGGGGCTTCCGCCGAGGAGCCTGCGCCGCTGCTGCTGTGGATCCACGGCGGGCCGATCGGCTCGTGGAACGCGTGGTCGTGGCGCTGGACACCGTGGAACATGGTGGCCGAAGGCTACGCCGTGCTGATGCCGGACCCGGCGCTGAGCACGGGGTACGGCCAGGAGTTTATCCAGCGCGGGTGGGGACGCTGGGGCGACGAGCCGTACACCGACCTGCTGGCGATCACCGATGCCGTCGAGGCCCGCGACGACATCGACGGCAGCAAGACCGTCGCGATGGGTGGCAGCTTCGGCGGTTACATGGCCAACTGGATCGCCGGGCACACCGACCGGTTCGCCGCCATCGTCACCCACGCGAGCCTCTGGGCCCTGGACCAGTTCGGCCCCACCACCGACGCCCCCTACTACTGGGCGCGCGAGATGGGCGGGCTGGTGGACGGCCACTCACCGCACACGTCGGTCGGTGAGATCCGCACCCCGATGCTGGTGATCCACGGCGACAAGGACTACCGCGTCCCGATCGGCGAGGGCCTGCGCCTGTGGTGGGAGCTGCTCAGCCAGTCCGGCCTGCCCGCCGACGAGGCCGGCCAGAGCCCGCACCGGTTCTTGTACTTCCCCGACGAGAACCACTGGATTCTCACGCCCCAGCACGCCCAGGTCTGGTACGAGGTCGTGCTCGGGTTCATCGGCGAGCACGTCCACGGCCGGACGCCCGCGCTGCCGCCCACGCTGGGGCTGGGCTGAGCTGATCGAGACGGCCTCCATCTGGGAGCGGCCGGTTCGGACGACGGGTGACCAGCGGATGTCACCCGCCGAAGGCTTGGACGACGGCCCACTCCCCCGTGGTCGGGCATCCAGCGGGCGCGTCGCTGTTCTGATCAGCTTCGCGGTAGGCGCCGCCCCAGGCAACGTGATCGCCCACCGATGCTGAGTGGGACCCAAGGTCCACGGAGCCCGTCACCGGGTCCCAGACCGCGATGTCGGGCAGCACCACCACGTGCTTGGCCCCCTCCCTGCCCGTCACGAACAGACAGCCGCCCTCCAGAGTGAGGGTTCCCGCGATCTCAGCGTCCGCCACCGGGGTTGTCGGGTCATGGGGGTAGGTGGGGAAGGGGCGCTCGCCCACGGGAGACTTCGCGGGCATGGGGGTCGCGACCACCGCCGTCGGAGAGCCCACGTCCGACGGAGACGCGGGAGCGGACGTCCCGGACGGCGTGGTTGGCATCGTGCAGCCCACCACGAGGCACGCACTAGCCAAGCAGACGGCCCACCCGATCCGGCGGACCGCGCCATGAAGTCGCTCCATGGGGCCTCCTTGGTCAGAGTATGCGCCATGTGCGCCTGACATGACCAGATACCTGACCATCCCAAACGGGACGCAGTCGGCTCAGGGTGTTCCAGGAGTCAAGCACCCGTCGGGCAGACTGGCCCCATGATCCCCATCGCCCGGTCGGCCGACGACACCGCGCGGCTGGCGGCCGGGGCCAGCCGCGAGCAACTCGATGCGCGGGTGAGCACCTGCCGGGCCTGCCCGCGGTTGGTGGCGTGGCGGGAGCAGGTGGCCCGCGAGAAGCGCGCCGCGTATGCCGACCAGACCTATTGGGGACGCCCCGTGCCCAGCTTCGGCGACCCGGACGCCGCCGCGCTCATCGTCGGGCTCGCTCCGGCCGCCCACGGCGCCAACCGGACCGGCCGCATGTTCACCGGCGACCGCTCCGGCGACTGGCTCTACGCGGCCCTGCACCGGGCCGGGTTCGCCAACCAGCCCCACGCCGTCGCCGCCGACGACGGGCTCACCCTCACCGGCGTCCGCATCGTCGCACCCGTGCACTGCGCGCCGCCCGACAACAAGCCGACCACCGCCGAGAAGGCCACCTGCGCCCCCTGGCTCGACCGCGACCTCGAGCTGGCCGAGCCGCGCCTCACCGCGATCATGACCCTCGGCTCCATCGCCTGGGACTCCACCCTGGCCGCCGCGCGCCGCCTGGGCTGGGGCGTACCGCGTCCGAAACCCCGCTTCGGCCACGGCGCCGAGGCCGAGCTCACGCTGCCCGATGGCCGGCCCGTCCGCCTCGTCGGCTGCTACCACGTCAGCCAGCAGAACACCTTCACCGGCAAGCTGACCGAGCCGATGCTGGACGCCGCGATCGCCCGTCTGCGCTGAGTCCGGCCCCTCGCCGCGGGTGGAGCACCTTTCCCCACACCGCGCCGCCACGTCCATGGGGCTGGGCGGACATGTACTCGTCACATCGCTTGGTTAGGCTGGCTTCCATGCCTGATCTCGCGCAGAAGAACGGACTGTCCTCGCCGGACGAGAGCCCGACGACGGACCATCGCGTCTACGGCCCGTCCAAGCCCCCGACCCACCCGCTGGCGACCGCGCCGGTGGGCGCACCCCCCTTCTCCGTGGATGGGTTCGTCAAGGAATTCCTGCACGAGCTCAACACCAACCAGGGCGTGGCGCTGTCGAACTCCAGCATCAACGACCAGTACCTGGCGCTGGCCAGCACCGTGAAGAACTACCTGATGGCCCGCTGGCTGGAGACCCGACGCAAGACGCGCGACGCCAAGGCCAAGACGGTCGGCTACCTGTCGGCCGAGTACCTGTTGGGCCGCCAGCTCGGCAACGCGCTGCTCGCCACCGACCTCAACGACATCGCCAGCAAGGGCCTCGACCTGTGCGGCATCGACCTGCCCACGCTGCGCTCCCAGGAGGTTGAGCCCGGCCTCGGCAACGGTGGCCTCGGCCGTCTCGCCGCCTGCTTCATCGACTCGCTGGCCACCATGGACGTGCCGTGCATCGGCTACGGCATCCGCTACGAGTACGGCATCTTCCGCCAGACCTTCGTCGACGGACGCCAGGTTGAGCAGCCCGACACGTGGCTGGCGCTCGGGTCGCCGTGGGAGTTCCCGCACCCGGAGGCGTCCGTTCAGGTCAACTTCGGCGGCACCACCGAGACCTACACCGATGCCGAGGGCCGCGAGCGCACGCGCTGGCTGCCCGACTGGAACGTGCTGGGCGTGCCCTACAACTACATGGTCCCGGGCTACCTGAACGGGCGCGTCAACACGCTGCGCCTGTGGAGCGCCCAGGCCACCAAGGCCTTCGACCTGGGGATCTTCAACTCCGGCGACTACGCCCAGGCGGTGCGGGCGCAGACGTTCGCCGAGAACATCTCCAAGGTGCTCTACCCCGAGGATTCGACGCCGCAGGGCAAGGAGCTGCGCCTGCAGCAGCAGTACTTCTTCGTGGCCTGCTCGCTGCGCGACTTCATCAACGAGCAGGAGGAAGGCTTCGACCTCCGCCAGCTCCCCGAGCGGATCATCTTCCAGCTCAACGACACCCACCCGGTGATCGCGGTGCCCGAGCTGATGCGCATTCTGCTCGACGAGAAGGGCTTCGAGTGGGACGAGGCGTGGGAGATCACGCGCCAGTGCTTCGCCTACACCTGCCACACGCTGCTGCCCGAGGCGCTCGAGGTCTGGTCCACCGAGCTGCTGGGACGCCTGCTGCCGCGGCACCTCGAGATCATCTACCAGATCAACGAGGAGTTCCTCGCCGAGGTGCGCGAGGCGTTCCCCGGCGACGAGCTGCGCGCCCGCCGCATGTCGATCATCTCGGAGTTCCCCGAGCGCGGCGTCCGGATGGCGTTCCTGGCCACGGTGGCCGCCACGAAGGTGAACGGCGTGGCCGCCCTGCACAGCCAGTTGCTGCGCGACAAGGTGCTGCCGGACTTCTCCGAGCTGTGGCCCGACAAGTTCACCAATGTGACCAACGGCGTCACGCCGCGGCGCTTCGTGCGCATGGCCAACCCGAAGCTGTCCGAGCTCATCAACGACACGATCGGGACGGGCTGGGTCACCGACCTGGAGCGCCTCAAGGAGCTGGAGCCCTACGCCGAGGATCCCGACTTCCGCGCCGCCTTCAGCGAGGCCAAGGCCTGGAACAAGCGCCGCCTGACCTCGCTGCTGAAGGCCCGCGACGGCATCGAACTGCCCGACGGCCACCTGCTCGACGTCATGGTCAAGCGCCTGCACGAGTACAAGCGCCAGAGCCTCAAGCTGCTGCACATCGTGTCGCTGTACGAGGGCGTCCTGTCCGGGCGTACCAAGGTCGAGGACCTCACGCCGCGCACCGTGGTGTTCGGCGCGAAGGCCGCCCCGGGCTACAAGATGGCCAAGGACACGATCCACCTCATCAACAAGGTGGCCGCCGTCGTCAACGCCGACCCGGCCCTGGAGGGGCGCCTCAAGGTGGCCTTCCCGGCCAACTACAACGTCACCCTGGCCGAGAAGCTGGTGCCGGCCGCCGACCTGTCCGAGCAGATTTCGCTCGCCGGCATGGAGGCCTCGGGCACCGGCAACATGAAGTTCGCCCTCAACGGCGCGCTGACCGTCGGCACCGACGACGGCGCGAACGTCGAGATCCGGGAACTGGTCGGTGACAAGCACTTCTTCCTGTTCGGCATGTCCGAGCCGGAGGTGGCCGCCCTCGGCGCCAAGGGGTACACCCCTGCGTCGTACTACGAGGAGAACGCGCAGCTCAAGAGCGCGATCGACCTGATCCTGTCGGGTCACTTCAGCGAGGGCGACAAGCACCAGTTCGACTCGGTGGTCTACAACCTGCTGCACAGCGACCGGTTCATGGCACTGGCCGACTTCGCCTCCTACATCGAGGCGCAGGAGCGGGTCGAGGCGCGCTATGCCGACCCCGACGCCTGGACACGTTCGGCGATCCTGAACGTTGCCCGTTCCGGCTTCTTCAGCTCCGACCGCTCGATGCGCGACTACATCCAGCGCATCTGGCACACCCAGCCGATGCTCTGACCTGCAGCACGCCGCGAACCGGCCGAGGGGGCGACCCCCTCGGCCGGTTCGTCTGTCAGGCCCGACGCCGGAACGGCAGCTACTCCGCTGCCAGGCGGGCCACGACGCGCGGCTCGGGCAGGCGCAGGGCGCCCAGGGTGGGCAGGAACGTGGCGGCCACCATGACCAGCCCAGTGCCCCCGATGCCGACCAGCCAGGCGCTCGTCGGCACGGCGACGGCCGGCACGAGCCCCCCGGCCCCCAAGGAGACCAGGAGGAAGGTCAGCATCACCCCGAGGCCAGCCACGGCCGGGATCGCTGCGGTGACGGTGAGGATGACGGCCTCGAGCGCCGGCAGGAGGAGCCTCTGGTTGGGTGTCGCGCCCGCGATGCCGAACAGGGCGAGCTCGGCGTCGCGTTGCTTGCTCATCATGAACAGGTTGCCCACCCCACCGGCCAGCGCGATCGCGAGGGCCGGGCCAAGCAGGGACAGGAAGGCGCCCATGCCCGCCTTGTCCAGCGAGATCGCCTCCTCGAACCCGCTGGCGACGCTCGTGGCATGGATCGTCGGGCCCAGGGACAGCAACCCCAGCATGAGCCCGATCGTGAAGATGATCGGGACCACGGACCGCGCGAACCGGGCCCCCCGGACGTAGACGTTCCGCCGGGCCATCTGCCACACGGGGCTGCGCGAGGGGATCAGCGCCGTCCACGCCCGCGCCAGCGGGCTGACAAGCGCGGGGGCCGCGGTCGCCACCGCCACGATGAAGACGACGAGCGTGCCCAGGGACATCTGCAGGAAGGTGCTTGCCGTCTCCTTGCCCGCGAACCCCGCCACCACCGGGATGGCCGCGAAGAACGCCCCCACGACGGCGAGCGCGAGCGCGACGCCGATCCAACGCAGGACGCCGACGCGCGGCGGGGGCGCCGCCGCGGCCTGGCGCAGGGCCTCGACCGGGGTGATGGCGGCAGCGCGGCGCGCCTGCCCGTATCCACCCACGACCGCGACCGCGACGACGCCGAGGTTGGCCAGCAGCACGCTGCCCAGGTCGTGAACCGGTGCGGGCTTCTCGATGGCCAGGCCCGATTCGGTCCCGAACGTGAGGAAGGCGAGGTAGGGGTCGAGCGTGGCGAGCGCGATGCCGTCGGCGATGACGGCGCAGGCCAGGGCGGCCACGACCAACTGCACCATCACCGACCGGGTCACCTGCCCGGGCGAGGCACCCGCGAGCGCGAGCCGGGCCAGGCTGCCCCGGCGTGAGTCGATCACCATGCTGGCGCTGGTGGCGATGACCACGAGGGAGACCGCTCCGGAGAACAGGAAGTTGGTGACGGGCGACAGGGTGAACTCAGCGCTGGCCTCCAGGGCCAGGCGCCCGGACGAGACCGCCTCCCAGCCGGAGGCCAGGACGAGCGCAGAGTTCGCGAACGACAGGTTGGCCATGACGAAGGCCAGCGAGACGCCCAGCCACGCGGGCCACGAGTCCCGCAGCTCGGCGAGGTAGAGGCGGCGCATGGCTCAGGCCTCCTTCGACGTGAGGGACGCCAGAGTCGCGGCGACCTCCTGCACGGTTCCCCCGACCAGCTCGTGGACGAGGCGTCCGTCGCACAGGAACAGGACCCGGTCGCAGGCCGCGGCCACGGTCGGGTCGTGCGTGACCACGAGCGCGCACCGCCCGGGGCTGTGCGCGATCCGCACGAGTTCGGCGAGCACGAGCGCGCCGGTGCGGACGTCGAGCGCGCCGGTCGGCTCGTCGGCGAAGATCACCTCGGGCTGCTGGGCCAGGACGCGGGCCAGGGCGACGCGTTGCTGCTCCCCGCCGGACATGCTCGGGGGCCGGGCATGGGCGCGTTCGGCCAGGCCCACGGTGGCGAGCACGTGCTCCACCAGCCCGGCCGGCGGCTTGCTGCGGTCCAGGGTGTAGGGAAGGAGGACGTTCTCGGTGGCGGTCAGCGTGGGGATCAGGTTGTAGGACTGGAACACGAAGCCGACCGCTGTCCGCCTGAGCTTCGCCAGCTCCGCGCGGGACAGCGCCTCCAGGGGGCGTCCGGCCAGGACCACCGAGCCACTGGTGGGCGCCTCGAGGCCGGCCAGGCAGTAGAGCAGGGTGGACTTGCCGGAGCCGGAGGGCCCCATGACAGCGACCATCTCCTGCTCGGCGACCTGCAGGCTCACGCCGTGCAGGATGCCGACCGTGCCGTCCCCGACCGCATAGGACTTGCGCACGTCCTGGGCGGCGATGGGCGGCGGGGCCAGGTGGAGGGGGCGCACGGTGCCGTTCGCCTCGACCTGCTGGGTCATGGGAGGACTCCCTTCGGGGGTGGTGACCGGAAGGTCCCGGCGGGGACCCGACATGGCACCTACAAGAGCAGGCAGAACCGGGTGGGGCAATGGCAGGGGTGAGAGTCTGGCCGAACGTTACGGCCGGGCCGACGGTGGCTCAGGGGGACGCCAACGCCACCAGCTAGGATCACCCCGTGCCACCCCGACCCCAGGGAGGTTCCCCGATGACGCGACCCCCCGCGAGGCGACAACGGTTCGCCGCCTCGACGCTGCTGCTCGCGTGTCAGGTGCTGGCCATCACCCTGGGCATCCTGGACCTCGCCTCCAACGCGTGGCAGCACGCCGGGGAGCCCCCGGTCATCCTGCTGTCGATCCTCGCCCTGGCCTCCATCATCGCCGCCACCCGACGTCCGGCGCTGGGCGTCTGCCTGGCGCTGCTCCCCCTGGCCACCGCGCCGTTGTTCCCCACCTCCGGGCACGCCATCCTGCCCCTGCTGGCCACGACCGCGGCGGCCATGGTCCGCTGGCGGGCGCGCGCGGTCCTGCTGCTGGCGGCGGGGTACACCACCCTCGTCGTAACCGACGCCGTCCTGCTCGGTGCGCCCGCACGGACCCTCACCTACACGACCGTGCTCGCCGCGGGCTTGGCGATGGGCTGGGCCCTGCGCGTCCTCGTGCACCGGTCGCGCCGCGGCGCCGCACGCGTCGCGGGTCTCGAGCGGCGGGTCGCGGCGATTCGCCGTGACGAGCGGGCTTCCTTGGCCGACGAGCTCTCCCAGATGCTGGTCGACGGGCTCGAGGAGTCGGCCTTCTCCCTCCAGCATGCGCTCCCGTCGGCCGACGCGACCGAGCTCACCGAGGCCTTGGCGTCCGTGGAGCAGGGGGCGCGCACGGCCCTGGGTCGGCTGCGCCACCTGGTCTCGACGTTGCGGGCCGGGCCCGACCCGACGGGTGATCGCGTCGAACTCGCGACGGCGATCGAGGGGGCCGAGGACCTGCTCGTCGGCCACGGCCACCCCGTGGCGCTCGAGACGGCAGGCGTCCCCGACTGGCTGGCCGGGGAGCGGGCCCGGTTGGTCGTCGACTGCCTGCGCGAGGCGGTCGACCACGTCCGCGAGCACGCTCCGGCCGGCGCCGCTTGCACGATCGCCGTCTCGACCGCCGACGACTCCCTCGTCCTGCGCGTGGAACACCCCCTCCCCGGGTCCGCGCCGGGCACCCTCGGCATCGGGTTGCGCCGCGCCACCGAGCGCGTCGAGCGGCTCGGTGGTTCCCTCCGTGTGGTCGCGGACGGGTCGTGGGCGCTCACCGCCACCGTCCCGCTGCGTCCCACTGCTGCGGGACCGGCGCCCGCGCCGGTGCCTCGTGCCCCGCGCACGTGGGTTCCCCTGGACGCGCCCGGGCTGGGCCGGATGGTGGTTGCCCTGCCGGCCGTGGTCGCCCTGGCGCGCGAGGTGCCCCTGACCCTCACTCGGGCGGCCGCGGGCATCCCCGGCTGGACCGACGGGATCTGGTGGTCACTGCTGTGGCTGGGGATTGCGGCCACCGCGTGGTCCGCGCGCGCCGGGGCGGCCGTGTTGGCCGTCGGGTTGGCCACCGGGATCGTGTCCTGGTCGGGCCTGCCGGACTTCGTGCCCGCAGCACCGCAGGTGTCCCTGGCCTTCGCGCTCACGGTCACGGTGGCCGCCCGCCGCCCAGGCCTGACCTTCGCCTGCCTGGCCGCCTGGGCGGCGTACCTCCCCCTGTGGAGTCGGGGGGGCCTGGACGCCGGGACGGCGCTGGCGCTGTTCGTCGTCCCGTGCCTCGGGGCGCTCGTCGGGCTGGTCGTGCACCACTTCGTCTCCGTGCGGGCGGACCAGCTCGCCGACCTCGCCCGCCTGCACGCCGAGCAGCAGGAGGCCCGGGCCCTCGAGCGCCATCAGCTCGCCGGGGAGCTGCACGACATCGTCGCCCACCAGCTCTCCCTCGTCGGGCTGCGGATCATGGGCCTGCGCGACTCGACCGACGTCGGAGAACTGCGCCGCGGCGTCCAGCAGGTCGCGTCGATCACCGCCAGCGCGCGCGCCGACCTGGCCACGCTCGTCCACGTCATGCGCGCCCACCACGAGGCGGCGTCCGCCGACCGGGCCGAGGTGGGTCGGGCGACGTGGCTGACGCCGTCGGCTGCGGCGGAGGGCGTCGCGACGACGCTCCGCCAGGCGGGGCACCCGGTCACCGTCAGCACCGCCGCCGACGCCGACGCCTGCGACGCCACCACGCACAAGACGGTGTCCCGGATCCTGCGCGAGGCGACGACGAACATCCTGCGGTACGCCCCCGATGGGGGCGCCTGCCACATCGAGGTCTCCGGCACGGAGCGCGCGATCGAGGTCGTGGTGTCCAGCCCGTTGCCGGCCACGCCCGTGGTCGACCCCCTCTCGACCGGGTACGGGCTGCTCGGCCTCCAGGAGCGCGCGGCCCTCACCGGGGGTGATTTCGCCGCCGGGCCCCGGGACGAGCGGTGGGTCGTCCGGGCCACCCTGCCGCGGTGGGGCGCTGGGCCCGCGCTCCTCCCCCGGTCAGGTGCCGAGCGGTGGCAGGGCGGACGGGTCGACGATGCCGAGCTGGATCGTGCGCACGAGCACCTGCGTGCGCGACCCCACCCCGAGCTTCTCGGCGACGCGCGTGAGGTACTGCTTCACTGAGCCCTCCGAGAGGTGCATTCGGCTGGCGATCTGCCGGTTGGTCAGCCCGTGGGCCAGCCACTGGGTCAGCTCGCGCTCCCGCGGGGTGAGGCCGGGGTCGGCCGGCTCGGTCGGGGCGGCGTCCTGGACGAGCGTCGACACCAGGTCGCGGCGCACGCCCGACGACAGCGGCATCTCGCCGGCCCGGGCCGCGGCGAGCGCGGCCATCACCTCGGGGCCCCGGGTGTCCTTGAGCAGGTAGCCGGACGCCCCGGCCCGGAGTGCCGCGACCACGTAGTCGCGGGTGCCGAAGGTCGTCATGGCCACAATGCACGCGCTCGGGTGCCGGGTGCAGATCTGCCGCGTCGCGTCGATGCCGGACAGGCGGGGCATCTGCAGGTCCATGAGAACGACATCGGGGGCGAGCACCTCGTACCGCTCCACCGCCTCGCGACCGTCGTGGGCCTCCCCCACGACGGTGACGTCGGGTTGCCCGGCGAAGAAGGACGCCAGCGCCTCACGGACCAGGGCGTCGTCGTCGACGACCAACAGCCGCAGGGCAGAGGGTCTGGCCATGCTTCGAGCCTACGCCGCACGGCCCCCACGCGGGAGGTCCGCGGTGGATACTGAAGCCATGGCGACCCGACACCTGCTCGAACAGTTCACCTGGCACTGGGAGAACCACGCCCGCCCACGTCTGGCCGGGCTGAGCGACGAGGAGTACTTCTGGGAGCCCGTGGCGGGCTGGAACCTTCGCCCCCGCGGCACCGGCACCGCGCCCATCGAGGCGGGGTCGGGCGACTTCACGATCGACTTCGCGTTCCCCGAGCCCGAGCCCGCACCGGTGACCACGATCGCCTGGCGGCTGGGCCACCTCCTGGTGGGGGTCTTCGGCGCGCGCGTGGGGTCCCACTTCGGGGGGCCGGCGGTCGACTACGACTCCTATGACTACCCCGGCACGGCGGCGGACGCCCTCGCCCGCCTCGACGCCGTGGTCGGGCTCTGGGTCGACGGGGTGCGGGGCTTGGACGAGGAGGCGCTGGGGCGTCCGGTCGGCGAGGCTGAGGGCCCCTGGGCCGAGCACCCGATGGAGACGCTGGTGCTGCACATCCACCGGGAGGCGATCCACCACCTCGCCGAGATCGCCCTACTCCGCGACCTGTGGGCCAACGGCCTGCGCTGACCGGCGCGCGGTCCGCACCACGCCGATCGAGGCGACCACCACGCACGCCATGGCGAGGATCTCGATCGGCCGCAGCGTCTCGCCGAGGACGCCCAGCGCGAACAGCGCCGCAGC
>JAUNSA010000003.1:31661-44011 GCA_030539405.1 Propionibacteriaceae bacterium
ACGCCGACCGGGTCGAGGTCGCCGGGCGAGAAGCCCAGCAGCGCGACCCCGATTGCGGCCAGGCCCACCCAGAGCAGGTCGCGGGCCCGGCGGGACAACGCCACCGAGACCCCGAGCGGGCCGAGGAACTCCAGCGTGACGGCCATCCCGATCGGGATGCGCTCGATCGCCAGGTAGAAGGTCACGTTCATGCCGGCCAGGCACAGCCCGTAGGCCACCACCCACGCCCAGTCGGAGGCCGAGCGCTCCTTCAGCTGTGGCCGCGAAACCAGGCCCAACACCACGGCCGCACCCAGCAGGCGGAGCCAGGCCACGGACAGCGGGCCGGCCTCGGTGTAGAGGTCCTTGGCCAGGGACGAGCCGAATTGGACCGACGCGATCGCGACGACCACCAGCAGCACCGGGGCAGAAGCCAGCCGCGCGCCTAGCGAGCCGCCCACCATGCCAGCAGCTCCTCACGGGCGCGGTCCTCGCCGAGTGGCCCGTCGTCCATGCGCTTGTCCAGCAGGAACTTGTACGCCTGACCCACGACCGGGCCGGGAGCGATCCCGAGGATCTCCATGATCTGCGTGCCGTCCAGGTCGGGCCGGATCGCGTCCAACTCCTCGGCCTGGGCCAGCTCGTCGATGCGCCACTCCAACTGCTCGTACGCCGTGCGCAGCCGGTTCGCCTTGCGCTGGTTGCGGGTCGTGCAGTCGGCGCGGGTCAGGATGTGCAGTCGCTCCAACTGGTCGCCCGCGTCGCGGACGTAGCGCCGCACGGCCGAGTCGGTCCAGTCGGCGTCGGCGTAGCCGTGGAAGCGCAGGTGCAGCTCGACGAGCTTGGCGACCGCCTTGACCTCGTCGGAGGAGAACCGCAGCTCGGTGAGCCGCTTCTTGGTCATCTTGGCGCCGACCACGTCGTGGTGGTGGAAGGAGACCTTGCCGCCGCCCTCGAACTTCTTGGTGCGGGGCTTGCCGATGTCGTGGAACACGGCGGCCAGCCGTCCGATCAGATCGGGCGCGTGCCCACGGGCGCGCTCCAGGTCGATCGACTGCTCCAGCACCGTGAGGGTGTGCTGGTAGATGTCCTTGTGGCGGCCATGTTCGTCGACCTCCCGCACCAGGGCGGCCACCTCGGGGACGACGTGGTCGGCCAGCCCGGTGCGCACCATCAGGTCGAGGCCGGGGCGCGGGGCGTCCGCCAACATCAGCCGCGAGAACTCATCGCGCAGGCGTTCGGCGGAGATGATCGACAGCCGGTCGGCCATCGCGGTCATCGCGTCGACGACGCCGGCGTCCGGGGTGAAGCCGAGCTGGGCGGCGAACCGGGCGGCGCGCATCATCCGCAGCGGATCGTCGGAGAAGGAAACCTCCGGCGGCGAGGGCGTCGCGAGCACGCCGGCGGCCAGGTCGGCCAGGCCCCCGTGCGGGTCGGCGAACGCGCCGGTCACCACCGACAGGGCCATCGCGTTCACGGTGAAGTCGCGGCGGACGAGGTCCTCGACCAGGGAGTCGCCGAACGAGACGGTCGGCTTGCGCGAGGAGGGGTCGTAGGAGTCGGCCCGGAAGGTGGTCACCTCGACGACCTGCTCGTCGGAGCCGGCGCGCACCGACGCCCCGATGGTGCCGAACGCGCGGCCCATGTCCCACGTCGTACGGGTCAGGCCGGACAGGATCGCCTCGATGGCGTCCGGCCGCGCGTCGGTGGTGAAGTCGAGGTCGTGGACGCCGCGCCCCATGAGCGCGTCGCGCACCGGCCCTCCCACGAGGTGGAGCTCGTGTCCGGCCGCAGCGAAGGCGTCCGCCACGCGGCGGATCACCGGGGTGGACAGCGCGGCGGCATCGAGGGCGCGGCGCTGGTCGACGGAGAGGCTCGGCACGATCGGCCAGTCTACCGGCCTACGATGGGCGGGTGATCTGCCCCCCGCCCGGACGCCGCCGCCCCCGCTGGGCTGCCGTCGGGGCAGGGTTGGCGCTGGCGCTCCCCCTCGCGCTGTCCCCAGTGGTGGCCGTGCCCCCGCCGGCCGTGGCCGCCACCACCGCCCAGGCCGACATCACGCTCACCGACGCCACCATCACCAACAGCAGGCTCACGCTGACGGGCACGCTCACCAACAGCGGTACCGAACCGCTCGACGACCTGCGGGTCGACCTGTGGCGCTCCTCCGCGCTGCTGCGCTCGGCCGCGGCCGTGCACGGGGCGCTCACCGCCAAGACCACCACGCCCGGCACGGCCCGGGTCGACGAGGAGTCCCAGCGCGCCACCCTCACCCCCGACGACACCGCGCTCGCCCCGGGCGAGTCCCGCCCCTTCACCGTCTCCGGGACGCTGGCCGGCCTGGGGCTCACCCAGACCGACGCCACCTGGTGGGTCGGGGTCGACGCGATCGGACGCGGTACGGATCGCACCCAGCGCGTGGTCGGCTCGGCCCGCACGCTGGCGTCCCACCCCGAGGGGACCCTGCCGGTCGCCGAGGTGGTCGAGTTCTCCGCCGAACCGCGCCAGGTCAAGCAGGACCTCTTCGTCGACGAGACCCTCGCCACCGAGATCACCACCGGACGCCTCGACGCCCTGATGGACCACGCCGAGGCCCGGCGGACCGACTGGGTCCTCGACCCCTCCCTGCTCCTGGAGCTCACCGACATGGCCGACGGCTACCGCGTCCTGGCCGACGACGGCAGCAACACCGCCGGCACCGGTGCCGAGGCGGCCGCCGCGTGGCTCGCCCGCCTCGACGCCCTGCAGGGAGAGGGGGCGTCCGGCCTGTTCGGGTCACCCGACGTGCCCGCCCTGGCCGACCTGGACGCCACCACCGTGCTGGACGCCGTGCGCGCGGCCTCGGAATCCTCCGACGCCGACGACCGGCCGGGCGTCGCCCTGGTCGACGGGGTGGACGCCGAGACGATCCGGTCCGTCGCCCCGTTCGGACGCCCCATCATCGCGATCGCCGACGAGGCCGCCGAACGCGCGGGCGACACCACCCTGCGCGTGGACGCCGGGGGCAGCCCGGCCCTGGTGGCGGCGGCCGACCATCCGGCGGCCATGACCTCCGACCTCCTGCCGGACACGCCCCTGAACCGCCGGGCCGTCCGGTTCGCGTTCGCGCGGGCGGCCGGGGGTGAGCTGCGCTGGGTCCGGACGCCGACCGCCGCACCGCCGGACGACGCGCTGCCGATCGGTTTCCGCCGCGTGGGGCTCCCGGCCCTCCTCGCGGCGTCCGAGACCCCCTCGACCCCGCCGCCGGCACCAGAACCCGACCCCGAACCGGCGCCGAGCCCGGACGCCCCCAGCCCAGCCCCCGAGAGCAGCGCTGTCACCAGCGACCTCCTGGGGCGGGTCGAGCGCCTCCGGACCGCCCTGTCGACCTACGCCGACGCCGCCCCCGGCTCCGGGCTGGACGCGGCGGTGGCCCCGCAGACCGCACGCGCGGCGTCCCGGTGGTGGGTGGCCAACCCGACCGGCCTGGACGCCTGGCTGACTAGCCAGGAGGTCCGCGCCAGCGCCGGGGAGGACTTCGTCAGCCTGGAGGCCAGCCCCCGCTTCTCCATGACCGGGGACGTCTCGGAGTTCCCCGTCACCGTCACCAACCACCTGGTCGACCCGGTGACGGTCCGCGTCGCGGTGGTCGGCGACAACCCCCAACGCATCCGCCTGTCCGGGCCCGAGTCGGTCGAGATCGCGCCCGGGGCGTCCAACACGGTGCTGTTGTCGGCCGCCTCGGCGGGAGGCGGCGTCGTCCGCGCGCGCGTCCACGTCGAGACGCTGTCGGGCCATAGGCTGACCCCTGACCGCGAGATCGTGGTCGAGACGACCAATGTGGGCATCATCGGGTGGGTCCTGGTCGGCGTCTCGGGCGTGGTGCTCGTGGCGACGACCGCCCACCGGATCCGGCAGGTGCGCAAGCACGGGAAGGGCGAGCATGCCTGAGGGCAACCAGCGGACGCCGCAGGCCGCCAGCGGCCGGCTCATGCGGGCGACCGCGGTGATGGCGTCCGGCACCCTGATCAGCCGCGTGCTCGGCTTCGTCAAGGGCCTGTTGCTGGTGGTCGTGCTCGGCTCGGGCACCGCGCTGGCGGACGCCTACTCGGTGGCCACGCTCGTCCCCAACAGCCTCTACATGATCCTCGCCGGTGGGGCGCTCAACACGGTGCTCGTGCCGCAGATCGTCCGGCACACCAAGAGCGACGCCGACGGCGGCGAGGCATTCATCAACCGGATCATGACCGCCTTCCTGGTCGTGCTCGGCGCCGTGACCCTGCTCGCCGTACCGCTGGCCGGTTGGGTGATCCGGCCGTGGACGAATGCCGCGTGGCTGGCCCCCGACATGGCCGCCCACTGGACCCAGCTCGTCCTGCTGGCCGCCCTCACCATGCCCCAGTTGTTCTTCTTCGGGGCGTTCTTCCTGATCGGGCAGGTGCTGAACGCGCGCGACAAGTTCGGCCCGATGATGTGGGCGCCCATCCTGAACAACCTGGTCGGCATCGCCGTGCTGGGCCTCTACCTCGTGGTGTGGGGCACCTCGGCGGCCGAGGGGGCCCCGTTCACCGACGCGCAGGTGTTCCTGCTCGGCATCGGCTCGACCCTGGGCATCATCGTGCAGACCCTCGCGCTGGTCCCCGCCATGAAGGCGATCGGATTCCGCTACCGGCCGCGCTTCGACCTGCGCGGGCACGGGCTCGGCGCGACCTTCCACCTCGCCAAGTGGATGCTCGGCTACGTCCTTCTCACCATCATCGTCCAGGCGGTCGTCAGCAACCTGGCCACCGGCGCGACCGGGACGCCCGGGGCACAGCCGGGTGCCGGGCTCACGGCCTACAACACCGCCTACCTCGTCTGGATCCTGCCCCACTCGCTGCTGACCGTCTCGCTGGCCACGGCGATGCTGCCGTCGGCGTCCCGCCTGGCGGCCGCCCACGACCTGGCCGGCGTGGCTGCCGAGACGACCCGGACGCTGCGGCTCGCCCTCACCTTCCTCGTCCCGGCCAGCCTGGGCTTCATCGCCCTCGGCCTGCCGTTCGCGCGCCTGGCCTTCGGCCACGGGGCGAACGCCGAGACGTGGCCGTTCATCGGCTGGACGCTGATGGCCTTCGCGGTGGGGCTCATCCCGTACACGATGCAGTACGTCCACCTGCGCGGCTTCTACGCCCTGGAGGACACCCGCACGCCCTTCCTCATCCAGATCGCCATCTCGGCGGTCAACATCGTGATCGCGCTGGGCCTGGTCGCGCTCGACCCCAACCCGGCCACCGTCGCGCCGCGCCTCGCGCTGGCGTACGCGCTGGCCTACGCGGCGGGCGCCTGGCTGACCCACCGGGCCCTGAAGCGCCGGCTGCCGGCCCTATCGGGGGATGAGGTCGTGCGGCACACGTCCCAGTTGTTGCTGGCCATCCTGCCCGGTGCGCTGATCGCCGGCGTGGCCGCGGCGTGGGCGTCCGGCCGGTCGTTCGGGGTGGTGGCGGCAGTCTTCGTCGGCGCGATCGCGCTGGCCGCCCTGAGCTTCTTCTTCGTCGCCAAGCGGCTCGGCATCGAGGAGAGCACCCAGTTGCTGGCCGTGCTGCGCCGACGCGGGGCGACGCCCGCCGAGGATCCCAGCCCGGTCGGGGTCGAGGAAGCGGTCGAGGCCACCACGGAACGGACCGAGCAGGCGCTGCTGGCCTACCCCGACCCGTCCGAGGGGACCGTCGCCCAGCAGCGCGCCGACACCGGCCCGCACAACAACCCCGGCGACGTCCTGGATGGCCGCTTCCGGCTCGACCAGGCACTCAACCGGCGCGGCTCCACTGTCACCTGGCGGGCCTGGGACCTCAACCTCTCCCGCCCCGTCCTGATGCACATCCTGGACCCGGACGAGCCCCGCGTCCTGGAGATCCTCGACCAGGCACGCCAGGCCGCCCAGGCCGTGGACAGCCGCTACCTGCGGGTCTGGGACGCCACCTTGGACGAGACCGGCGAGCACGGCTCCTACATCGTGTGCGAGTACGCCCCCGGCCAGTCGCTGGAGCTGGCCCTGCAGCAGGGGCCGCTGTCGGACGTCGAGGCGGCCTGGGTGGTCCGCGAGGTCGCGGCCGGTCTGGTTTCGATGCACGCCCAGGGCCTCTACCACCGCCAGTTGAACCCCGACACGGTCGTCATCACGGCGTCCGGCAACGTGAAGATCGTCGGCTTCCTCGTGGAGCACGCCCTGCACCCGGCCCCGGCGACGACCAACCCCGAACAGGCGGACGCCCTGGGCCTGGGCTCGCTGTTGTACGCGTCGCTGACCGGCCACTGGCCCGGTCCGGCAGCGTACGGACTGCGGTCTGCGCCGTTGGACGGCAAGGGCCGCCCGGTCCCCGCCCACCAGGCGCGGCGGAAGATCTCGCTGGCGCTGTCCGACATCGCCGACCGCATCCTGTCGCCGGTGCCGCGCGGGCGGGCCACCCGCCTGGAGACGGCCTCCGACATCGCGGTCGCGCTGTCGACGGTCCTGGGCGGTCAGGACGCCGCGCACCAACTGGAGTCGCGCCTGCGCTACCCGATCGAGCACGTCCGCATCACCGCGCCGAAGGCACGGCCCACCGACCTGTTGGCCTCCCCGCTCGCTGCCACCTCGATGACGGGCGCGGTCGTCGCCCCCGTCCCGGCCGAGGACGCCACCGCCGCGCACGACCCCTTCACCGACGCGGACGAGTCGGAATCGACCGGCCCCCTGCACTCCCGGCCGGACGCCGTGCCGGCCCCACCGTGGGGCAACGCCCCGCGGACGGAGGCGGCGCCGGACGAGGGCGTCGCCGACGATGATGACGGCACCGAGATCTCCACGCAGGCGTTCTGGATCGAGGACCTCGCGGCCGAGGACGACGCGTCCCCCTCGCACCCGTTCACGCCGGTCCCGCCGCCACGCTCCCCCATCCGGGTGTCACCGCAGGCAGCGTCCCCGGAGCCGACGCGACGCTGGCAGGGCTTCCTGTTCGGGGCCTTCGTCGTGGTGCTCGTGGTCAGCCTGGCCGTGGTGTTCGTCAACCAGTTCAACCGGTCGCGTGCGCTGCCGGTGAAACCCACGACGCCCTATGCGTTGGTGTCGGCCCGTGACTTCGACCCGCCGGCCGACGGTGGTGACGGCGTCGAGAACCCCGACCAGGCGCGGTTCGTCATGGACGGCGACCCCAGCACCGCCTGGACGACCGAACGCTACGGACGCTCCTCCAACTTCAACGGCCGCAAGCCCGGCGCCGGCGTCGTCGTCGACCTGGGCGCGGTCAGGGACGTGTCCTGGGTCACCGTCGACGTGGGGTCGGGCGCGACCAGCGCCGAGATTCGCGTCCCTGCCGACCTGGCGGTGACCGAGGTGCCGATGGGCAGCCGTGACGAGTGGCGCCGGTTGGAAGGGTTCACGGCGTCCACCGGGGCGGTCGAGGTGAAGCTGCCCGAAGCGGTGCAGACGCGTTGGTTGTTGGTCTACATCACGGCCATGCCCCGCGACGGGGCAAACTATGTGGGATCCATCCACGAGATTCGGGTCAGCCCCTGACGGAACAAATCCCGGCGACGGGGAGTTGGAGAAGAACATGAACGACGTCCGCGAGATCATCATCATCGGTTCCGGCCCGGCGGGTTACACCGCGGCGATCTACGCGGCGCGAGCCTCGTTGGAGCCGCTGATGTTCACCGGCGCGGTCGACGCCGGCGGTGCGCTGATGAACACCACCGAGGTCGAGAACTTCCCCGGCTTCCCCGAGGGCATCATGGGCCCGGACCTGATGATGAACATGAAGGCCCAGGCCGAGCGCTTCGGCGCCGAGCTGGTCGACGATGACGTCACCGAAGTGGACCTCACCGGCCCGATCAAGGTCGTGAAGGACGCCGCGGGCACCGAGTACCGCGCCAAGGCCGTCGTCCTGGCCATGGGGTCGGGCTACCGCCGCCTCGGCGTCCCCGGGGAGGACAAGCTGTCCGGCAAGGGCGTGTCGTGGTGCGCCACCTGCGACGGATTCTTCTTCCGCGACAAGCCGATCGCCGTCATCGGCGGCGGCGACTCCGCCGTGGAGGAGGCGACGTTCCTGTCCCGCTTCGGCACCTCGGTCACGATGGTGCACCGCCGCGACGAGCTGCGGGCGTCCAAGATCATGGCCGAGCGCGCCGAGGCCGATCCGAAGGTCGAGTTCGCCTGGAACTCGGTGGTCGAGTCGATCAACGGCGAGAACTCCGTGGAGTCGATCACCCTGCGCGACACCGTCACCGACGAGACCCGCGACCTCGAGGTCCAGGGCGTGTTCGTGGCGATCGGTCACGACCCGCGCTCCGAGCTGGTGGCCGGGCAGGTCGACCTGGACGCCGAGGGGTACGTCCTCGTCCAGCCCGGCTCGACGGCCACCAACCTGGCGGGCGTCTTCGCCTGCGGCGACCTGGTCGACCACACCTACCGGCAGGCGATCACCGCAGCCGGCACCGGCTGCTCCGCCGCCCTGGACGCCGAGCGCTACCTCGCCGGCCTCGCCGACGCGGTCCTCACCGAGAAGGCCTTCGCCCGCGCCGACTGACGCCGAGGACCGGCGGTACAGACGCCGAGGACCGGCGGTTGAATTGCCGAGGACCGGCGGTACGGCCGCCGACGACCGGCCAACGACTTGAGTCTCACGTCACGTGAGGGTTTAGCGTGCTGAGCAGGAGGTGGACACCATGACCAACCACACCATTGACCAGTTGCTCGCGATCCTCGATGCCCCCACCCAGGAGGGCACGAGCGGGATGCGCACCGAGACCGAGCGTCGCCAGGCGGCAATGACCCTCGGCACCCTCAAGGACCCGGCCGTCGTGCCCGGCATCCTGCAGCGCCTGCGCGCGGAGACCCCCGGCTGCGGCGTCCACGAGACGCTCACCTGGGCCACGGTGCAGCACATCGACACCGCGCTGCCCGAGGTCCTCGCGATGCTGACCGACGCCGACCCGCACCTGCGGCGTACGGGAGCGCACATCCTCAGCAAGGTGGGCGACCCGGCGCACCTCGACGCCCTGACGCCCCTGGTGGCCGACCAGGACGTCGACGTGGCCCTCAAGGCCTACCGCGCCGTGGCCCATGCGGGCAGCGAGCAGACCGAGAAGGCATTGGACGCCCTCACCGGCCGCCTCGGCGACGGCGACGCCCTGCAGCGCGACGCGCTCACGGCCGCCTTCCACCGCTTCGGATCCGCGGCCGTCCCCGCCCTCACCACGGCGCTGTCCGACTCCGACGCCGCCGTGCGCGAACACGCGGCGGACGCCCTGGGGCACCTCGGCGAGGACGCGGCGTCCGCTGTCGACGCCCTGGCCAACCTGGCCAACGACGCCACCCAAGCCAACGACGAGTCGGACGCCGTCCGGCTGGCCGCGGTGTCAGCGCTGGGTCAGCTCGGCGAGGCCGCCCGCCCGGCCCTGGAGACGCTCAGCAGCGCAACCGACCCGGTCGTCAGCGCGGTGGCCAAGCGCTTCCTGGACTGAGCACCCCACTCGAGCACAGCTTGCTTTCACTTGTTCCACTGGTTACAGTTATTTCAGTTGTGGGTTCCCGGATGTGGTGCCCAGACCTCGAGCAAGTGGAGATTCATCATGACGCAATCGTTGATCGCTGCCCACGTGGACAAGGCCGACATCGTGCGCGTCCGCGACGCGGTCCGCGACCTCCCTGACGGCTCCGCGCTCGCGATCATGCTGGAGAATCTCCTGCAAGCTGTGCTCGACGGCGAGGACGTGACGGTCTTCACCGCTGAGAAGGACTTGACGACGTCCCAGGCAGCCAAGCTGCTGAACGTGAGCCGCCCCTTCGTCACCAAGCTGATGACCGAAGGGCTCTTGGCATCCCACTACGTGGGTTCGCATCGTCGTTGCACCTTGAGCGACATCCAGGACTACGTCGAGCGGCGCGAGCGTGCCGCGGCCGATCTTGCACGCGTCTCTGGCGCGCCCGCAGCAGTGCGCGAGCGCTTCATGGGCTTGGCCGGCGCCACTGGGCCGGAGGTCGACGCCGAGCTAGAAGCCTTGGGCTTCCCAGCCACTTCGTGAGTGACTGGCTCAGCGGGGCTCACTGGCGCGGATGAGGTCCAGTACAGCCTCGGACGGCGGGGTCAGTCGCCGCGCGAGGGAACCGGTCCGGCCCGGGGCGTCCTGGGCAGAACCGATCGCTCGCGCGGCGGCTGGCCCGCCGAGTGCACCCAGCGCCATCAGGGCGGTGATCCGGACGTCCTCCTCGGCGTCGCCCAGCAACTCCTCGAGTGCGGGCACCGCGCGGTCGTCGCCGAGCGCGCCGAGCACCTCGGCGGCATCGGCCCGTACGGCCGCCGAGGGGGCTTCCACGCGTCCCAGGACCGGACCCACGGCGTCCGCACCAAGGCCACCGAGCGCCGTCACCACGGTCGCCCGCAGGACTGAGCCGCCCGACCCGAGCACCTCCGCCAATGCGCCCGCGGCGTCCGGACCGCCAATCTGCCCCAACCCGAAGGCGGCCTTGGCAGCCACGTCGGGGTCGTCGCCCAGCAACCCCACCAGCGCCGGGACGGCGTCCGGATCGGCCAGCTTGCCCAGGACGTGGGCCATCTGCTTGCGGACGCCCGGGTCCGGGTCGGCCAGGCTCGCGGTCACGGCGTCCAGCGCGACCGGACCGTGCTGGACGACCGCCCAGGTGAGCACTTCGCGGACGCCGGCCTCCGGCTCGTCGCGCAGGGCGTCCAGGAGCTCGTCCACGCTGACCTCGGTGGAGGCACCCAGCGCCGTACGGAACCTGACCCAGGCGTCGGGGTGGCGGAGGCGTTCGGTCAGGGCGATGGCCTCGAGGACCTCGTCCCACGTTCCGGAGGCTTCCTGGAGTCGGCGGAGCCGCGCGAGGAGGTCCTGCTCGGCGGCGATGCGTCCCTCGACCAGCGCTGCGTGCCGAGCGAGCGCCTCGGTGGCGTCGAAGGCCGGGTCGTCCAGGGCGCGCCCGATCTCATCGAGTCCCATCCCCAGCGACTTCAGGTGCTGGATGGACAGCAGCCGTTCGAGGTCTTCGGGCGCGTACAGCCGGTAGTCACCGCCCGATCGCCCCGACGGGACGAGCAATCCGAGGTCGTCGTAGTGCCGCAGGGTGCGGTGGGTGAGCCCCGTCCGCCGGGCAACCTCGCCGATCTTCAGCCACTCCATGGGGGCAGGGTACGGGGGACCTACCTCCTGGAATGAAATGTCACAGGGCGGGGTTAGCATGGAATCTCCAACACAGCACGAGCCACTGATCACGCAAGGAGTCCCCATGGTCGCCGCCGTCACCGATGCCACGTTCGCCGACGAGGTCCTGAAGTCCAGCAAGCCCGTCCTGGTCGACTACTGGGCCGACTGGTGCGCCCCCTGCAAGCAGATTGCTCCCATCATCGAGGAGCTGGCAGGTGAGTACGGCGACAAGATCACGTTCGTGAAGCTCGACACCAACGACAACCCCAACACCCCGATGTCCTACGGCATCATGAGCATCCCGACGCTGCAGTTGTTCGTCAACGGCGAGGTCGTCACGTCGCTCACCGGCAGCAAGAGCAAGGGCGCGATCGTCAAGGCGCTGGACGCCTACCTCTGAGCTTTTCTGCCCCTCACGCCCCAGAACGGCTGGCTCTCACCGCCTGCTCTTCACTGGGCGGCGGGGGCGGGCCTGACGGTGCGACGCCTGCGGCGCGGAGGAAGTGGGCCCCGGCGCGTGAGTGCGTCGATCCGCGCGCACAGGGCGATGTTGAGGCCGGTCGCCACGATCAGGGCACCGACCATGGACGCCGCGACACCGATCACGAACGCGGCGACGCAGGCGACGAGTGCCAGCGCAGCGGACGCCGCCAGAGCGAGCCCAACTCCGTCGCGGAGCCAGAGGTGACGGGCCTGCAGGATGTGCCAGGCGAACAGCAGCCAGGCCAGGGCGATCATCACGGCAGCCAGCACCTGCATGGGGCTGAGCGACGCCAACCACCGTGCCGAGGTCGGCCCGGCGAGCGGGCCCGGCATGAGTGCGAACAGACCGACCCCCGCCAAGGTGAGGACGAGCCATCGCGCCATGGCGTCCAAGGCTGTCGGAGTTCGCATGATCCGATTCTAAGAATTTCCTGTGAACTCCAACAGGGGGAGGCCTCCCCCCGCCCCGATCCAGCCCCAAAATCCAGCCTTTGGGCGAGGGGAAACAGCGCGAGATTCACACTTAAGTACTACTCAGGATCGCCGCACCCGCCTCAGCTCTTGAATCCGGCGGGGGGCCTTGTCAGGCTGGGGGCCATGAGCATCGACGCGAACGACGGCAGCTACGACGGCATCGAGGACCAGGACGCGGTCGAGGCCGCCGACGCCAATCGACCCTACGGCGAGGTGACCGCCGAGGACCTCGACACCAACGAACTCATCGCCGACGG
>JAUNSA010000241.1 GCA_030539405.1 Propionibacteriaceae bacterium
ATCTTGAGCTGGTGGGCGACCGAGCTGGGTGAGGTCAGCCCCACCGCCTCGCCGATCTCCCGGAGGCTGGGCGGGTAGCCACGCGCGTCCACGGAGTCGCGGATGACGTCGAGCACCCTCCGCTGCCGGTTGGTGAGCTTGGCGCCGCCGTCGCGGTCGGGCATCTCGTGAATCGTGGCCATCTTCGTCCGTCCCGTGTCTCTTCTGCCTGCCAGGTCCTGGCCGATCAGGCCAGGTCAGAAGGTCTGTCAGTGGTCGATGGTTCAGTTCCTGACATGACCCCATCGTACGAGCCGGAGGCGCGTCGAGCAAACATCTGTTCGACGGGCGTGTCGACAATCTCGTACGTTCGTGCTACAACTAGGACAGACGTGCTATCGCACACGCGTCCGAGTCTGAGGAGGACAACGATGAGCGCAATCGCGATCGACCTGCAGGACCTCTCCGCCACCCCCGCGGCACCCCGAGCCGGCGTCCGCCGCCCGGGCGGTCACCTGCGCCTGGTCTCGGCCGACGAGCGTCGCCGTCCGCGGTCCCTGCGGATCACGCGCCGCGGCCGGCTCGCCGTGACGAGCACCGTCACCCTGATCGTCGCCCTGGTGCTGGCCTCGGTGCTCGGCACCTGGGGCCCGGCCTCGGCCAGCTCGGCCATGGTCGTCGAGCCCGGCATGACCCTGTCGCAGATCGCGGCGGAGCAGCTGCCCGGCGTGCCGCTGTCTCAGGCGATCACCGACATCCAGCGCGCCAACAACCTCAGCGACACCGGCATCGCCGTCGGTCAGACGCTGGTCATCCCCGGTCGCTGACCGGGACGCGAGGGGGCCGGATCCGGGACGACCGGCCCCGACCTCGACAGCCTCAGCCCTGTGGGACGTCCGCGGGGCTGGGGCTGTCGTCGTCCCCGGCGCCGATGGCCTCCCAGACGATGGGCAGCTGCTCGGAGGGGATGAAGTAGCCCGCCAGGTGCGGGTCGAACATGAGCCCGGCGATGTCGGCCTGGGCGTAGGCGCCAGCGGTCTCGACGACCTCCTGCGGCGGCAGGGCGATGGCGCGCAGGTCCTCGCTGGGGGCGATCATGCCGTTCTGCACCGCAAAGTGGCGGGCCCGCTCGGAGTTGGTGAACGTCAGCAGCATGAGCTGGCCGTCGATCGTGGCCGCGGCCGGTGACTCCACGCCCTCCTCGCCCACGGCGATGAACCACCAGTGCGGCAGGCCCATGGTGGCGCGCCAGAGGGCGGCCATCCCCTCGTGGTCCTCGGGGCCCTCGACCCGGGCCGACAACAGGTCAGTCTCGGTCTCGGACGGGGGCAGCAGCGGGTCCTCGGGGATGAGGTCGTTGGACTCGGTCATCCCACCATCGCACCACATCGGCGGCGGATCAGGAAGGTGAACGCGCGGCGGGGGCCGGTTGTCGAACGTGCGCCCGGCCGGTCGGGGACGACGAGGTGGGGCTGGTTGTGGACGAGTGGTGGGGTTGTCGGTGGGGGCGGTTAACGTCGTGGGCATGTCAGTCACCCAGGAGACCAGCGGCACCATCGTCGAGGACGCCCTCGTCGCTCTCCGCCGCCTCGTCGGCCGCGAGGACGCGCAGTTCCGCGACGGCCAGCTGGACGCCGTGCAGGCGCTCGTCCAGGACCGGTCCCGGGTGCTGGTGGTGCAGCGCACCGGCTGGGGCAAGTCGGCCGTCTACTTCGTGGCGACGGCGCTGCGCCGGGCCCAGGGTGCCGGCCCGACCGTGATCGTCTCCCCGCTGCTGGCGCTGATGCGCGACCAGATCGCGGCCGCCTCCCGCGCCGGGGTGCGGGCCGTGACGATGAACTCGGCCAACGCCACCGACTGGGACGACGTGCGCGCCGCGCTGGCCGCCGACGAGGTCGACGTGCTGCTGGTCAGCCCCGAGCGCCTCAACAACCCGCGCTTCCGCGACGAGCAGCTGCCCGACCTCGCGCGTCGCTGCGGCCTGCTCGTGGTCGACGAGGCCCACTGCATCAGCGACTGGGGGCACGACTTCCGTCCCGACTACCGCCGCATCCGCACCCTGCTGGAGACCCTGCCGGAGGGCACCCCGGTCCTGGCCACGACCGCCACCGCCAACGAGCGGGTCGTCCAGGACGTGGTCGAGCAGCTCGGCGCCGGAGGGGCCGGCGTGACCACCATCCGGGGACCACTGGCCCGGGCCTCGCTCCGGCTCGGGGTGCTGCCCCGGCTGACCCCCGAGCAGC
>JAUNSA010000082.1 GCA_030539405.1 Propionibacteriaceae bacterium
GACTGGGTCGCGATGCGCGAGATCCTCCCGTCCGCCACGGCGCCGGTGACCGTCCAGGCGCCCGCCGTGACCAGACGCGTCCGGCGAGTGCGTCGCCGCTCCAGCTCGTTCGAGGTCATCGCATCATCCTTCGTGCGGGGGGATGGCGCCAGCCAACCACACGCTGCCGCTCGCTTGGGGCGTCCGCTGTGAGATTGGGGGACGGCTCAGGGTCGGACGCGGTGCGAGGATGGCCAGCATGCTCGGTGGACTCGCGATCATCCTCGCTTGTCAGCTGCTCGGCGAGGTGCTGGTGCGGCTGACGGGCGTCCCCGTGCCCGGACCCGTCGTGGGCATGGTGCTGTTCTTCTGCTGGCTGCTGTGGCGACGCCCGCGCGAGGACACGTCGACGGTGCGTGCGGCGTCCACGCTGGTGCACTACCTGCCAATCATGTTCCTGCCCAGCACCGTCGGCTTCATCGCGTACGGTCCGCAGATCGCCTCCCAGTGGCTGCCCGCGGTGGTCGCCTCGCTGGTGTCGTGGCTGCTGACGTTCGTGCTGGTCGGGTGGCTGGCCATGCTGTTGCGGCCCGGACGCCGTGGGCGCGGGGCGTCGGGGCCGCCCGGGGCGTCCGGTGGGGGAGACTCGGGTACCGGGGAGGTGGCGGCGTGAGGTTCGCCGAGACCTGGGCGTGGCTGTCGACCTCGCCGCTGTTCGCTCTCACCGTGACCGTGGGCACCTACTGGGCCGCCGACAAGGTGTGGGAGAAGTCCGGACGCCACCCGCTGCTGACCCCGTTGCTGGTCGCCGCCGCGGTGATCGGGGGACTCTTGGTCGTGCTGGGCATCGACTACGAGGTGTACGCCGACGGTGCCGGCGTCCTGACCTTCCTGCTCGGGCCGGCGACCGTGGCGCTCGCGCTGCCGCTCTACCACCAGGCGGCGCGCGTGAAGGAGGCCGCGGCGATGGTGCTGGGCGTGGTGGTCGTGGGGTCGGTGTTCTCGATCCTGGCCGGCTACTGGCTGACGGTCTGGCTGGGCGGTTCGGAGGAGTTGGCCCTCTCAATGGCGCCGAAGTCGTCCACGACGCCGATCGCGATGGCGCTGGCCGAGTCGCTGGGCGGCTGGGCGCCGGTGGCGGTGATGTTCGTGATGGTGGCGGGGTTGGCGGGCGCGGTGATGGGTCCGTGGGTGCTGACGCTGGCGCGCATCACCGACCCGCGGGCGCGCGGCCTGGCCCTGGGCGTGGCCTCGCACGGCATCGGGACGTCGCGCGCGTTCCAAGAGGGCGAGACCCAGGGCGCCTTCTCGGGCCTGGCGATGGGGCTGACCGGCCTGACCATCTCGCTGGTGATCCCGCTGCTGGTGCCCTGAGGTTCGCAACGCGCTTCCTCCCTCACAACGCGGATCGGATCGGCGTTGTGAGGGAGGAACCGCGTTATGGGCACGGGGGAGTCGCTGGGCGGCAGGATGGTGTCATGACAACACCCCCATCCCTGCCCGCCGCCATCGCTGCCTGGGTCGAGGCCGACCGCCACCTCGAGCTGGACGCCATGCGCGCCCAGCTCGCGCCCACGGTCGTCCTGCGCTCGCCCCTGACCGACGCGTTCACCTTCACCGGTCCGGACGCCGTGGGTCACGTCTTCGGTGCCGCGTTCGACCTGCTGTCCGACATCGAGATCACCCGGGTCACCGGCCACGGCGACGACTGGGTCGTGCACGGCACGAACACCCTCGACGGGCACAACCTGGAGGAGATCCAGTGGCTGCACCTCGACGCGGACGGGCTGATCGACGAGGTGACCCTGTTCATCCGGCCCGTACCGGCCGCGATCGGACTGTTCGCCCAGATCGGCAACCGGCTCGCAACCCGCGGCGTCCTGCCTCGTCGGGCCGGTGTTGCGGCAGCGTCGTTGGCGCCGTTCGCGGCGGTCTTCCGCGGCATCGAGCGGTTCGTGATGCCGCGCGTGGGTCCGGGGCGGATCAGGCGGGGCGCGGCGCGTACATGATCACCGCGACGCCGACGAGGCAGATCAGGGCGCCGATGACGTCGTAGCGGTCGGGGCGGAAGCCGTCCACGACCATGCCCCAGGCCAGCGAACCCGCCACGAACACGCCCCCGTAGGCGGCGAGGATGCGTCCGAAGTTGGCGTCGGGCTGCAGGGTGGCGACGAAGCCGTACAGGCCCAGGGCGATGACACCGGCGCCGATCCAGACCCAGCCGCGGTGCTCGCGGACGCCCTGCCACACCAGCCATGCGCCACCGATCTCGGCGATCGCGGCGGCGACGAAGAGCACGATGCTGCGCAGGGTGTCCATGGTCAGGCGAACAGGTCGGGGCGTCCGAACATCTGAGCCGTGGCGCGGGCTGTCGGCGTCCCGGCGTCGGGGTCGGCGCCCGCCTCGACCAAGGCCGCGACCACGGCGTCCGCCTGCTTGAACACGGCCCCGGCCAGGGGTGACTGGCCGCGGGCGTTGAGGGCGTCCACGTCGGCGCCGCGCTCGATGAGCGCCCGGACGACCTCGGGCTGGTCGTGGTAGGCCGCCAGCATCAGCAAGGTGTTGCCGTCGGCGTCGGTGAGGTCGACCGGGGCTCCGGCGTCCACGTAGGCGGCGAGCCGGGCGGCGTCACCCTGGCGAGCCAGGTCGAACAACCACGCGGCCAGGGCGTGCGGGTCGGAGCCGTCGGGGACCTCAGTCATGCCGTCCAGCCTAACGCCGGTCCTCGGCGTCAGGGGAGGCGGGACAGCAGGGCTTCGGGGTGGTGCCGGAAGGCTTCGAGGTCCTCGGTGCCGGCGGTCAGGCCCTCCAGCACGGAGGTCAGGACGGCGTTCACGGGGGTGGGCACGCCCACGGAGGCGCCGTGCCGCACGACGGCGCCGTGCAGGAATCCGACCTCGGAGAAGCCCCGTCCGCCGTGCAGGTCGATGTGCAGCGACGGCATCTTCTGGCCCCGGGACCCGCCGAGCAGCTTGGTGAAGATCGGACGCGTGACGGATTGGGGCAGCCTCTCCACCGCCCACGCCAGCGCGCGGACGGGCGTCCCCGGCAGGTCGACCGGGGCGTGGCCGAGGGCGCGCATCACGGCGACGCACTCGCGCAGGGAGGCGGTCTCCACCGCGAGCAGGCGCGGGTCGGAGAAGATCGCCCCCACCGGCAGGTCCAGGATCGCCGAGGTGGCGCTGCCCTGCAGGTTCGTCAGCAGCTTCGACCACTTCATCGACCCTGCCGACCCGAACAGCCGCGCCCCCAGGCGGGCGTCGTTGAGGGCGGCGACCACCGGCGCGGCCAGCGGGTGTCCCTTCGCGATGCCGATGCCGCGGCGCTTCTCCTCCACGACGTGGCCGATGCCGGGCTTGCCGATGGCGGTGGTCACGGTGCCGGCGATGACGGCGTCCGCGCCGACCCGGGCGGCGATCAGGGCCTCGTTGTCGACGCCGTTCTGCACCGACAAGATGGCGGGCAACGGACGCCCGGTGTCCATGAGCTGGGTCAGCGCAGTCGCGGTGTCGAAGGACTTCAACGCGAACACGATCACGTCCCAGTCGGCGGCCTCCAGCGCCTCGCCCGCGTCGAGAAACAGGCGCACGTCGCGCACGGTGGCCGAGCCCGCCGCAGAGTCGATGGTCAACCCCGCGCGGGCGATCTCCTCGGCAGGGGCCGGTTGCTCGACGAAGCCGACCTCGTGGCCGCCCGCGGCGAGCGAGCCCCCGAGGTAGGTGCCGATCGCGCCGGCGCCCAGGAACAGAAATTTCACGTCGTCACCCTAGTGGGCGACCCAGGACCGCCCTCATCCCTCGAGCGGCACGGCCGGCCCGGACGCCTCGGTCACCAGCGTGGACGCGGTGGCCGCGCAGTCGGGGAAGGCGCTGGTGTGGCGGGCCAGCCACGTGCGGGCGAACGCCTCGGCACCCGAGCGCGGGACCAACGCCCACACGCTCCCGCCGAAGCCGGCCCCGAACGCGGACGCCGCCACGGCCCCCAACTCGCGGGCGCTGGACGCCAGCGCGACGGTCTGCGGGACCTGGTTGCCCAGCAGCGTCTCGGCCAGGTGCTGCGAGGTGTCGGCGGCGGCACCGAAGGCGTCCAGGTCGCCGGCGGCCAGGGCGTCGGCCGCGGCGGGCACCAGCTCCTCGGACTCGGTGACGAAGTGCTGCACGCGCGTGCGCAGGTCGGCGTCCAGCAGGCCGCCCAGCCGGTCCAGCGCGGCGTCGTCGGAACGCACCGCGGCAGCCAGCGACCGGTCACCGCGTCCCGTGGCCTCGTTCCAGCGGCGCAGGGACTCGGCGATGGCGTCCGAGGCGTGGTTGTACTGCGCCTGGGCCGCGCCGGTCTTCTCGGCCGACACCCCGCTCACCGCGATCGCGAAGACGTGGTCGGCCGGCACGGCGACGTGGCGGTGGCGCGCGACGGGGTCGAACCCGAACTGCCCCAGCTCACCGGGGCGCGAGCACAGCATGCCGGTGTGGTCCTCGGACCCGCCCCGGGTGCCGACGCCGGCGCTGCCGGTGAGGCTCCCGAAGGTGGTGCCGTTCTCGACCGAGGCGAGGTAGGACGCCCACCGCAGCCGGTCGGTGCCCAGTTCGGCGGCCCACAACTCGGACTCCCGCAGGCCGGCCAGGTCGGCCAGCGCCAGCGCCGAGGCGACCACGAGCGCCGAGGACGAGCTCATGCCCGAGGCCAGCGGCAGGTCGGAGGAGAAGGACAACTCGGCGTCCGGGAGGGGGCCGAAGTTGGCGGTCAGCCGGTTCCAGGCGGTGGCGACATACCGGCCCCAGTGCCCGGCGGGCAGGTCGGCCTCGGCGCCGCCCCCCAGGCTCACCGGGTCGGGGAACGCGGACGAGCGGGCCACCAGGCCCGGTTGATCACCCGGGCGGGCCACCGCCGTCACCGCCTGCTCGGACGCACCGATCAGGACGTTGCCGCCTGCATAGTCGGTGTGCTTGCCGAAGACCTCGATCCGGCCCGGGACGCGCCAGGCTCCAGCGCTCACAGCTTCACCTCCGCGTCCTCGAGCAGGGCCGCCACCGACGCGATGTCGCCGCGCGAGGACAGGTCCAGCACGCCGTCACCGGACGGCACGATCGCGAAGCGTTCCCCCTCGGCGACGAGCAGGCGCACGGCGTCCACGATCTCGAGCTCGCCGCGCGCGGACTCCTCGATACGCGCGCACGCGTCGAAGATCGCCGGGGTGAACAGCCAGCAGTTCATGCTGATCAACCGGTCGGGACCGAACTCCTCGAGCTGCTCGGGCGTGGGCTTCTCGACGATCTCGGCCAGGGCTCCGTCCGCATCAGGGGTGATCGTGGCGAAGGCCGTCATCCGGTCGGCCGGGATGTTGCTGCCGGCCACCAGCCCCGCCGGCGTGAAGCCGACCGTGGCCGAGCCGTCGGTGCGGGCCAGCGTGGCCAGCGCCTCGGTGGGGTAGAGGTTGTCGCCGTTGATGACGACCACCTGGTCGCTCCCGGCGAACCAGCCGGCCGCGGCCACGGCGTCCGCCGTACCGCGCGGCTCCTCCTGCACGGCGTAGAAGATCTCGATCCGCTCCAGGTCGAGGGAGTCGTAGTAGTCACGCACCCCCGTGTGCTCGGGGCCGATCACCAGGCACACCTCGGTCAGTCCGGCGTCCGCCAGCCGACTCAACGAGTGGTCCAGGAACGGACGCCCGCCCAGCGGCATCATCGCCTTCGCACCGGACGCCGCGGCTGCGGCCTGATCCGGGGTCAGGGACGCGTCGGCGTCCTTCTTCATGCGCGAGCCCAGCCCGCGCGCCATCACGATGGCCTTGTTCGTTGCCATTGGTCTCAGCCCTCCAGGCCCAGGTGGTCGGCGATGGTGGCGGCGACGGCCTCGGCGTCCTCGAGATGCTCCATCTCGGCGAAGACGCGCAGGACCGGTTCGGTGCCCGAGAAGCGGATCGTCGCCCAGCCGCCCTCAGTGAAGTAGATCTTGGCGCCGTCGTCCCAAGTGACGTGGTCGACGCCCCAGGAGCCGTGGACCTCCGCGAAGTCCGGCAGATCCTGGTCGACGAACACGCGCTCCTGCAGTTCGGCGCGGCGCTCGGGGGTGAACGTGTAGGCCTTCTCGACCATCTCGAGCTGGCCGTAGCGCTCCACGATGTCGGCCCACAGCTCGGACAGCTTCTTGCCTGAGGCGGCGACCATCTCCACCAGCAGGGAGCCGGCGTAGATGCCGTCCTTGCCGGCGATGTGCCCGCGCACGGTCAGGCCGCCGGAGGACTCGCCGCCGATCACGGCGTCCGTCTCGGCCATCTTCGCCGAGATCCACTTGAACCCGACCGGCACCTCGTGGCACTGCTCGCCGTGCGCCTCGGCCACCCGGTCCAGCAGGTGGGTGGTCGACATGTTGCGCACGGCCGGCCCGGTCCAGCCCTTGCCGGTGAGCAGGTACTCGTACAGCAGCACGAGGATCTGGTTGGGGTGCAGGAAGGTGCCGGTGTCGTCGATGATGCCGAGCCGGTCGGCGTCCCCGTCGGTGGCGATGCCGAGGTCGGCGTCGCGGTCCAGGACGGTCTGGCGCAGGTGCTCCAGCGTGCCGCGGCTGGGCGAGGGCATCCGGCCGCCGAACAGCGTGTCGTGGCGCTCGTTGATGACGTCCACCTGGCAGCGGGCCGTCATCAGGATCGTCTGCAGGCTGGTCTGGGCGACGCCGAACATCGGGTCGAGCACGATGTGCAGGTGCCGGTGCCGGATGGTCTCGACGTCGAGCTTGTCGAGGATGGCGTCCAGGTACCAGTTGAGGCTGGTCTGGGTGGTGATCAGCCCCTCCTCCACGGCCGTGTCGAAGCGCAGCTCCAAGACGTCGTCGTCGGTCAGGGTGTTGATGTGGTCCATCAGCTCCTGGGTGACCTCGGCCTCGGCGTCCCGGCCGCCCTCGGTGAACACCTTGATGCCGTTGTAGAGGGCGGGGTTGTGGGACGCCGTCACCGCGATCCCGTAGGGCGTCTGCTTGTTGCGGACCGTCCACATGAACATCGGGGTGGGCGCGGGGCGTCCGATGTAGGTGACGGGGACGCCGTTGCCGGCGAACACCTCGCACGCCCACTCGGCGGCCTCCTGGGACAGGAAGCGGCGGTCGAACCCGACCACCACGCCCCGCTGCGTCACCTGTTCGGACGCCATCCGGTCGCACAGCCCCTGGATCAGGAGCCGGACGTTGGCCTTGGTGAAACCGTCCCCGATGATGGCGCGCCAACCACCGGTACCGAACTGGATCACGGTCTTGCCTTTCTGGACGAGGGGTGTTTGCTACTTGACGGCCCCTGCGGTCAACCCGCCGATGAGCCGCTTCTCGATGAAGCCGAACAGGACGATCACCGGGACGACGGCGACCAGGGCCGTGGTGAAGAGGTACTGCCAGTCCTGAACGTACAGGCCCAGGAAGCGCGGCATGGCCACGGTGAGCGGTTGCAGGCTGCTGTCCCGGACCAGGATGAGGGCGGCGGCGTACTCGTTCCACGAGTTGACGAAGACGAAGATGATGGCGGTCACGATGCCGGGCCACACCAGCGGCAGCGAGATGCGGAACATCGTCTGGAGCTTGCCCAGGCCGTCGATCTGGGCGGCCTCGTCGATCTCCTTGGGGACGGAGGCGAAGAACGCCTGCATCATCCAGATGGCGAAGCTGAGGTTGAACGTGCCGTTGATCAGGATGAGGGCCAACCACACCGAGGTGCCCTGCCAGCCCTTGAACTCCTGGAACAGGCCGACCGCGAGCACGGTGGGCTGGAGCATCTGCGTGCACAGGACCAGCAGCAGGAACACCAGGCGTCCGGGGAACCGGAAGCGCGCGATGTAGTAGGCCGCGGGCGTGGCGATGAGGAGCACCAACAGCGTGGCGCCGCCGGCGATCACGAAGCTGGACAGCAGCGCGGAGGCGGGGTTGACCTCAGAAGACCACACGTCGAGGTAGTTCGACCAGCGCGGGCTGCTCGGGAAGTAGGCCGGCGGGATGTCGGTGACCTCGAGGCGGGTCTTCAGCGAGGTGACGAACATCAAGACGTAGGGGAACCCGAAGAACACCACGAGGGCGAACGCCCCGAGGACGACGCCGATCAGGTTGGGCTTCTTGTCGATGCCGCCCTTGATGGTGTGCTCGTGCGGGATGTCCTGGGCCCGGATGGGAGTCGTGCGCTTGGTCGCCATGGCTCAGGCCACCTCCTTCGTGGGCTGGACGATGGCCAGGTAGATCGCGATGATGACCAGGCAGAACAAGAAGTTGAGCACCGACAGGGCCGACGAGACGCCGGGGCCCAGCGCCGTCTGGTACTCGTACATCAGCGTGGTCGTGATGTGGCCGGTGTGGTAGCCGGGGGTCTCCTGCAGGATGCGCAGGATCGGCAGCGAGTTGAAGACGTTGATGATGTTGATCAGCGCGGCCACGGCGATCGAGGGCCGCAGCAGCGGCAGGACGATCGACCAGTAGCGCTGGACGGCGTTGGCGCCGTCGACGTGGGCGGCCTCGAGGACGTCCTTGGAGACCGACTGCAGGCCCGCGAGGATCGTGTAGGTGGTGAACGGCAACGACACGTAGACGGCCACGAACACGGCGATCCAGAAGGCCGCGGTCGGGTCCTTCGTCCACGCGACCGCGCGGTCCAGGATGCCCACATCGACGAGGAAGCGGTTGAACAGGCCGGTTTCTTGCTGGAGGCCGTAGCGGAAGACGGTCGTGGTCATGACGACCGAACACGCCCACGGGAGGATGACGAACAGGCGCAGCAGCTTGCGCCCGCGGAAGGGCTTGTTCAGGAACTGGGCGATGAGCAGGCTGATCAGCAGCGTCACGAACACGACCACCACCACCCACACGACGGTGTTGATCAGGATGCGCTCGATGGGGACGCCGGGGAACGTGAGTGCGCCGCCGCGGCCGATGTAGTTCTCCAGGCCGACCGGGTCCGGGCTGCGCTGGATGCCCATGGCGTTGTACTTGAAGAAGGACGTCCGGATCATCAGATAGGCCGGGTAGAGCACCACGGCCGCGATCAGGACCAACGTCGGCAACAGCCACGGGAGCGCGCGCAGCGAGTCACCCCACGCGGAGGTCTTGCGCTTCTTGGCCTGGTTCACCATCTGGGGTGTGGCAGTCAAGGACACCGTCGTCGTCCCTTCTCGGTTCGCTCATGGATGCGGGGGTGGCGGGCTGGCGCCCTCCACCCCCGCATGCCGTGGTGGAGATCAGGCCTGCGCTGCGACCTGCGCCTCGACCTGGTCGAGGACCGCCTGCGGATCCTCGGTGCCGACGCGGAAGGCGTTGGCCTTCAGGGCGGCCTGGAGGGCGTCCCACTGCGGGTTGGAGACGGGCTGGAACTTCACGATGTCCATCGCGTCCAGGAAGGCCGCGTCGGTCTCGGTGGCGCCGGCCTTGGCCGCCTCGATCGAGGTCTTGGTCACCGGGAGCAGTGCGGTGCCCTTGTACCAGGGCTCGTACAGCTCGTCGGAGTAGAACAGGTCGAGGTAGGCGGCGGTCGCGGCCTTGCGGGCCTCGTCCTTGTTGTCGAAGGCGAGGATGAAGTCGGTCACGCCGGTGGCCACACCGGAGCCGTCCTTGGAGGGAACGGGCGCGAGCTTGACGTTGATGCCCTTGTCGCTGGCGTCCTTGACGACCTGGCCGTGGCCGACGGCCATGCCGAGCTTGCCGGCGGCGAGCAGGTCGGTGGTGGCCTGGCGGTCATCCTCGAGGTTCGGCTGGGTCAGGCCCTGGTCGAACATCTTCTTCATCTGGGTGAAGGCCTCGACGGCGGCCGGGGTGTTCGCGACGAGGTTCTCGCCGTCGACCCAGGTGCCACCTGCGCCCCACAGCCACAGCGACGACTCGACCTGCGCCTCTTCGGCGCCCAGCGGCATGCCGTAGCCGTAGATGTCCTCACCGAGGTCGGAGATCGCCTTGGCGGCGGCCTCCATCTCGGCCCACGTCTTGGGGGCCTCGGCGATGCCGGCCTGCTCGAACAGGTCGGTGTTGTAGACGAGCATGCGGGCCGACGCGATGTCGGGAGCCGCCCACTGGGTGCCGTCGGCGCCCTTGCCGTTGTCGAGCAGACCGGGCTCGATGTTGGCGAGCGTCTCAGCGCTCAGCAGGTCGTCCATCGGGATCAACAGGCCGGCCTCGGCCGACGACGCGAAGGCGTTGTCGTTGAGGATGTCGGGCAGGTCCTGGGCCTGGATGCGGGACTGCACCGTGGTGGCGAAGTCGTCCCAGCCGGCGATCTGCAGCTCGACCTTGACGTTCGGGTGCTCCTCGTTGAACTTGGCGGTGATGCGGTTCCAGTCCGCCTCGGAGGTGTCGCCGTACGACGGCGCGAGGATCTTGATCGTGGTGTCGGCGAGCTGGCCGTCGGTCGCGGGGGCCGACGTGCCGTTGTCCGCAGGGGCCGAGGTGGCCGGCGCGGGGCCGCCCGAGCAGGCCGTCAGGGTCAGGGCGGCTGCCGCCCCGAGCGCCAGCAGGCCCTTGGTGAGTCGTGCCATCGGTGGTGCCTTTCTCTTCGTTGAGACTCGTCCGTCCGCGGCTGTGCCGCATTAGTTCAGAGCGTTGACGAAATGCTAGCCCGCGTCGCGGCTCACGTCGAGGGTTCGTTCGCCCCGGAAAGGTCTCAGTTTGTTCACGAAACGAACTCGGTGACGGGCCCCAGGTCGGGCTCGCCGCGCAGCTCGACGCGCTCCCCGGGGGTGAGCAGCTCGGCGACCACGACCTCGTTGGCGCCCGCGCGCCAGAAGGCGGCCGGGGCGTACAGGGTGACCTGCGGACCCACCTCCCAGTAGCGGCCCAGCAGGTGGCCGTTCAGCCACACGAAGCCCTTGCCCCAGCCCGGCAGGGCGACGAAGCCGTCGGCCGGGGCGTCCACCTCGATGCTGGTGCGCGCCAGGACCGGGCCTTGCGTCGCGGACGGCTCGTCGGCCCAGCGGACCTGCTCGAGCCAGCCGTCGGCGTCGATGCGCAGCGCGCGCGACGACCAGCCGTGGATCCAGCGGTCGCCGAGCCGGACGCCGCCCAGCCCCTTGCGCTCGCCCACGCCGGGGCCGAAGTTCGTGCGGCCCTGGTTCTCGACGATGATGTCGATCTCCAGCGGGGTCATGTCGGGGCGCGGGAGCACCGGCAGGCGCGCCTCGCCGTCGTTGCGGTCGAAGGTGGCGCGGTACTCGCCGTCGACCAGCACCGTGGCGCGGTCGTGGAGGTCGACCAGCACCAGGTCGCGTCCGTCGCGCGGCACCCAGGTCGTGCCGCGGTAGTGCAGCAGGCCGTGGTCGGCGCCCAGGTCTTCCTGCCACACCGGGTGCGGGGCGGTGACCGGCTCGTCGAACAGGTCCAGGTGGTCGAGCAGGGCGGCCCACCCGGTGATGTCGGACGCCGCGGGCGCGAGCCGGGCGGGCAGCGGCGGCGGGGCGTCCGGGGTGACGCCGGTGTGGCGTGCGATGACCTCGCGGAACGCCTCGAACTTGGTGCCGCACTCGCCGGCCTCGCCGACGGCCGCGTCGTAGTCGTAGCTCGTGACGGTGGGCTGGAGCTTGCCGTCGGCCTGGTTGCAGCCGTTCCACAGCCCGAAGTTGGTGCCGCCGTGGGCCATGTAGAGGTTCACCGAGGCGCCGCGGCTGAGCATCTCGTCCAGGACGCGCGCGGCATCGGCGGCATCGCGGGTGTGGTGCTCCTCGCCCCAGTGGTCGAACCAGCCGTTCCAGTACTCCATGCAGGTGTCGGGCCCCTCGGGCTGCACCTCGCGCAGGTAGCCGAAGGACTCCTCGACCCGGGAGCCGAACGTCGCGGTGGTCAGCACCCCGGGCAGCGTGCCGTTGGCCTGCCAGTCGGGGCCGCCGCCGTCGGTGGTGAACAGGAGCACGTCGATGCCGCGGGCGACCAGCCCGGCGCGGACGTGCTCGAGGTACTCCTTGTCGCTGCCGAAGCTGCCGTACTCGTTCTCGACCTGGACGGCGACCACGGGCCCGCCCTGGGTCGTCTGCAGGGGCATGATCACCGGGACCACGGCGTCCAGCCAGCGGTCCACGTGGGCGAGGTAGCGCGGGTCGCGGGTGCGCAGGTCCATGGGCTCGGTGAGCAGCCAGGCCGGCAGGCCGCCGAAGTCCCACTCGGCGCAGATGTAGGGGCCGGGGCGCACGATGACATCGA
>JAUNSA010000242.1 GCA_030539405.1 Propionibacteriaceae bacterium
TGGGCCTGGTGGGCGCGGATGCTCTCCTGGTGGGTGGTCTGGGGGTGGCTGCTCATGCCACTGCCTTCGCCATGGCCGCGAAGTCAGCCAGGAACGCCCTGGTCGCAGCAGCGGCCTGCTGCGGCACGACGCCGTTCCCGAGGGCTTTCAGCTGGGCGTTGCGGGTCAGGTCGGGCACGCCGGAGACGTGGCCGGCGTCCAGGCCCATGAGCCACTCGACGAACCTCGGCGAGAGCCGTGGGTTGCCCTTCGGTCCCGGCTCGGTGGGGTCGGGCGCCCGGCGTCCGGCGACGGCCTCCCAGCGGGCGATGGCGGGGCCGTAGTCGCCCCAGCGGTTGAGCGCCTGCGCCATCTGCTCGCGGTACTGGCCGCTGATCTGGCCGTGGCTCGCCGCGCTAGTCGACCCGACGAGCGGCGTCGGGAGCAGGTTGACCGCACTGGGCAGCATAAGGTCGCCCGACGAGCCGCGCTGGTTCGGGCCACCCTTGGTGCCATCGGTGGCCCTGGGCGTGGGCAGCAGGTGCTCGATGCAGTCCAGCGCGAGAGAGTTGCGCGCCAGCTGCGCGGGACTGGCGGTGTTCTTGGCAGAGTTCACGGTCGGCGTCGGCAGGAGCGCCGCGACAGCGTTGGGCAGCGAGGCATAGTCGGTCCCGCTCGACGGCAGGCCACGGGAGTTGTCCGCTACAGGCGTCGGCAGGAGCGGCACGTCGACCCAGCCCTGCGCTAATCCTCGTCGGGCATGTACCTGTCCGGCGTCAACGGGTCGCCCTCCTCGATCGACAGGGCCACCACCGAGAGCGCCGGCCCATGCCTGGTCCCGGTTCTGCGGAACACGTCCGCCCTCCGCTGCCGCCATGCCTGGGGTGTCTCCGTGTTCCCCGAGTGGAACGGGTTGGGCGTCGGCGGCAGCGCCACCGTCTCCGTAGCCGAGCCACCACGGGTCGCCCTCGGTGTCGGCAGGCCAGGCGAAGATGAACACACGGAACCGCCCGTGCGCTGCTCCCACGTCGGCAGCGCGTAGGCCGTACCACGCCGCGTCATACCCGACGTCGGCCAGGTCAGCGAGAACAGCTCCGAGTGCCCGCATAGAGCCGTCCTCGTCGTCTCCCATGCACCACGCGCACGGTTCCAGGTCGCTATCGGCTGCTGCATCGGTCAGGCCACCTCCACAGTCGTCACAGATTCCCGTGGACCTTTCGCGTTCAGTGAGTGCAGGCGCATCTTGATCGCCTCGCAGGCCACTCGCGCCTCCGGGGTCCACCGGCCCGAGCCGTTCGCCATCCGAGCGAGCCGCGACCTGATGTCCTCGACTTCCAACGCCAGCGTCGCCTGCTCCTTCTTGAGCCGCAGGTGTGGCGTCAGGGACTCCAGCAGGACTCGCGCCGGCGCGCCTTGGACGCTCCAGACCCACGCCCCGGCCCACTTCTCTGTCGGTTGGCGAGAGCAGTAGATCGACCCCTGCCACTCCTCCTGCAACTCCCGCAGCAGAGGCAGCGCAACCTCGGTCATTCCGACCGTCACCCGTGCTCGGTAGGTGCCCTTCCTGGTGCCGAGGTGAATGCATCCCTCGCCGTCGATCAGCCCGGCTACATACGCAATATCCACGCTTCATCTCCGAATCTGCTTTGGCGGACAAGAGCCCGCGAACGTTCTCCGCCACGACCAGGGCCGGCCGCAGCTCGTCGACGGCGCGAAGCATCTGGCCCCACAGGCCCGAACGGGTGCGCCCCTCCCCGTCACGGATCAGACCGGCACGACGACCGGCGTGGGAGACGTCCTGACAAGGGAAGCCACCCGTGAGGATGTCGACCGGCTCGACGGCGCGGAAGTCCACCTCGGAGATGTCGCCAAGGTTGGGGACGTCCGGCCAGTGGTGGGCGAGGATCTTGCACGCGCCCGGGTCGATGTCGGAGTGCCAGGCGACCTCGCCGCCGAGCACGGACTGGACGCCGAGGTCGAGGCCGCCGTAACCGGAGAACAGGGAACCGATCCTCACCGGGCCACCTCCTGCTCCCACTCGCGCCAGTCGGCTTCTTCTTCGCGGGCGGCGGCCATGAGGTCGCGCCAGCCGTCGCCGGTGCGGTCGCAGAAGCACCGGTCCTCACC
>JAUNSA010000004.1:0-18633 GCA_030539405.1 Propionibacteriaceae bacterium
TCTGGTTGTCCTGGTTCTGGGTGTCCTGGCGAGCGTTCCGGGAGCGCCCACCGCGCGAACGCGAGTTGCGGCGTCCGCCGTCACGATCCCCGCCATCGGCAGGGGCCTGGGAGGCCACCGGGGCGTCGTGGACGTGGTACCCGCGGCCCGCGCACGTCTCGCACGAGACGGTGAAGGCCTCGGCCAGGCCGGTGCCGATCCGCTTGCGGGTCATCTGGACCAGGCCCAGCGAGGTCACCTCGGCGACCTGGTGGCGGGTGCGGTCGCGGCCCAGGCACTCCACCAGGCGGCGGAGCAGCAGCTCGCGGTTGGCCGGCAGGACCATGTCGATGAAGTCGATGACGATGATGCCGCCGATGTCGCGCAGGCGCAGCTGGCGGACAACCTCTTCGGCAGCCTCCAGGTTGTTGGAGGTCACGGTGGCCTCCAGGTTGCCCTGGCTACCGGTGAACTTGCCGGTGTTGACGTCGATGACCGTCATGGCCTCGGTGCGGTCGATGACCAGCGAACCGCCCGAGGGCAGGTGCACCTTGCGCTCGAGAGCCTTGGCGACCTGCTCGTGCACGCGGAAGGTGTCGAAGATGTCGCCCTCGGTGGCCCGATCCCAGCGGCGCAGGCGCTCCGACAGGTGCGGGGCGACGTGGGTGACGTAGGCCTCCATCGCCTCCCAGGCGTCCTCGCCCTGGCCGTTGCCGTCGACGACCAGCGCGCTGAAGTCCTCGGTGAACAGGTCACGGACGATGCGCACGGTCAGGTCGGGCTCGGTGTAGAGCTGCTGCGGCGCGCTGCCGGACTTCACCTTCTTCTCGATGACCTCCCACTGGGTCTTGAGCCGGTTGACGTCGCGCTCGAGCTCCTCGGCGGCCGCGCCCTCGGCGGCGGTGCGCACGATGACGGACGCCTGGTCGCCGACCGCGTCGTCGAGGATGCCCTTGAGGCGGGCCCGCTCGTTCTCGGGCAGCTTGCGGCTGATGCCCGAGAGCTGGCCCCCGGGGCAGTAGACCACGTAGCGGCCGGGGATCGAGATGTGCGCGGTCAGGCGGGCACCCTTGGCGCCGATCGGGTCCTTGGTGACCTGCACCAGGATCGACTGGCCCGACTTGAGCACCTTCTCGACCTTGCGGTCATCACCGGTCACCCCGAAGGACTCCCAGTCCACCTCGCCGGCGTACAGGACGGCGTTGCGGCCCCGGCCGATGTCGATGAACGCGGCCTCCATCGAGGGCAGGACGTTCTGCACGCGGCCCACGTAGATGTTGCCGATCATGGAGGCGGAGCTGTCCCGATCGACGTAGTGCTCGACGAGGATGCCGTCCTCCAGGACCGCGATCTGGGTGTAGTCGTCGGCCTGGCGGATCAGCATCTGGCGCTCGACCGACTCGCGCCGGGCCAGGAACTCCGCCTCGGACAGCACCGGCGAGCGGCGGCGACCGGCGGCGCGCCCCTCGCGGCGGCGCTGGCGCTTGGCCTCCATGCGGGTCGAGCCCTCGATGCTGGTGATCTCGTCGTTGGACGACTTGGACCGCGACGCACGCGGCTCGCGCACCTTGACGACGACGTCCACGCCGTCCTCGGCCTCGGCGCCGGTGTCCTCGCCACGGCGGCGACGACGACGACGGCGGCGGCCCGAGCTGGTCGACTCGGACGCCTCGTCGTTCTGCTCGTTGTCGCTCGACTCGTCCTCGGACGCCTCGGAGTCGGCCTGCGAGCCGGACTCGTCGTCGGAGTCGGAATCCGAATCGGAGTCGTCCTCGGCGTCGGAGCCACGGCGACGGCGGCGTCCGCCCCGACGACGGCGGCGACGGCGCGGGGTCGCGTCGTCGTCCTCACCGTCGTTGTCGGTCTCCTGGTCGCCCTTGTCTTCCTCGTCGGCCTTGTCTGCCTGGTCGGCGCCGTCGGCCGCGGCGTCCTCGCCCGCGTCGGCGTTGTCGTCGGTGCCGGAACCCTGCTTGGCCCCACCGATGGCGGCGGCCAGGTCGTTCAGGGCCGCAGACACGTCGGTGGAGTCGTTCTGGGTCTCGGCCGCGGCGGGGGCCGCCTCACCGCGCTCGGCGCTCAACTGCGCCAGGCCCTCGGCCACCGGGTCGCTACCGTCGGCAGGGGCTTCGGTGGACGCCTCGGCGTCCGCCTTGCGTCCGCGACGGCGGGTGGTGCGGCGCTTGGGTGCGGCCGCGGGCTCAGGCTCCGGTTCCGGCTCGGCCTCGTCCTGTCCTGCCTCATCCTGGGCCGGGGTCTCGATGGCCTCGGCGAGCTCGGAGTCCACCTCGGCCTCGGCGGCGTCGATGGAACCCTCCACCTCGGCGGTCGCCTCACCCTCGGCGGGCTCGACGGCGTCGGACTCCTCGGTGACCGGCTCGGGCGGGGACTCGACGACCGGGGCGTCGATGGGGACCTCACTCCACTCGGCCTCGACCGATTCCGGCTCGCTCACCGGGGCGATCTCGACGGGTGCGGGTGTGGGGTCGATGGCCCGCGGGGGGCCGGCCGGCCGGCTGGCCGCACGACGGCGGCGCCGCGGCGCGGGTGTGGTGGACTCGGTGGAGTCTGCGGGTGTGCCGCTAGGGGCATCCGAATCGAGCATGGTGCTCTCCTCTACACGGCAGGCGAACCTGCCGGACATGCGTCATGTCCTGGCGATCGTGTCAGGCACGACGAAGCTTGCGGTTTGACAGGGCCCGCCGCGGTCGACGACTGGTCGTCGCGGCTACGGCCCGGTCAGGCGCCGGGGACGGCGTCCAACCTGCGGGTCATTCTATCCACACCCGGGACCGAAACCCCAGCTACGCGTCCGGGCGTGCCTCGAACGGCCCCACGATCCGGGTGCCGTCCCACACGCCCTGGGCGGTCCGGGTGAGCAACGGCGGCTCGGCCGGGGCGAAGGCTTCCTCGGCGCGTCCGAGCGCCTGGAGGACGTCGTCGGGGCGCACCAACGGCGTCCCGTGGCGCGAGACCAGGCGCAGGGTGTCGTCGCCGGTGACGGCCAGGTCGATGATCGCCGCGCGGGCGTCGAAGGTGCGCAGTCCCGTCTTGGTCATGCGCTCCACCTCGGCGACCTCGGCGGCCAGCAACGTCGCCACGGCGCGCTCCAGCACCTCACGCCCCAGGCCACCGACGGTGATCTCCCAGGTCGAGGCGGTGAGCCGGTCGGCGATGCCGCCGGGCGGGGAGGGGACCACCTCCAGGATGTCCAGGCCGGTGGGCAGGGCGGCGTCCAGAGCCGCACGCACCGCGTCCGGCTCGACGGCCTCGCGCAGGCTGATCTCGAAGTACTCGGCCTCGGTGGCCGCGCCCGTCGGCGACGCGTTGGAGAACGAGATGCGCTGGTGGGGGTTGAACCCCGAGCTGTACGCCATCGGGACGCCCGCGCGCCGCAGCGCGCGCTCCAGCGCCCGGTGGAAGTCGCGGTGGCTGGTGAACCGCGCCCGCCCCCGCTTGGCATAGCGCACCTGCAGCTTCTGGGCCGGCGGCGCCTGCTGCTCGGGCTGCTGGCGAGGAGTGTTCGTCACGGCGAGGAAGCCTACCCTCCGCCCCGGGCCCTGATGGCCTGAGCCCGGCGGCTAGGGTGATGCGGGTGAATATCACCCACCGCAGCTTCATTGCTCCCGACACCGTGACCGATGACCTCCGCGGCTGGTACGAGGCCGTGGGGCTCGGCTTCGGCCAGAGCCGCACCAAGGAGGAGTCGCTGGCTCGCTGGCACGCCGACATCGTCAAGGACGGCTGGCGGTTCGACGGCGCCCACGCCGACGCCGCCGCTTTCGGTCTGGGCGAGCACACGCCGATCGCCACGTTCGCGACGATGACCCAGAGCATCAACACCGGCGGCGGACACATCACGCCGGCGTGCTTCATCACCGACGTGACCGTCCGGACGACCCACCGGCGCCGGGGCCTGTTGACCACGATGATGACCAATGCGCTGCGCCGCGCCCGCGACGAAGGGCTCGCGCTGGCCGCGCTGACCGTGACCGAGGGCGGCATCTACGGGCGCTTCGGTTTCGGTGTCGCCACCACCAGCACGGCCGCCGAGCTCGACACCGGGCCCCGCTTCCAGCTCGCGCGCGACCTCGAACCCCGCGTCGAGCTGGCCACGCCCGAGGCGTCCGTCAACGCCCGTCGGGTGGTGTTCGACGCCTTCCACGCGATCACCCGCGGGTCGCACCAGCGGCCCGCCTTCTACGACGACTACCTCTCCGGCCTGTGGAACCACGAGAAGGGTGGGCCGGACCTCGCGGTGCGCAGCGCCGTCCACCTGGACGCCGACGGGCACCCCGACGGGGTGGTCTCGTACGCGTTCGAGTCCGGCACCGGGTTGAGCGGCGGGCACCTCGTGGTCCACGACCTGATCGCTTCCAACGCCGAGGCCGAGCTGGGGCTGTGGCAGTTCCTGGGTTCGATCGACCTGGCCGAGAAGGTCGTGGTGCGCCGGCTGTCCCCCGCCTCGCCCCTGCACTGGGCGTTGGCCGACCCCCACCGCCTCCGGATCACCAAGGTCTCCGACTTCACCTGGCTGCGCGTGCTGGACGTGCCGCTCGCGCTCAGCAGCCGCGGCTTCGAGTCCGACGGCGAGGTCACCTTCACCGTGGACGACCGGGTCGGTCTGGCCGCCGGCTCCTACCGGCTGGTGGTCCGTGACGGCCAGGCCGAGGTGACCCCCGTCTCGGGAGCGAACCTGCGCCTGGACGTGCGGGCACTGGGCAGCCTTCACCTGGGGCTGGCGGACGCCCACGTGCTGGCCGGGGCCGGCCAGATCAAGGGCCCGGACGCCGACGTGGACGCCCTCGCCCAGCTCTTCCGGACCGCCCTCCCGCCGGTCAACGCGGCGGGGTTCTGAGCCTCACCCGTCGTCGGCCATCGCCTCGACCGGCGAGGCCAGGGCCGCGCGGCGTCCCGGCAGCAGTGATGCCAGGGCGCCGGCGGCCACCACGACCAGCACCGTGCCCAGCGTCTGCCAGGGGTCGACCACGAGTTCGGGTGGCGGCAGCTCCCGTGCTCGCAGGACGGCGGCTGCCGCACCCCAGCCGAGCAGGACGCCCAGCGCGACGCCGACGACGGCCGCCGCCACGCTGAGCGCGAGGGCCTCGACCAGCAGCATCCAGCGCAGCCCCGACGCCGGGACGCCCAGGGCCCGCAGCAGCGCATTCTCGCGGCGGCGTTCGAGCACCGAGAGTCCCAGGGTGTTGCCGACCCCAACCAGGGCGACGACGGCGGCCACGGCGAGCAGGCCGGTCATGATCGCGGTGATGTCGTCCAGCAGCGCGCGCAGCACGGCCTTCTGCTCGGCGCTGCCGCTGACGTCGAGGCCGGGGTTGGACCCGATGAGGCGTGCGGTGAGGCGGTTCACGACCGAATCGCTGGTGTCCGGGTCGGCCAGCTTGGTCAGGATCAGCCCGGGCCTGCTCTCGGGTGCCAATCGGGCGAACTCATCGGGGTGGACCATGAGCAGTTTGGGACCCACATTGGCCTCGACCACCCGCAGGCCGGCCGAGGGCCCGGTGGGCGTGAACAGGGTCAGCGAGCCGCCTTCTGAGACCTGCAGGCGTCCCATCGCCTCCGCCGAGAGGCCCACCTGGTCGGGTTCGAGGTGGATCGGGTGCCGCAGGATGCGCTGCGCCTCCTCGGTGAGCGCCGCCACCGGCATCTGGTCGTACACGCCCGCGCCGGAGAACAGGATCATCGGCTCGCTGGTGGGCACCATCACCGCCTCCGCGACGCCGGGGGTGTCGAGCACGATGGGGAGCGCGTCGGGCGTGAAGCCGAGCAGGCGGCCGTCCTCGTCACGGAACGTCTCCGGACCGGCGCCCTGCGGGTTGGCCAACTCGGGCCCCATCACCGCCGCCTGCAGCCCCACGTCGATGGGGTGGCGGGCGTCCAGTGCCGCGAACGCGCTGCCCCGCGCCGACCCGGCCGCGACCTGGACGAGCACGATCAGGCCCACCGCGAGCAGCAGGGCGGACGCCGTGGCCACCGACCGGCGCGGGTTGCGTCCCACGTTGAGGATCGCCAGGTGCAGCAACGGGTGGCCGCCCTCCTCGCTCCCACTCCGTGGCGACTCAGCCGGACCGGGCTGTCGGCGAGCCGGAGGGGGCACGACGGGGCGGAGCGCCTCCAAGGGGGTGGCCCTGGAGGCCCGCAGCACCGGCACGACCGCCGCGAGCACCGTCGCGAGGACGCCGATGCCGGCCACGACCAGCAGCCTGTCCCAGGCGACGACGAGCCCGAACGGCCACGAGTGCGTCACGAACAGCGCCACGAGGGCGGACGCCCCCAGCGCGAGCGGGATGCCGAGCGCGGCCCCCACGACGCCGAGCGCCACCGCCTCGCCGAGGTAGCGGCCGACGACCTGGCCGCGGGTGGCCCCCACCGCGCGCAGCAGCCCGATCTGACGCCGCCGCTGCGCGAGCAGGATCGAGAACGTGTTCGCGATGATCAGCGCGCCCACCAGCAGCGAGATGCCGGCGCTGCCGGTGACGAGGGCGTCCGCCCAGCCGTCGCGCCCCTGGGCGGCGACGGCCTCGGCCACGAGGTCCGAGCCGAGGTGCGCCTCGGCGATGATCCGCATCCAGCCCTTCTTGTCCAGCGCCTGTTGCGTCGCGGCCCGGACCGGCTCGGCATCCTCGGCCGAGTGCGTCTTGGCCAGCAGCATCAGCCCGACCCCGCCCGAGGAGGCGCCGGGCGTCGTGGACTCGGTGTCGCGCGGGTTGACCAGCACCCGGTAGTCGGCCGGCGGCAGCGCGGACTCGACGTCGGCGATCAGGTCGAAGGTGACATAGCCCGGCGGGGTGGCGTACCCGCGCTGGTCGGTGATGCCCACGAGCGTGAGCGGGACGGTGCCCGCCAGGTTGAGGTGGAGGGTGTCCCCCACCCCGACGCCGAGCAGGGTCGCCGTCGAGGCCGTCAGCACCACCTCGTCCGGCGCGGACGGCAGGCGCCCCTGCGTGGGCTCGTACCAGCGCAGGTCGGGGTGGTCCTGGATGGAGGTGAGCATGACGTCGGCCACCTGCTCCCCCACGAGGACCTGGGAGCGCACCTGGCTGAACCGCTCGACCGCCGTGACGCGGGGGTCGGCCCGCAGGGCCGCCTCGGCGTCCGCCACCGCTCGGTCACGCTGGTCGCGGCCGCGCGGCCAGTGCCACAGGTGCGAGGTGACGATGACGTCCGCGCGGGAGGCGTGCAGGACGGTGCGCTGGGCGAGCGCGTTCGACTCGGTCGCGAGCAACACCTGGCTGGCGGCGAGGAACGCCACCGACACCACGATGGCGGCCAGCATCGCCACGAACCGGCCCGGCTGGTGCCGGATCTCGGCCCACGCGTGCGCCCATCCTTGTTCTGCCATGTGTCCGGATCCGCGGACGACTCAGAGCGGCCCGAGGGGCCTCTGCTCGAACTTGCGCTTCATGCGCAGGTCGTCGTAGGCATTCTCGACGCGTTCCTGTTCCGCCGCAGCGCGGACCCGGGCCTCTTGTTGCTCACGCGTCGCCGTCGCACGCCGTCGGAACAGCCCTCGAATCCGCTGGACGAGGCTGGCGTTCTGTCCGGGCGAGATGTCCATGCCTGATTATCTCCCATCAGCCGCGACGGTGCTCCCCACGGGCTGCGTTGCACCGTGCGAGCGGGGGTGCTACATTCCGGTTCGAGCCCTCGGGCTCGACAGGGTTGTTACCCGCAAGGGGCAAGACCTGAGATGCGATGGATCCGCATCTCGGGTCTTTTTTTTGTTTCCGGGGCCGTCAGGCCCGCACAGACAGGGGATCATCGTGGAACCCACCACCACCACAGCGGCCCAAGCCATCGTCGATGGCGTCGGTGGGGCCGACAACATCACCGCGCTCACCCACTGCGCCACCCGGCTGCGGTTCGAGCTGAAGGACGCCGCCAAGGTCGACGCGGCCGCCCTCGACGCCAATCCGGTCGTCCTGGGCTCGGTCCCCCAGTCCGGCGACCGCCACCAGGTCGTCATCGGCGGGGCCGTCCAGAGCGTGTACAGCGACATCATGAACCTGCCCAGCATGAAGGCCATGGGGGCGGTGTCGGACGCCGACGTCAAGGCTGCTGCCCGGGCCAAGGTCAAGGGCAAGAACGCCTGGGTCGACGCCTTCTTCGAGTACCTGTCCGACAGCTTCCGCCCGCTGCTGGGCGTCCTGCTGGGTGGCTCGCTCATCATCGCCATCGCGGCCGTCCTGGACGCCCTGGGCATCGTCCCCTTCCAGGGAGTCGACCGCGCCACCGCCGCCGGCGCGACCTGGATCTTCTGGGACGCCATGTGGCGCTCGGTGCTCTACTTCCTGCCGATCATGGTCGCCTACAACGCCGCCAAGAAGCTCAACGTCGACCCGTGGTTGGGGGCCACCATCATGGCCGCGCTGTTCACGCCGGAGTTCATGAGCCTCACCAACACCGAGACGTTCCCGGGCACGACCTGCACCACGAACCCGACGCTGGGCACGGAGTCGTGCGTCGCCACGATCTTCGGCCTGCCCATGCAGCTCAACGGCTACGGCGGCCAGGTGTTCGTGCCGCTGATGATGGTGGCGCTGCTCGCGGTCGTCTACCGCTTCCTGAAGAAGGTCTTCCCCGAGAACGTGCAGATGGTGTTCGTGCCGTTCCTGTCGATGCTCGTCATGATCCCGCTCACCGCCTTCCTGATCGGCCCGCTGGGTATCTGGCTCGGCACCGGCCTGGGCGCCGGACTGGCGTGGCTCAACACGTCCGCCCCGATGATCTTCGCGATCCTCATCCCGCTGATCTACCCGTTCCTCGTCCCGCTCGGCCTGCACTGGCCGTTGAACGCCCTGATGCTGGCCAACATCCAGACGCTGGGTTATGACTTCATCCAGGGCCCCATGGGCGCGTGGAACTTCGCCTGCTTCGGCGCCACCGCCGGCGTCCTCTACCTCGCGGCCCGCGACAAGGACATGGTCATGCGGCAGACCGCCACCGGCGCCCTGGCCGCCGGCCTGTTCGGTGGCATCTCCGAGCCGTCGCTGTACGGCATCCACCTGCGCTACAAGCGGATCTACCCGCGCATGCTGGCCGGCTGCCTCGCCGGCGGCCTGACCATCGGCATCCTGGGCACGCTGTTCACCTCCGGCGACGTCCGCGGCGTGACGACCGGCGCGTTCGCCTTCACCTCGCTGCTCACGATCCCGGTGTTCAACCCGATCTGGATCTATGTCGTCTCCATCGCCATCGCCTTCGTCGTCGCCATGGTCGCGGTCATGTTCTCCGGCTACAAGGATCCCGAGGCCCCCGTCGAGGAGCTGTCGGCCACCGAGGCCACCTCCGCGCCCGCGGTCACCGCCCCGGCGACCACCGCTCCGGCCGCGCCCGCGGCGTCCGGAACCAGTGAGGTGTTCTCCCCCGTCGCGGGCACCGTGGTCTCGCTCGACGACGTCGAGGACAAGGTCTTCACCTCGCGGACCCTCGGCGAGGGCGTCGGCGTGATTCCGGCGAACGGGCAGTTCGTCTCACCGGTGAGCGGTACCGTCGCCACCGTGACCAAGACCGCGCACGCCTACGGCATCAAGACCGATGCCGGCCTCGAGGTGCTCGTGCACATCGGGATCGACACGGTCCGGATGAAGGGCGAGGGCTTCACCAGCCGGGTCGAGAAGGGCCAGCAGGTCACCGCCGGTGACCCGCTCGCCGACGTCGACCTGGACGCCGTCCGCGCGGCCGGCTTCGACACCACGACGATGGTGACGATCACCAACACCAAGGCGCTCCGCACCGCCGGGGGCGAGGTCCACCCGCTCGCGGGTCGGGACGCCGCCGTCGGCGAGGCCATCATCCAGGTGACGCGCTGACCGTGAAGATCCTCCGCGTCTTCAACAACAACCTCGTCCTCGCCCGGGAGCCGGGCGGGGACGAGGTGATCCTCACCGGCCGGGGGTTGGGTTTCCAGGCCAAGCCGGGGCAGGAGGTCGACCCGGCCAAGGTAGTGCGGCGGTTCGTCCCCTCCGACGGACGCGATCCCGACCACCTGGCCGCGTTGCTGGCCGGCATCCCGCCCGAACACATCCACCTCGTGAGCGTGGCCCTGGCCGAGGCCGGGGTGACGCCCACGGCGTCCGGTGGTGCGACGACCCTGGTGATCGCGCTGGCCGACCACCTCAACTTCGCGGTCCACCGGGTGGAGTCGGGCCTGGAGGTCGCCTACCCGCTGGTGGCCGAGGTCACCAACCTGTACGCGGGCGAGTACGCCCAGGCCCAGGCCGTGCTGGCGTCCCTCAACCAGCGCCTGGACACTCCCCTGCCCGAGTCGGAGGCGGTCGCCATCGCGTTGCACCTGGTGAACGCAGGAATGGCGACCGGCGACCTCAGTTACACGTACACGATGACCGGGGTCATCCAGCAGATGGTGGCGGTCATCGAGCAGTCCTACGGGGTCGCGCTGCCCTCCACCTCGGTGAGCGTCGGGCGACTGATCACCCACCTTCGCTACCTGTTCGTCCGGATCCACCAGCACAGCCAACTGGACGAGGGACGCTCCGCCATCGGCGCGGCCATCCGGGACGCCTACCCCCAGGCCCTGGAGTGCGCGCTGCGGCTGGCGCAGGTGGTCGAACTGCGCCTCGACGCGGCGCTGACCGATGACGAGGTGAGCTACCTCACGTTGCACGTGGCGCGCGTCGTGCAGGACTGTCCGGCTCCCTGAGACCGAGCTCCCGTGCCAAGCATGCGGGTCATTCCCACGGGTTGACGAGGTCGAGGCCGAGGCCGGCGAAATCGGCCGTGTCACGGGTTGCAAGCGTGGCCCCGACCGTGAGGCAGATGGCTGCGATGAGCGCATCAAGGGCACCGATGGGCCGCCCCGCACGGGTGCGCCGGGCGACGATCTCGCCGTAATGGGCCGCGGCCTCTTCCGTGAAAGGCACCACGACACCCAGGCCGCTGAAGGCCTGCGTGGCCGCACGCTCCAAGCGTTCTCGGCGCCTCCCGGGCGGCAACAGCGCCAGCCCAGCCAGCACTTCGGCCCGATTCATCACCGTGGTCACCGGGACCGTCGGGAGTGCGGCCAGCCACGCCTGAACGCGCGCGTCGGCGTCCGGGCCCCGCATGGCCTCAGAGATCACGTTGGTGTCGAGGACGATCACGATCGGTTGAAGTCCGCAGCAGTAGCAGGCCCGTCCGGGACCTCGGGGAGGTCAACCCCGCCCACGAGATTCCCCACCTCGATCAACTGCTGGATCCAGGTGAGGTCCGCACGCGTCGGCTCCTCCAGCGCATTCACAAGGATGGCGCGCGCTTCAGCCTCCATGGAGCGCCCGTTCGTCGCCGCTCGAAGGCGCAGCTTCTGCTTGGCCTCCATCGGCAGTTGGCGGATGGTGATGGCTGTGGTCATGGCTGCCCCTCTCAGTCATTGACATCAATGATATCACCACGCCAGCAAGGCCATGCCGTGACACAACCTACGCATCCGTAGGTTGAAGTCGTACAGTGTGCCCCATGACGTTTCCCGGTCGACCCGCCACCGCAGCGACCCTCGCCGTGCGCGAGGCACGCGACTTCCTGCTGGAGCATCCCCACGACTACGACACCGTCGCACGCGACTTCACCTGGCCGCGCCTGGAGGAGTTCAACTTCGCTCTGGAGTGGTTCGACGTCGTGGCCGGCGAGCACCCGGACCGTCCGGCCGTCACCATCGTCGAGGACGCCACCGGCGAGGCGACGTCGTGGAGCTACGGCGAGCTGGCCCGCCGCTCCGACCAGGTGGCGTCCTGGCTGGTGGACCTGGGCGTCCGCCCCGGCGACACGATGGTCGTGATGCTCAACAACACCATCGAGTTGTGGGAGATCCTGATGGCGCTGATGAAGGTCGGCGCCGTGGCGATCCCCACGTCCACGCTGCTGAACGACGAGGACCTCGCCTGGCGCATCGCGACCGCTGACGCCGGCTTCGCCATCGCCCCGACGGCACTGGCCGACCGGTTCGCGCTCGTCCGCGAGGGCACGGTGCGGATCGCGGTGCCGTCCACGCACTCCCCAGACGAGGAAGCCCCCGAGGGGTGGGAACGCTGGGGAGCCTCGTTCGGGGCGTCCGACACCTTCACCCCTGCGGGGCCGACGCCGGTCGACTCCACATCGCTGCTCTACTTCACCTCGGGCACCACGGCCCGGCCCAAGCTCGTCCGGCACACGCAGGTGTCCTACCCGGTGGCGCACCTGTCGACCATGTACTGGCTGGGCGTCCGGCCCGGCGACGTGCACCTCAACATCTCCTCGCCCGGATGGGGCAAGCACGCGTGGAGCAACTTCTTCTCGCCGTTCCTGGCCCAGGCCACCGTCTTCATCCTCAACTACGAGCGCTTCAACGCCGAGCGGCTGCTCCAGGTGATGGACGACCACCAGGTCTCCAGCTTCTGCGCTCCGCCGACGGTGTGGCGGATGCTGATCCAGGCGGACCTGAGCACGCTGTCCCGCCCACCGCGCGAACTCGTCGGGGCTGGCGAGGCCCTCAACCCCGAGGTGATCAACAAGGTCCGCGACGCGTGGCACAACACCATCCGCGACGGCTACGGCCAGACCGAGATGACCTGCTGCATCGGCAACTCGCCGGGGCAGCCGGTGAAGATCGGCGCCATGGGGCGCCCCATGCCCGGCTACCGGGTCGTCCTGCTGGACCCGAACACCGAGGAGCTCGTGGAGGGCGCCGGCGAGGGCGAGATCTGCCTCGACCTGTCCTACGACCACGCCGGGCTCATGGGCGGCTACCACCAGGCCCCTGAGCTGACCGCCGAGGCCTGCCGGGGCGGGTACTACCACACCGGCGACATCGGATCCCGCGACGCCGAGGGCTACATCACGTATGTGGGCCGCGCCGACGACGTGTTCAAGGCGTCCGACTACAAGATCTCGCCGTTCGAGGTCGAGAGCGCCCTGATGCTGCACCCGGCGGTGGCCGAGTGTGCGGTGATCCCGTCCCCCGACGAGGTGCGCGGCGCGGTGCCGAAGGCGTACGTGACGCTGGCGGGTGGGTTCGAGGCCGGACGTGACGTCGCGGCGTCCGTTTTCGCCCATGGACGCGAGCACCTCAACGGCTACCAGTTGGTGCGCATCATCGAGTTCGCCGAGGCGCTGCCCAAGACCATCAGCGCCAAGATCCGCCGCGTCGAACTGCGCGCCGCCGAAGCCGAGCGCGTGGCGTCCGGCCGCGAGGAAGGGCAGTACTTCTACCGCGACTTCCGCCGAAGACCGGCGGTCTGATCGCCGAAGACCGGTCCGGCTACCGCGTCCACCCCCCACCGGCTACTGTGCGCGCGTGGACCTGCGACCGTGGCACCGGCTCGCCGCTGCCCTGACCGCGGTGGGCTGGGGCGCGAACCAGTTCGCGCCGATGCTGCTCGCCTACCGGATCGAGCGGGGCCTCACCGAGCAGGTGGTCACCGGCCTGCTCGCCGTGTACGTCGGCGGGCTGATCCCCGCGCTGCTGCTCGCGGCGTGGTGGAGCCAGCACCACGGCAAGCGCCCGATGATGCGCATCTCGGTGGTGCTGATGCTGGTCGCGTCCCTGTTGCTGCTCGCCGGTGCGGACTCCCCTGCGCTGCTGCTGGCCGGACGCGTCGTCGGCGGCATCGGGGTCGGGTTCGCCATGGGGCCCGGCACGGCGTGGATGAAGGAACTGTCCTCGGACGCCCCGGCCGGGACCGGTGCCCGGCGGGCCTCGCTCGCCCTCACCCTCGGATTCGCGCTCGGGCCGATCGTGTCCGGGGTCAGCGCCCAGTGGCTCCCCCAACCGCTGCACCTGCCGTATGTGCTCCACCTGCTCGCGCAGGTGTTGGCGGCGGCCTGGGTGTGGAACGTCGTCGAGGCGGACGCCGGCGACCACCCCATCCCCAGCGTCCGGGCCGTTGTGGCGCACGTGCTGCAGCGGTGGTTCGTGAGCGTGGTGGTGCCGGCGGCGCCGTGGGTCTTCGGGTGCGCGACGGTGGCGTTCGCCGTGGTCCCCTCGGTGACCGGACCGTTGCCCGGCCTGCCCCGGATCGCGGCGGCGGGCGCCACAGCCGGCCTCACGCTGGGGACCTCGGTGTTCCTCCAGCCCTTCATGAAGCGCCTGGCGTCCGACCACCCCCAGCGCGTGGTCGCCGCCGGCATGGGGGTCGGGACCCTCGGCATGGGCATCGCGACCGCAGCAGCTGTCTGGCCCGCATGGTGGTGGCTGCCCATCGTGGCGGTCGTGCTGGGGTGCGCGCACGGGCTGGTGCTGGTGGGGTCGATGACCGAGGTCGAGTTGAACACCCCCCACCACCTGATGGCCCCAGCCACCGCGGTGGTCTACTGCCTCACCTACATCGGCTTCCTGGTCCCCTTCGCCATCGCCGTGGTGGCCACCGTCGCCCCGACCTGGGCGGTGCTGGCCGCCGGTGCCGGGGTCGCCCTGGTCACGACGGTGTGGTTGGTCGTGAACGGACGCCGACCGGTCCTCGGCGGCTGAGGCGCCGGTCCTCGGCGGGTCAGGGCTGGGGCGGGACGATCAGCACCAGCAGGATGATCCCGGCGCCCAGCAGGCCCAGGCACACCACGTCCACCCAGCGACGGCGGACGCCCAACAGGCCGATCCGGTCGGTGGGCAGGACCGCGCGCAGGAGGGCGCCGACGGCGAACGCGACGCCGATCACGAAGGTGCCCCGCTTCCAGTGCGACAGGGCCACCCAGCCCATCCCGATGGTGATGCCCACCAGCACCACGGCCAGCGGCCACTGGCCAAGCACGAGCTGGTACCAGGGCCGGGGCGCGCGCGGACCCTGGTCGACCGACCAGGTCGGTTTCTCCTCGCGCGTCACGCCCCGGACGCTACCAGCGCCTCCGCACGGTCCACGACGTTCGAGAGCAGCATCGCCCGGGTCATGGGGCCGACCCCGCCGGGGTTCGGGGAGATCCAGGCCGCCTTGTCCCACACATCGGGGGCGAAGTCGCCGACGGTCTTGCCGTCGACGCGGCTGACGCCCACGTCGAGCAGGACCGCACCCTCGGCGATCATGTCGGCGGTGATCAGGCCGGGCACGCCGGCGGCCCCCACCACGATGTCGGCGCGCCGCGTGTGCTCGGCCAGGTCACGGGTGCCGGTGTGGCACAGCGTGACCGTCGCGTTCTCCGAGCGGCGGGTCAGGATCAGCCCCAGCGGACGCCCCACGGTGATGCCGCGACCCACGACCACGACCTCGGCCCCGCGCCACTCGATGCCGTGCCGGCGCACGAGCTCGACGATGCCGCGCGGCGTGCACGGCAGGGTCGCCGGCTCGTTGAGCACGAGGCGTCCGAGGTTGATGGGGTGCAGGCCGTCGGCGTCCTTGGCGGGGTCGACCAGCGACAGCGCCCAGTTCTCGTCCAGGTGCTTGGGGATCGGCAACTGCACGATGTAGCCGGTGCAGGCGTCATCGGCGTTCAGCCCCGCGATGGCCTCCTCGACCTGGGCCGCCGTGGCGTCGGCGGGCAGCTCGACCTGGATGGAGGCGATGCCCACCTCCTCGCAGTCGCGGTGCTTCATCCGCACGTAGTTCTGGCTGGCCGGGTCCTCCCCGACCAGCACCGTGGCCAGGCCGGGCACGTGCCCGCCCTCGCGCAGCGCCGCCACCCGGGCGGTGAGTTCGGCCTTGATGGCGGACGCGGTGGCCTTGCCGTCCAGACGTCGTGCGGTCATGTCGGTTCCCCTCCGAGGAGTCGGATCAGTGGAAGAAGTGGCGGGTGCCGGTGAAGTACAGGGCGACGCCCTTCTCGCGGCACAGCGCGATGGTCTCGTCGTCGCGCACCGAGCCGCCGGGCTGGACGATGGCCTTCACCCCGCCGTCGATCAGGATGGCCGGCCCGTCGCTGAACGGGAAGAACGCATCGGACGCCGCCACGCTGCCGGCGGCCCGCTCACCGGCGCGCTCCACGGCCAGCTTGCAGGAGTCGACGCGGTTGACCTGGCCCATGCCCACGCCCACGGACGCCCCGTCGGCGGCGAGCAGGATCGCGTTGGACTTCACCGCGCGGCAGGCCCGCCACGCGAACGCGAGGTCCGCCAGGGTCGCCTCGTCCACGGCCTCGCCGGCCGCGAGCGTCCAGGCCTCAGGGTCGTCGCCGTCGGCCTCGACCGTGTCGGCGTGCTGCATGAGCATGCCGCCGGTGATCGGCTTCAGCTCGACGCCGCCGGCCGGGTAGGCCGGGGCGACCAGGATGCGGATGTTCTTCTTCCGGTTGAGCACGTCCACGGCGCCGTCCTCGTAGCCGGGCGCGATGATCACCTCGGTGAACACCTCGGCGACCTGCTCGGCCATCGCCACGCTCACGGGGCGGTTCGTGGCGATCACGCCGCCGAACGCCGAGACCGGGTCGCAGGCGTGCGCGCGGCGGTGCGCCTCGGCGATGTCGGCGCCCACGGCGATGCCGCACGGGTTGGCGTGCTTGATGATCGCCACGCACGGCTCGTCGAAGTCATAGGCGGCCCGGTAGGCGGCGTCGCCGTCGGTGTAGTTGTTGTAGCTCATCTCCTTGCCGTGCAGTTGCTCGGCCAAGGCGATGCCGTCGCCGCCGTTGCCGTCGCGGTACAGCGCGGCGGGCTGGTGGCTGTTCTCGCCGTAGCGCAGCGACCCGACCTTGCTCCAGGTGGCGCCCACCCACGCGGGGAAGCCCTCCCCGGCGGAGGAGTCGGTGAGCACCGACCCCATCCAGGTCGCGACCGCGACGTCGTAGGACGCCGTGTGCACGAAGGCGGCCGCGGCGAGCTCCTTGCGCTGCGCCAGGGTGAAGCCGCCGGCGTCCAGCGCCTCGACCAACGCGGGGTACTGGTCGGGCGAGGTGATGATCGCCACGCTCGGGTGGTTCTTCGCCGCCGCGCGCACCATGGAGGGCCCGCCGATGTCGATCTGCTCGACGCACTCGTCAGGCTCGGCCCCCGAGGCGACCGTCTGCGTGAACGGGTACAGGTTGCTCACCACGAGGTCGAACGGTTCCACCCCGAGCTCACCGAGCTGCGCCACGTGGGCGTCCAGGCGCCGGTCGGCGAGGATGCCGGCGTGCACCTTCGGGTGCAGCGTCTTCACCCGGCCGTCCAGGCACTCGGGGAAGCCGGTGAGCTCCGAGACCTCGGTCACCGGGACGCCCGCGTCGGCGAGCAGCTTGTACGACCCGCCGGTGGAGACGACCTCGACGCCGGCGTCGGCCAGCGAGCGGCCGAGCTCGGCCAGTCCGGTCTTGTCGTACACCGAGACCAGGGCCCGGCGGATACTGATGCGATCCATTTTCTCTTCTCTCTCAGCGGGGTCAGCGGGACGCGGCGAGCGCGTTCACGGTGTCGACGAGCAGCCGCCGTTCGGCGACCTTGATGCGTTCGTGGAGGGTCTCGACGTCGTCGTCGGGCTCCACCCGGACGGCGACCTGGTCGATGATGCGGCCGGTGTCCACGCCGGCGTCCACCTCGAACACGGTGCAGCCGGTCACCTTCACGCCGTGCGCGAGGGCGTCGGCGACGCCGTGGGCGCCGGGGAAGCTCGGCAGGAGGGCAGGGTGGGTGTTGATCATGCGGCCGCCGAAGCGGGACAGGAAGGCGTCGCCGACGAGCTTCATAAAGCCGGCGCTCACGATGAGGTCGGGCTCGTGCTCGGCGCAGGCCCGGGTCAGGGCCGCGTCGAACGCAGCGCGGTCCGCGGCCCCGGACGCGTCCCGGTGGTCGCCCAGGCGAACGGTGAAGGTGGGGACGCCCGCGCCACGCGCGCGCTCCAGGCCGGTGCACTCCCGGTCGGCACCCACGGCCACGACCGTGGCGTCCAACTCATCACGGGACTGGGCATCGAGCAGCGCCTGGAGGAGGGTTCCCGAACCAGAGACCAGCACGAGGAGCCGCAACGTCATGGACTCACCCTATCCAGTGGGCGCGTCCTGCAGGGTTTGTGCCCGCGGGGAGGAGCTGTCACGGCCGACCCACAGGGCCAGGCCGACGCCGTACAGGGCACCGCCCACGACGAGCGGGATCGTCGCCCAGCCCAGCAGGTGCGGGAAGCGCGCCCCCAACCCGAGCAGTCGGTCGGTGCCCAGGTCGCCCAGCGACGCCCACGCCAGCAGCAGCCAGCACGCGCCGGCCCCCAGGGGCGCCAACGCACCCAGGCCGAGGCCGGTCAGCCAGGTCACCTCGGTGCCGGTGCCCCGCAGGAGCCACCAGGCGGCGGCGATCCCGGCCAGCGGGCCGAGGGCCAGCCAGGCGAAATCGGCCACCCCGGGCACGACGGGGACCGCACCGAACACCGGCACCGCCGGCAGGGCGCCGGAAACCACCGCGCCGGGCGCGACGAAGGCGTCCCCGCCCAACGACACCCCGGCCCCCAGCGCGAAGGAGCCGGCCGCGACGACCAGGTTCGGCGCGTAGAAGAGCTGCACCAAGGTGAGGACCACCGTGCCGATGCCGTCCGGTGCCAGGGACTCGTGGATCGCGGCGACCTGCCCGCGGTGGGCGATCGCGGCCACGACGAAGGCGAGCAGCCCACCGGCCGCCAGCACCGCTAGGCCGACCCCGGCCGCGCCGGGCAGGCGCCGCACCCAGTCGGGTTGGCCGGCCAGCGGGTCCGGGCCGAGCCCCACCCAGGCGCCGATCCCGGCCCCGAGCAGGGCGACCAGCAGCAGGGCCGCGTTGTGCAGATAGTTGGAGGCGTTGAGCAT
>JAUNSA010000004.1:18643-42916 GCA_030539405.1 Propionibacteriaceae bacterium
AGGGCCGGGGCGAGCTGGTCGGGCGTGCCGACGATGGCGGCGAGGATCCCCCCGGCCAGCAGGTAGGAGCCGGTGCCGGCACCGGTCACCCCCGCCCACGCCAGCCACCGGCGGCTGGCCGGGGCGTCCGGGTCGAGCTCGTACTGGCCCGCGGCATGGTGGGCGGCCAGAGCGCAGGCGGCGACCAGCAGGGCGGTCAGCCCGAGCGGCGGCATGGCCAGGTGGATGCCGCCGAGGTCGACGGGGACGCCGTGGGCGGCCAGCCACCCCTGCCCGATCGTCGCGACCACCTGCGCGGCGGGGGTGTGGACGGCGGTGAGCCACGTCACGCTGACCAGCGCCCCGATGACGACCCACCCCAGCGCGACCGCGGCCCACGTCCACGCCACGGCCGCCACCAGCCACGGCAGGTAGGGGATCCGTGCGCTGACGCCGTCGGGCGGCTCCGGTGGGGACGCCACCGTGAGTCCGACGGGCGCGTGGCGGGGATCCGCGGGGTTCCTCGGGGCCGGGGTTCTCATGATGCGAACCATCGTCGCGTGCGCCGCGCGTGCTGCCGAGATGGACACGCCCCGCCTTGGTAAAGTCGAAGGGATGTGAGCCCGCAACCCCTGGGGAGGGACATGGACGAGCACGGGGTTCCCACCCCGCGGCGAGCGCTCCCGGCGCGTGAGCTGCCCGATGACGCCGCCGAGGGCGCCGGGCCGGACGCCGCTCCGAGGCGCGGCCTGTGGTCGGCCACCGGCGCTGAGGACGCCCCCGCCGAGGGCGCCAGTTCCCCCGGTTCGGCCACGCCCATCCCGCCGCCCGCCGTCCTCCCGGTCTCCGACGTGCCTCCTGCCGCGGCGGGCCGCCGCTACTCGGCCGAGGACCTCCCCGACGACGACGAGGACCGTCCGCTGCCCCGCCGCTCGGCGCTGTCGCCGACCGCGTCCCGGGCGCGCTCACCGTTGTCCAACGACACCCCCGACCCGGTCGAGGACGCCCCGAAGGCCCCCGCGAGCCGGCGCAGGCTCGTCATCGGCGGCATCGTCGCCCTCGTGGTCGCCGCGATGGTGGTGGCCTTCTTCTTCCTCCTCACCCCCGAACGGCTCGCCCGGATCAACACCCCGCCCACCCCGGCCATCGACCCGGTCGCCACCTACCTCGTCCAGCCCGAGGACCTGGCCGGGGTCCGGCCGGACGTCACCTGGGAGACCGTGACCACCGTCACGTCGCCCGACGCCACCACCCCCGCACCGAAGTGCCTCACGCCGCTGTCGGAGTCCGTCGACCCGCTGGACGCCCTGGTGCGGACGTTCTCCCCCACCTCCGGCGCCGCGGCCGGCCTGCTGCACCAGGTGGTGACGTATGCCACCCCCGAGGAGGCGGCCGCCGCCTACACCGCCCGCGTCGCCCAGCTCGGCGCCTGCGAGCGCAACACGGCCTGGACCCAGGCGGGCGTGACGGCCACCGACCTGGCCGACGAGGCCACGGGCGCGACGGTGGTCCTGCAGGCCGCCCAGCCCGAGTACCACACGCTGGTCATCAGCCGTACCGGCACGCGGGTCAACGTCGTCGACGCCACGCAGGCGGACGCCCCGGTGGCGGCCTCGTCGCTGCTGTCGGCCCTGAGCGCCACGTTCGCCCGCCAGTGCGCCGACACCGGCACCTGCCCCGCGCCTTCGGCGGCGCTGGCCGACGGGACGCCCCCGCCGGCCGAACCGTTCGGCTTCCTCAGCGGCGTCGACCTGCCCCGGATCACCGCGGGTGCCGGCGAGTGGCACGGCACCCCGGCCACCACGACGGTCAGCACCACCGGCAGCCGATGTGAGGCCCTCGACCTCACGGCCCAGGGCTCGGAGCCGGCCCAGCAGCGCATCCTGCTGATGCAGGAGGACGCCGCTGCCCCCCAGGGGTTCGGCATCGACGAGATCGTCTACACCTTCCCCACCCCGGAGGAGGCGGCCGGGTTCGTCCTCGCGCTGGGCGGCAACCTCGACTCGTGCGCCGAACGGACGGCCACCGCGCAGGTCGCGAAGACCGCCGACCTGACCGGCCCCGGGACGGGTGCCGCCTGGGTCGTCACCCAGCGGACCGACGAGGCCGAGGGCACCTTCCGCTACCGCGTCGCCGCGCTCGCCGCGGGCAACCGCGTCGTCTACCTGCTGGTCACCAGCCCGAACGAGTTCGACTTCTCCGACGAGGCGTTCCACGCCGTCGCGCTGCGGGCAGCAGAACGCCTCACCCAGATGCCCTGACCAGACGCTGGTCGGGGGCCGGGTGAGGCGTCCTGGATCGTTGCTGCGGCGTCCGCCCTCAGGCCTTGCGCATCGCCTCGCGCACCAACTGGGCGGTCTCCGAGGGCGTCCGGCCCACCTTGACGCCGGCCTTCTCCAGGGCCTCCTTCTTCGCCTGGGCCGTGCCGGAGGAGCCCGACACGATGGCGCCGGCGTGGCCCATCGTGCGGCCCTCGGGGGCGGTGAACCCGGCGACGTAGGCGACCACCGGCTTGGTGACGCTCTCCTTGATGAACTCGGCCGCGCGCTCCTCGGCGTCGCCGCCGATCTCGCCGATCATGACGATGCAGTCGGTCTCGGAATCCTCCTCGAAGGCCGCCAGCGCGTCGATGTGCGTGGTGCCGATGACCGGGTCGCCGCCGATGCCGACGCACGAGCTGAAGCCGATGTCACCCAGCTCGAACATCATCTGGTAGGTCAACGTCCCGGACTTGCTCACCAGGCCGATGTGCCCGGCGCGGGCGATGTTCGGCGGGATGATGCCCACATTGGAGCGCCCCGGCGAGATCAGGCCCGGGCAGTTGGGCCCGATCAGCCGCACGCCCTTCTCCTCGGCCGCCGCCCGGAACTCCGCGGTGTCCTTGACGGGGATGCCCTCGGTGATGACGACGATGAGCTCGATGCCGGCGTCGATGGCGTCCAGCACCGCCTGCTTGGCGTGGGGCGGCGGCACGAAGATGCACGACACGGTCGCGCCGGTGGCGTGCTTGGCCTCACGCACCGTGTTGAACACGGCGACCGGGTCCTCCTCGAACGTGACCGACTGACCGCCCTTGCCGGGGGTCACCCCCGCCACGATGCGCGTCCCGAACATGAGCATGCGGTTGGTGTGCTTGCGGCCCTCGGTGCCGGTCATGCCCTGCACGATCACCTTGCTGCGGTGGTCCAGCCAGATGGCCATGTCAGTTCCTCCCCATGGCCGTGCTGGCCAGCTCTGCCGCCACCCGGGCGGCCTCGTCCATCGTGTCCACGACCCGCACCAGCGGGTGGTCGTACTCCTCGAGCATGGCCCGGCCCACCTCCACGGCGTTGCCGTCCAGCCGCACGACGATGGGCTTGGACGCCCGGTTGCCGAGCTGCTGGAGCGCCCCGCGGATGCCCTTGGCCACCTCGGAGCAGGCCGTGATGCCGCCGAACACGTTCACGAACACGACCTCGACCTGGGCGTCCGACAAGATGATGTCGAGACCATCGGCCATCACCTGGGCCGACGCGCCACCGCCGATGTCGAGGAAGTTGGCGGGCTTGGGGGTGCCCGGCAAGTCCTCCCCGGCGTAGGCGACCACGTCGAGGGTGCTCATCACGAGCCCCGCGCCGTTGCCGATGATGCCCACCTGGCCGTCGAGCTTGACGTAGTTGAGGTCCTTCTCGCGGGCGCGCAGCTCCAGCGGGTCGATGGCGGTGGCGTCCACCAGATCCTCCCGCTCGGGATGGCGGAAGTCGGCGTTGTCGTCGAGGGTGACCTTGCCGTCGAGCGCGATCACCCGCCCCTGGGCCGTCTTCACCAGCGGGTTGACCTCGACCAGCGTGGCGTCGGCCTCGCGGTACACGTCGCCCAGCTTGACCAGCACGTCGACCACCTGCTCGGCGATCTCCTCGTCGAAGCCGACACGCTCGACCAGGTCGGACGCCGCGGCCTCGTCCAGGCCGGTGCGCGGGTCGAGGTTGACCTTGACCAGGGCGTCCGGACGCTCCTCGGCCAACTGCTCGATCTCCACGCCGCCCTCGAGGCTGCACATCGCGAGGTAGTCGCGGTTCGCCCGGTCCAACACCAGCGAGAAGTAGTACTCCTCGTCGATGTCAGCACCCTCGGCGACCATGACGGCCTCGACGAGGTGACCCTTGATGTCCATCCCCAGGATGGCGCGGGCGTGCTCCTCGGCCTCCCCCGGTGAGTGGGCCAGCTTGACCCCGCCCGCCTTGCCGCGTCCGCCGACCTTGACCTGGGCCTTCACGACCACGGTGCCGCCGCCCAGCTCCTCAGCGGCCGCACGGGCCTCCTGGGGCGTGCGGGCGACAACGCCACGCAGGACAGGCACGCCGTGCGCCTCGAAGAGGTCGCGGGCCTGGTACTCGAATAGATCCATGCTCTCCGTCCTCCGGTGGTGCCGCCTCGGCGCGGCATCGTGGTGAAGGCTACCCGGCCCGTCCAGTCCCTTGCCACGACCCGGTCTCACGACCCGGCCATGGCCACCGATGGCAACATCCTGAGAAGATTTCTGAGAATCACACAGGAACTGCTAGGGTCCTGAACGTCGCCTCAACAAGGCGGCCGCCACGGAGCGTGGCACCCAAGAATTCTCAGGAAAGGCCCTCAGGCGTGGCGCGTACGAACCCCAGCTCCTACCAGCCACGCTGTGCCGTATCCGACACCGAAGCGGCCTTCGCCGCCGAATCGGCCCTCCCCCGCCGCCTGGCCCGTCGCAACCGGTTCGTCCGGGGCGGCATCGCCGTCGGCGCCGCCGCCACCGTGGGCGTCCTCGCTGTGATCACGCCGGGCATCGCCCAGAGCGTCTCGGCCGCCAACGCCCCTGCCAGCGCGATCCAGGCAGATGGTGACACCAACGTCCGCGTCGGCACCACGGACGCCTTCAGCTCCCGCGGCAGCTCCACCGACCGCGACACCGCCCGCCCGGCGATCGACGTGAACGCCGCCGCCGCGGCCCGTGCCGCCTCGGTCGGCCAGGTCGACGAGCAGGTCGCCCAGGCGCAGGCGTCCGCCGCCGCCCAGGCCCGCACCGAGACGCTCGCCTCCACGACCCACGCCATCGAGGCCGAGGCCGATCGCATCGCCGCCCAGGTCTTCTACTGGCCCACCGAAGGCGAGATCAACTCCCCGTGGGGCATGCGCCTGCACCCCATCCTGAAGTACTCGCGCCTGCACGGCGGCGCCGACATCGGCGGCGCCATCGGCGCCCCGATCTACGCGGTCGCCGACGGCGTGGTCACCAAGGCCGCGCACGGCTACAACGGTGGCTCGGGCAACAACGTCCGCATCGACCACGGCACCATGGGCGGCGAGGGCATCGAGACCTCCTACCTCCACATGACCGACGTCGACGTCACCGCCGGCCAGAAGGTCAAGAAGGGCCAGCGCATCGGCACCGTCGGCAGCACCGGGCTGTCCACCGCGCCGCACCTGCACTTCTCGGTCTACGTCAACGGCGTCAACAGCGACCCGGCCCCGTTCCTGTACGCCGGCCGCCGCTGACCCCGCCGCGCCTCGCGCTGGCCGACCACTCGTAACGCCGTTCGTCCCCCACAACGCTCTTAGCATCAGCGTTGTGGGGGACGATCCGCGTTACGGACCGAACTGCCTGGCCATCGCGCCTGAGCTACAGCTTCTCCATCGGCGCGTGCCGCACCGAGAGCTTCTTCAACCCGGCCGAGCCGAAGTCGACGATGACCTTCAGGTTGTCGCCCGCACCCTCGGTGGCGGTGACCGTGCCCATCCCGAAGGTGGTGTGCAGCACGCGGTCTCCGGTGCCCAGTGCGGCGGTCACCTTCGGCGTCTTCGGCTTGGCGCCGAAGCCGACGGTGCTGCGCCACGACTCCTCCGAACGGCGTGAGGCACCGGACGCCCACGACCCGACCTGGCTGCCCAGGCGGCGCCAGTCGAGCAGGCGCGGCGGGATCTCACCGATGAACCGGCTGGCCGGGTTGTACTGCGGCTGGCCCCACATCACGCGGACCGTCGAGCGCGTCAGGTAGAGCCGCTGGCGCGCGCGGGTGATGCCCACATAGGCGAGGCGGCGCTCCTCGGCGAGCTCGTCGGGGTCGGTCATCGCCCGCATGTGCGGGAAGATGCCGTCCTCGAAGCCGGTGAGGAACACGGTCGGGAACTCCAGCCCCTTGGCCGTGTGCAGCGTCATCAAGGTGACCACGCCGCGATCATCGCCCCCAGCGTCCGGGATCTGGTCGGAGTCCGCCACCAGGGCGACCCGCTCCAGGAACGCAGGCAGCGAATCGTCCGGCTCCGGCGATCCGAGCAGGCCCGACTCCCCCGGGCCGACGTCCTCAGTGTGCGCCGCGGCCACGAACTCGCCGGCCACGCTGACGAACTCGATGACGTTCTCCAGCCGGGTCTGGTCCTGGGGATCGGTCGAGTTCTGCAGCTCGTCCAGGTAACCCGAATCGTTCAGGATCGACGCCAGGATCTGGTCCGCGCTGACCCCGTCGGCCACCATCTGCCGGTGCTCGGCCATCATCGCCGCGAACGCCGTCAACTGCTTCGTCGAGCGCGGGGCGAGCCCGACGACCTCGTCGATGCGGTCCAGCGCGTGCCCGAACGGGATGCGCTGCTCGGCGGCGAACGCCTCCACCATCGACTCGGCACGGTCCCCGATGCCGCGCTTGGGCACGTTCAGGATGCGCCGCACGCTCACGTCGTCGGCCGGGTTGGCGATGGCGCGCAGGTAGGCGATGGCGTCGCGCACCTCGCGCCGCTCGTAGAACCGGACGCCCCCGACCACCTTGTACGGCAGCCCGACCCGGATGAACACCTCCTCGAAGGCGCGCGACTGGGCGTTGGTCCGGTAGAACACCGCAACGTCGGAGTAGCGGCCCCCGTCGTCGACGAGCCGGTCCACCTCCGCGGCGACGAACTGCGCCTCCTCGTGCTCGGTGTCGGCGACGTACCCGACGACCAGGTCGCCGTCGCCGGCGTCCGACCACAGCTTTTTGACCGGACGCCCCTCGTTGCGTTCGATCACGGCGTTGGCCGCGGTGAGGATCGTCTGGGTGGAGCGGTAGTTCTGCTCCAGCAGGATCGTCCGGGCGCCGGGGAAGTCGGTGGCGAAGTCGAGGATGTTGCGGATCGTCGCCCCGCGGAACGCGTAGATCGACTGGTCGGAGTCGCCGACCACCATCAGCTCGGGCGGCTCCTGCTCACCCTCATACCCTTCGCCGACACCGCACAGTTCGCGGACGAGCACGTACTGGGCGTGGTTGGTGTCCTGGTACTCATCGACGAGCACGTGCCGGAAGCGGCGCCGGTACTTCTCGCGCAGGTCCGGGTGGGCCTGGAGCAGGTGCACCGCGGTCATGATGATGTCGTCGAAGTCCAGGGCGTTCGCCGCGACCAGGCGGCGCTGGTACTCCGCATAGGCCTCGGCGTACACCGCATCGTGGCCGCCGGCGCCGGACTGCCCGGCGGACTCGAAGTCGACCAGCTCGTTCTTCCAGTTCGACACGGCGTTCATCACGGTGCGCACGGGGTACCGCTTCGGGTCCAGCGACAGGTCGCGGCACACCAGCGTCATCAGGCGCTTGGAGTCGGTGTCGTCGTAGATCGAGAAGGTGCGCGCCATGCCGAACCGGTCGATGTCGGCGCGCAGAATGCGCACGCACGCGGAGTGGAACGTCGAAACCCACATCACCCGCGCGCGGTTGCCCACCAGCTCCTCCACGCGGTGGCGCATCTCGGCGGCGGCCTTGTTGGTGAAGGTGATCGCCAACACCGACCCGGGGTGGACGCCGCGCTGGCCGATCAGCCAGGCGATGCGCCGGGTGAGGACGCGGGTCTTGCCCGACCCGGCACCCGCGACGACCAGCACCGGCGACCCGGCATGGACCACGGCCTCGCGTTGCGGGGGGTTCAGCCCCTCGAGCAGGTCCTCGGCGCTGGGCTGGCGGCGGCGCTCGGGCCGGGGAGCGGCCACCTCACCCTCCTCGCGCGAAGGGTGCACGACCGGGGCCGGTTCGGCGTTGAACGTGAAGAGGTCGGGGATGTCTGTCATGGCACCGGCCAGCGTAGTTGGCGCACGGGGGGTCGACTATCCTGATCCCATGCTGATGGGCGGAGTCCGCAAGGCGGTGCGGTGGGGCCTGCTCGGCATGGCCACAGCGCAGGCGGGCGTGATCGCCACCCTGATGGTGGCCGATCGGCGGCGCCGCCGCAGCCGCCAGCACGTCGCGTTCCCGACCGTCGCGCCGCAGACGATGCCGGCCGGCGAGACCGAGATCACCGTCTACACCAAGGGCCGCGACCTGTTCGACGCCATGATCGCCGCCATCGACGCCGCCGAGCACACCGTGCTGTTGGAGACCTACATCTGGAAGGCCGACCGCACCGGCAAGCAGTTCAAGCGCGCCGTCACGGCCGCCGCCGCGCGGGGCGTGGACGTGTTCCTGGTCTACGACTCCTTCGCCAACCTCGTGGTCCCGCAGTCCTTCTTCCGCTTCGACCCGCGCATCCAGGTGCTCCGGCACCGTCCGTGGACGGGCCTGCGCGGCTTCCCCGTCCGCGCGCCGGGCCTCAACCACCGCAAGGTGCTCGTGGTGGACTCCCGGGTCGGCTTCCTGGGCGGCTACAACCTCGGTTCTGAGTACGCCACCCGCTGGCGGGACACGCACATGCGGATGGTCGGCCCCGCCGTGGCTGACCTGGAGAACGCCTTCGTCGACTATTGGAACCAGACGCGCTCCCCCAAGCACAAGACACTCCCCCAACCGGACGCCCGGCCCTGGGAGTCGCCCATCACGCTGGCCCGCAACGTCCCCAGCGTCGGCGTGTACCCGATCCGCTACATGTACCTGGAGGCCATCGACCGCGCCCGCGAGCGGATCTGGTTGACGCACGCCTACCTCATCCCCGACGACGACCTGGTCTTCGCCCTCGTGGAGGCCGTGGACCGGGGCGTCGACGTCCGCATCATCGTCCCCGCCGAGTCCAACCACGTCGTCGCCGACTGGCTGAGCCGCGTCTCCTACCAGGTGCTGCTGAGCCGCGGCGTCCGCGTCTTCCTCTACCAGAACGCCATGGTGCACGCGAAGACCGCCACCATCGACGGGGTCTGGTCGACGATCGGGACGGCCAACATCGACCGGCTGAGCCTGGTCGGCAACTACGAGCTCAACGCCGAGGTGCTGGACGCCGACATCGCGGCCATGATGGAGGAGATCTTCACCATGGACCTGGGCAACTGTCGCGAGCTGACCCTCGAGGAGTGGGAAGCTCGTCCCCTCTCGGCGAAGGTCTCCGAGGCGATCATCGCGCCGCTGCGACCCCTGCTCTGAGCGTTGACTCAGGGCTGATTTCCCGGGGTGCACCTGATTGAACCCTGAAGATGCGGCGTGTGACTAGCGCCTTCGATTTCTGGTGCTCTAGCGTTCTACCCATGGGAATCATCGGATGGATTGTTCTGGGCCTCCTCGCTGGGGCCATTGCCAAGGCGATCATGCCGGGTAGCCAGGGCGGCGGCTGGCTCGCCACCCTCGTCCTCGGTGTCGTCGGCGCCCTGCTCGGTGGCTTCATCGGCAGCGCGATCTTCAACATCGGCCTCGACACGTTCTGGAGCCTCCAGACCTGGCTCGTGGCCATCCTCGGCTCGCTCCTGGTCCTCGTGATCTGGGGCTTCATCACCAAGAACCGTCGCGTCTGACCTCGCGACCACGACACAAGAAAGGCCCCCGGGTATCCACCCGGGGGCCTTTTGACATACTCGTGGCTGAGGGACTCAGACCAGCTTGCGGTCGGTCGCCCAGCGGGTGAGCTGGTGACGGTTGGACAGCTGCAGCTTGCGCAGCACCGAGCTGACGTGGGTCTCGACGGTCTTGATCGAGATGAACAGCTCCTTGGCGACCTCCTTGTAGGCGTACCCGCGCGCGATCAGGCGGAGCACCTCGCGCTCACGCTGGGACAGCTTGTCGAGCTCCTCGTCGATCGAGGCGATGTCGATGGCCCCGGAGAAGGCGTCCAGGACGAAGCCGGCCAGCCGGGGTGAGAACACCGCGTCCCCGTCCGCGACGCGGCCGATCGCCTCCACCAGCTCTGGGGCCGAGATCGACTTCGTCACGTACCCGCGGGCACCCGCCCGGATGATCCCGATGACGTCCTCGGCGGCGTCCGAGACCGACACGGCCAGGAACTTCACGTCCGGCTGGGTGGCGTGGACCTGCTTGATGACCTCCATGCCACCGCCGCCGGGCATGTGCACGTCCAGCAGCACGACGTCCGGGGTGGTCCGGGTGATCGCCTCGACGGCGGTCGGGACGTCCTCGCCCTCGCCGACGATGGTCACGTAGGGACCGATGTCGTGCTTGACGCCGCTGCGGAACATCGCGTGGTCGTCCACCACGACGACGCGCCGTTGTCGCGGTGCCGCCCCCGGGGTCGCGGTCGGATCGGGTGTGTTCTGTTCGCTCATCGCCTCATCTCCAGGGTCACTTCGGTTCCTCGCTCCTCCGACGAACGGATCCGGGCCACCCCGTGGTGGCGGGCCATCCGCTCCAGGATGCTGCCGCGGACGCCCATGCGGTCGCTGGCCACGGCGTCCGGATCAAATCCCTTGCCCCGGTCGCGCACGAACACCTCGACCAGGTCGTCACTCACCTCAGCGTAGACGTCCACGGTCGGTTCGCCCGAGTGCTTGGCGGCATTGACCATGGCCTCGCGTGCCGCGCGCACCAGTTCGCGCAGCGCCGGGGTCAGGTCGACGTCCTCCCCCACGGTCACGGTCTCCACCTGGACGGGGAAGGTGTCCTCGACCTCCAGCGCCGCCTCCAGCAGGCCTGCGCGCAGGGTCTCGGCCTCCTCGGCGACGCCGTAGAGCCACTCGCGCAGCTCGCGTTCTTGACGGCGGGCCAGCTTGCCGACCTCGCGCGGGTCGTGGGCCTGGCGTTGGATCAGGGCCAGCGTCTGGAGCACCGAGTCGTGCAGGTGGGCAGCCATGTCGGCGCGGGCGTCCGAGAGCAGCTTCTCCTCGCGCACGCGCGCGAGCGCGCGGCGGGCCCGCAACACCCAGGGGGCGGCCAGCAGGATCAACCCGGCGATGAACAGGCCCAGCCCGAGCAACAGGCTGCCCAGGGTCCCCATCGTGGGCATGCCGACCAGGATGAGCAGGATCGACCCGACCAGCGCCAGCACCGCGACCACGTGTGCGGCCACGATCGTCCAGTGGGCGGCCACGGTCCGCGTCCAACTGCGCCAGCCGTCGGCCTGCTCGGACTGGGTGCCCCGCGCACGATCGGCCTGCCACCAGGTCAGGACGGCGGCCAGGGACGCCAGCGCCGCCGCCGCCAGCCACTGCGGTTCCAGCCCCCAGCCGAGGACGTGCAGCAGCCAGGTCCCCCCGGCCGCGACCAGCCCGAGGGCCATCACCTGGCCGAGGTCCCAGCCTCGGCTGCGGGGTTCGTCGGACGCCGTCCGCATCCCCTGGCGGCTCGCGGCCTCCACCCCCGGTGCGGTGCGCGGCCCGGACGCCGGCGGGATCACCAGCCAGAGCACGAGGTAGACGGCCACGCCGAGGAACTGCCAGGCGGCCAGCACGGCGAAGATCGCCCGCGGCACCAGGGGTGACACCCCCAGGTGCTCGCCCAGTCCGGCGGCCACGCCTGCCACCTGCCCTCGGTCCAGGGGTCGCACCAGCCGTCGCGGTGCCGGCACTGCGGCCGCGGCGTTGTCGGTGCGACTGTCGGGCATGGGGCTCAGCCTAGGGGGAACGTACGTCCCGGGGCGCCATCGGGGAAACCCTGAGGGGTGGCGTCGAGGGATCGACCAGACTGGCACCATGCCCAACCTCCCTGTGCGCGACCGCGCCGACGCCAAGATCGCCGGCGTCAGCGCTGCGTTGGCACGGGCCTGGTCGATCGATCCCGTGATCGTCCGCGTCGGCTTCGTCGTCGTCGCCCTCATGACCGGGGGCTTCGTCATCGCGGCCTACGCCGTCCTCTGGGTGGTCCTCCCCACCAGGAGCGGCCCGGCACCGCTTCACCGCGCCTTTCCGTCGACGCGCGCCTGGTCGACGAGCACCCTCGCCGTGGCCGTTCTGGCCGCGAGCGTCGTGTTGGGCACCCTCGCCTCGAGCAGCGGCCCGAGCGCCTTCCTCATCCTGGCCCTGACCTGGGTCATCCTGCGCTTCGGGTTCGCCGGGCGCCGACCGGGTCAGGACGCCCCCGCTCCCGCCCCGCTGCCCCCGCCGGTCACCCCGTTCGAGCGGTCGGCGCGCGCCTGGCAGCAGCGCCTCGACAACCTGGACGCCGGGCGTCCGCTGGACTGGGACCCCGAGGCGGTCTTCGCCGCCCCGCCCACGCCCACCCCGGCCGCCAGCCACGGCCGCCATGGCCCCGGCGTCCGCCGCCGTGGCCTGCGCACCTGGCTGGGCATCATCCTCGTCCTCGCCCTGGCCGGCATCGGCCTGGCCGCGATCCAGCTGGCCGGGACGCCGGTGCCCCCCGTGGCCTGGGCGGCCACCGCGCTGCTCGTGTTCGGGCTGGGCCTGCTGTGGTCGGCCCGGCGGCGCCGCGCCGTCTGGGGACGCCCCCCACTGCTGCTGGCCGCCACCCTCGTGGCCGGGGTCACCACGGTCGCCTTCATCATCCCGCAGCAGCGCGCCCCGTTCGCCGTGACCGAGCCGGTGACCACCATGACCGCCACCGGTGAGGTGACCCACCTCCCCATCGGGGAGAACACCGTCGACCTGACCGACTCACCCGCCACCGGCGAGACGCTGACCTACCGGCTGGACGTCGGTGACCTCGTGGTGCTGGTGCCGGCGACCGGCAACGTGGAGGTCCGCACGCACGTCGACCTCGGCGAGATCCGCACCCCCGACGGCTCGGCCGAGGGCATCGACGCCGCCCAGCCGTGGTCCCGCATCGAGGACCCGGCGGCCCCCACGCTCATCGTGGACCTCGCCGTGGGGCTCGGCGAGATCGAGGTGGTCTCGTGAGGCCCCGCACTGATGTCGTCGCCCTCGTCGTGGGCCTGATCGCCGTGGCCGTGGCCGCCCTCGGGCTGTGGGCCGCCTTCGGCGCCGTCTCGTGGCCGGCGGTGGCCATCGCCGCCCCCCTCGCGCTGGTGGTGGTCGGCCTGGTCGGCCTGGTCGCCTCGCGCGGCAACCCCTGATTCTCCGCTGGACCCAACGAAAGGAACACCATGTCCAACGCACTGGTTCGAAGCACGTCCGACAAGATGATCGCCGGCGTCTGCGGCGGTCTGGCCCGTCAGTTCAACATCGACGCGAACCTGCTCCGCATCCTGTTCGTCGTCTTCGGCCTGTTCAGCCAGGCCGGCATCCTCATCTACGCAGCCCTGTGGCTTTTCCTGCCCACCGATGCCGGCGGCCCCAACGGCCTGACCTCCCTGAAGCACCAGTTCGGCTCCAACCGGAACTGACGGCGATCTCAGGCGGGCGGCGGTGCAGACCGCCGCCCGCCTTCCACGCCCGCCAGCCCCCAGCGCACCGTGGCCGCGCCCAGGCGGCCCACCCCGCGGCCCAGCCGCACGGGGACGCGGGTGCCGATGAGCTCCCGGGCCCAGTCGGGCAGCACGGCGATGCCGCCGGCGGCCAGCATCCAGTAGCCCGGGCGGGCCGCCCACGGCAGCGGCGGCGTCCGCAGCAGGAAGTCGATGGTCTCCGAAGCCTGGGGCGTCAGCTCCAGCTCGGGCCGGTAGGAGGCGAGGACGCCGTCCAGCTCGGCCACGGTGGCCGGCGGGTCGACCACCCCGAGCAACCGGGCGGGCAGGCCGGCCTGGGCCACATAGGTGTCGGCGTCGGCGTCCGACAGCGGCGCGGGACCGTAGGCGCGGTAGGCGGCCAGGAAGCTGGCGATCTCGGCCGCGTGGATCCAGGCGAGCAGGTGCGGGTCGCTCGCGCGGTAGGGACGCCCGCGGTGGTCCTTGCCGCGAACGCGCTCGTGGACGGCGCGGACCTGGTCGATCAGCGCCGTGGCGTCCGGGATCGTGGCATAGGTGGTGACGGCGATGTAGTTGCTGGTGCGGTGCAGGCGCCCCCACGGGTCGCCCTTGTAGCCCGAGTGCCCGGCCACGCCCGCCATGGCCAGCGGGTGCAGCGACTGCAGCAACAGGGCGGCCACCCCGCCGGGGAACATCGACGCGTCCTCGTGGACGCGCCAGATCGGGTCGCCGGTGCTGAACCAGCGCTCGCCGGGCTTGCCCCAGATCTGCTGGCCGCGCTCGCCGGCGTCCGCGCCCGCCACCTTGGAGCGCAGCGCCTCCCCCAGGGCTCGCTGGACGACACGGACAGGACCGACGGGACTCATGGGTCCATTGTTCCTGACGCGGATGCGCGACAATGGCGGGCGTGAACCAAGCCACCTGGACCCAGCAGTACCAACCCGGCGTCCCCGCCGAGATCGACCTCCCCGACGAGCCGCTCAGCGCCATGTTCGAGCGCGCCACCCGCACCGGCGGCAAGCGCGTCGCCCTGGAGTTCTTCGGCGCCACCACCACCTACCGCGAGCTCGCCGACCAGGTGTCCCGTGCGGCCGCGGGGTTGGCGGCGCTCGGCGTGGGGCCCGGCGATCGGGTGGCGATCGTGCTCCCGAACTGCCCCCAGCACGTGGTCGCGTTCTACGCCGTGCTGCGGCTGGGCGCGGTGGTCGTGGAACACAACCCGCTCTACACCGCGTCCGAGCTGGGCACCATGTTCGCCGACCACGGCGCACGGGTCGCCATCGCCTGGGACGTGACCGTCCCCAAGCTGCCCGCGCTGGAGCACGTGGTCGCGGTCAACCTGCTGGACGCGTTCCCGACCGTGAAGCGGCTGGCGCTGCACCTGCCCGTGCCCAAGCTGGCCGCCACCCGCAAGCGCCTGCACGCCAAGGCCCCCGGCACGACACCGTGGAAGGAGCTGGTCGGCCACAAGCCGTTGCGCAACTGGGCCGAGCCCACGGCGTCCGACCTGGCGGTGGTGCAGTACACCTCGGGCACCACCGGCGCGTTCAAGGGCGCGATGCTGACCCACCGCAACCTGTACGCCAACGCCCTGCAGGGCGCGGCCTGGATGAAGGACGCCCGCGACGGGCGTGAGGTGATCTACGCCGTGCTGCCCATGTTCCACGCGTTCGGGATGACCCTGTACCTGACGTTCGGGATGCTGAAGCGCGCCCGCATCGTGCTGTTCCCCAGCTTCGATGTGGACCTGGTGCTGGATGCGGCGAAGAAGCGGCCCCCGACGGTCTACTGCGCGGTGCCGCCGATCTATGAGAAGACCGCGCGGCGGGCGATCGAGCGCAAGGTGTCGCTGTCCTCGGCGCGGTTCTGCATCTCGGGGGCGATGAAGCTCACCGACCCCATCGTGGAGCTGTGGGAGTCGGTCTCCGGGGGCCTGCTCGTGGAGGGCTACGGCCTCACCGAGACCGCGCCGGTCGCGCTGGGCAACCCGTTCTGGCCCACCCGACGCACCGGGACCATCGGCGTCCCGTTCCCCTCGACGCAGATGAAGGTCGTCGACCCCGCCGACCCGACCCGCGAGGTCGCCCCCGGCGAGGAGGGCGAGTTGCTGCTGAAGGGTCCGCAGGTGTTCTCCGGGTACTGGAACGCGCCTGAGGAAACGGCGAAGACGCTGCTGCCGGACGGCTGGCTGCGCACCGGTGACGTCGTGGTGGTGGACGCCGACGGCTTCACCACGATCGTGGACCGGCTCAAGGAGATCATCGTCACCGGCGGGTTCAACGTGTCCCCCTCGGAGGTGGAGCACGTGCTCGTCGAGCACCCCGACATCGCCGACGTGGCCGTGGTGGGGCTGCAGACCGAGTCCGGGGAGCAGGTCGCGGCGGCGGTCGTGCTGCGCGAGGGCGCACGCCTGGACGTCGCCGAGGTGCGCGCCTGGGCCAAGGAGCGGCTGGCCGCCTACAAGGTGCCGCGCAGCTTCGTCGAGGTCGACGAGCTCCCCCGCTCCCTGCTGGGCAAGGTCGTGCGCAAGCAGGTGCGCGAATCGCTGGCCGGGCAGGGGCCGGACGCCTGAGGCGTCACTCCCACTCGATGGTGCCCGGCGGCTTGCTCGTGACGTCGAGCACCACCCGGTTGATCTCGCGGACCTCGTTGGTGATCCGGGTGGAGATCTTCTCCAGCAGCTCATAGGGCAGCCGCGACCAGTCGGCGGTCATGGCGTCCTCGCTGGAGACCGGGCGCAGCACGACCGGGTGGCCGTAGGTGCGGCCGTCGCCCTGGACGCCCACGCTGCGCACGTCGGCCAACAGCACGACCGGGAACTGCCAGACCTCGCGGTCCAGGCCCGAGGCGGTGAGTTCGGCGCGCGCGATGGCGTCGGCCTCGCGGAGCAGGTCGAGCCGTTCGCGGGTGACTTCGCCGACGATGCGGATGCCCAGCCCGGGCCCGGGGAAGGGCTGGCGCCAGACCATCTCGTCGGGCAGGCCGAGCTCGGTGCCGACGGCGCGGACCTCGTCCTTGAACAGGGTGCGCAGCGGCTCGATGAGCGTGAACTGGAGGTCGTCGGGCAGGCCGCCCACGTTGTGGTGGCTCTTGATGTTGGCCGCGCCCTCGCCGCCGCCGGACTCAACCACGTCGGGGTACAGCGTCCCCTGGACGAGGAACTCGATGCCCTCGGCCTCGTCGATCTCGCGCACGGTGGACTCGAAGACGCGGATGAACTCCCGGCCGATGATCTTGCGCTTGGTCTCGGGCTCGGAGACGCCCTTGAGGGCGTCCAGGAACTGTTCCTCGGCGTCGGCGACCACGAGGTTGATGCCGGTGATGCGGACGAAGTCGTCCATGACCTGCTCGCGCTCGCCCTTGCGCAGCAGCCCGTGGTCGACGAACGCGCAGGTGAGCTGGTCGCCGATGGCCTTGTGCACCAGCGCGGCCGCGACCGCGGAGTCGACGCCGCCGGACAGCGCGCACAGGACCTGCTTGTCGCCGACCTGCTCGCGGATCGCCTCGACGGACTCCTCGACGATGTTGGCGGCGGTCCACGTGGGCTCGAGGCCGGCCACGTCGTAGAGGAACTGGGCCAGCACCTGCTGGCCGTGCTGGGAGTGCATCACCTCGGGGTGCCACTGGACGCCGGCCAGGCGCCGTTCGGCGTCCTCGAAGGCGGCCACCGGCGCGCCCGCGCTGTGGGCCAGCGCGACGAAGCCCTCGGGGGCCTTCTTCACCGCGTCGCCGTGGCTCATCCAGGTGGAGAAGCTGTCGGGGAGGTTGTCCAGCAGGATGCCGCGCTCAGTCACGGTCGTGGGCGTCCGGCCGAACTCGGAGAGCCCCGTCCGGGCGACCTCGCCGCCGAGGGCCGCGGCCATGGCCTGGAAGCCGTAGCAGATGCCGAACACCGGGATGCCGAGCTCGAACAGCTTCGGGTCCACCTGCGGGGCGCCGTCGGCATAGACCGACTGCGGTCCGCCGGACAGGATGACCGCGGCCGGCTGGCGGGCGGCGATGGAGGCCGCCGACGCCGTGTGCGGCACGATCTCGGAGTACACCTTCGCCTCGCGGACGCGGCGGGCGATGAGTTGGGCGTACTGGGCGCCGAAGTCCACGACGAGGACGGGCGCGTGCGTGGCTTCCACGCTGGCTGAGGTCATGCGCGAAATCCTAGTGGTCGGCGCCGAGGACCTCCGCAGCCGTTCGCAGCGTCACCTGGGGCGGGTAGAGGCCCATCACCGTCACGGCGGCGGCGTGGTTCTCCGGGGTCGAGCCGGCGCAGGCATCGGCCACCACCGTGAGCGTGGCGCCGGCGTCCGCCGCAGCGAGCACGGTCGAGATCACGCAACAGTCGGTGGAGACCCCCGCGATGACGAGGTGGGCGGCCTCGCCGACGACCGGCGCCAGGGCGTCCCACTTGCCGAAGGTCGGGGCGTCCAGCACGAGCGCGTCGGCCTCGGCGAACGCGGTCAGCAGGTCGAAGTACGGGTCCTCGGCCGGCCGGTCGGCGAACGGCCAGGCCTGCATGTAGGCGTCCCAGCTACCCACCCGTGCCCCGGCGGCGGGCGGCACCCAGCGGGTGAGGATCGTCCGGCCCGCGAAGTGTCCGACGAGGTCACGGATGCGGGGCTCGGCGTCCGGCCACATCGGGGAGCCCCACTCGGAGTCGGGGTCGGCGAAGATCCGCTGGGCGTCGATGACGACGAGCCAAGGCTCGCTCATGCGCGGTCCTCCTGGCGGGCGATGGTGCCGCGGCGGGCGATGAGCGTGACGACGAAGCTGAGCACCAGCGCCAGCAGGACGCCGAGGTTGGCCCAGGGCCACACGCCGTCCCAGGCCTCGACGCCGTCGACGACGGTGCGGGTGCCCAGGCCGAGGGGCTCCAGCAGGTAGCCCTGCCAGTTGGCCCACGGCGCGTCGCCGGCGAACTGGTTGATGACCAGCCCCCAGCCGATGATGGTGGCGCCGACCATGGTGGCGATGGCGGTCCAGTCGAAGGCCCGGTAGCGGCCGGACGGCTCGAACAGGGCCAGCTCGTCGTAGGGGCGCTTGCGGGTGACGATGTCGGCGATCAGGATGCCGGCCCAGGACGCCATCGGGACGCCCAGGATCAGCAGGAAGCTCTGGAACGGCCCGAGGAAGTTCTCGGCGAAGAACACCACCCAGATCGTGCCGATGGTGAGGATGATGCCGTCGATGGCCGCCGCGGCCGGACGCGGGATGCGGATGCCCAGGCTGAGCAGGGTCAGGCCCGAGGAGTAGATGCCCAGCACCGCGCCGGAGACCAGCGCGAGGACGGCGGTGATCCAGAACGGGATCAGCACCCAGATCGGCAGGATCGTCGCCAGCGTGCCGATCGGGTCGGCGGCGATGCCCTCGCTCAGCGCGGGGTCCGAGCCGGCGAGCAGCAGGCCGAACGTGACCAGGATCACCGGGGCGATCGAGCCGCCGAGGGTGTTCCAGAACACGATCGAGCCGTTCGAGGCGTCGCGGTGCTGGTAGCGCGACCAGTCGGCGGCGATATTGATCCAGCCGAGGCCGAAGCCGGTCATCACCATGGTCAGGGCGCCGAGCAGCTGGCCGACCGAGCCGGACGGGATGGCCTGCACGGCCGCCCAGTCGATGTGCCCGACGGTCAGGACCATGTAGACGATCGTGATGGCACCGGTGACCCAGGTGAGCACCGACTGCAGCTTCATGATCGTGTGGTAGCCGAGCACGGACGCGATCACGATCAGCGCCGCGACGGCGACCGCCGCGATGACCTTCGTGGTCGTGCCGCCGCCGATGCCGAGCCGGTCGAACACCGTCGCGGTGGCGAGCACGGCCATGATCGCCAGGAACGTCTCCCAGCCGATCGAGAGGAACCAGCTCACGATGCCGGGCAGCTTCTGCCCGTGGACGCCGAACGCCGCGCGGCTCAGCACCATCGTCGGCACCGAGCCCCGCTTGCCGGCGATGGCGATGATGCCGCACAGCACGAACGAGATCGGGATGCCGATCAGCGCCACGACCAGCGCCTGCCAGAACGAGACGCCGAACCCGTAGATGAACGCGGCATACCCCATGCCGAACACCGACACGTTGGCGGCGAACCAGGGCCAGAACAGGTCGCGTGGTTGGGCGGTCCGTTCGGACTCGTCGATGATGTCGATGCCGTTGGTCTCGATGAGGCGGCTCTTGGTGGCGTCGTCGAAGCCGGGGGCCGGCTGCTGCACCGGCTGTGATGCGGTCATCGCAGCAGTGTGGCACCCGGGCGTCCGGTGACGGCGCAGGCGTGCCGGAGCCAGTTGCTCGGAGCGCTGGCACCGTCGCGCGGGTTGTACGCGAAATGTGCTCCCTCCACCTCGTTCACGTGCACCGGGTGGAGGGAGCACATTCCGCGTACAGGTCAGGCGTGGGCGCTGAGGAAGGCGTCGATCTCGGACGCCGTGGGTGCGGTCGCCGGTCCACGGCGGGTGACGGTGATCGCGCCGGCGACGTTGGCGCGGCGGCAGGCCGCGACCCAGTCGGTGCCCCGGGCCCGCTCGGCGAGCAGGACGCCGGTGTGGGCGTCCCCGGCGCCGTTGGTGTCGACCGGTTCCTGCGGGAAGCCCGGCACGTCGGTGGTGACCCCGCCGACCGACACCGCGGCCCCGTGGCGTCCGTCGCGGACCACGATGACCAGGCCCGGCAGGAGTGCGGCAAGCGCCTCGGCGGCATCAGCCATGGCGCTGCCGGGGTGGTCGGCACGCCGGACGCCGTGGGCGGCGAGCAGGTCGTCGGCCTCCTCCTGGTTGGAGGTCCACACGCTGGTGTGGCGCAGCATCGTGGCCCGGTCGGCCTCCGGGAGGGTGGCGAAGGCCGCCCCGGGGTCGAGGACGACCTCGACGCCCGTCTCGAGGGTGTCGAGCCAGGCCAGCAGCGGGGTGCGGGTGTCCTCGACGGCGAGCGAGTAGCCGGTGACGCAGACCAGGTCACCCGCGACGGGGGCGCTGGTGGCCAGGCTGTCGACGCTGATCCGGCGCTCGGCGCCCAGCGTGGTGACGAACGTCCGCTCGGCGCTGGGCTCGACGAGGACGACGCACAGCGCGGTGTCGGCGTCCGGGACGGCCGGGGCCGACCAGGCCACTCCCTCAGCGTCCAGCGCCCTGCGGATCAGGTCGCCGTTGGGTCCGGTGCCGATCGCCCCCGCGTGCACGCAGTCGGCGCCTGAGCGCGCCGCGGCGGCGAGGATGTTCACCGCTCCCCCGGCGTGCTGGTTCCAGTCGACGGCCATCACGTTCTGCCCCCGGCGCGGCAGGTCGGGGATCATCGCGGTGGCGTCCACCAGCGCCTGCCCGGTGTGGATGATGCGCGGCATGCGCCGCAGCCTACGGCCTTCAGCCGCGCAGGATGGAGGACATCTTCTTGCCGCGGGCGAGCTCGTCGACCAGCTTGTCCATCCACCGGATCTGCTGCATGAGCGGGTCGGTGATCTCCTCGACGCGGTGCCCGCAGATCACGCCGGTGATCAGGCCCGCGTTCGGGTTCATCGCGGGCGCAGCCGCGAAGAAGGTCTCCAGGTCGCGCTGGTCGGCGACCGCCTCGGCGATCCCGTCCGCGTCGTACCCGGTGAGCCAGGTGATCACCTCGTGGAGCTCGGCCACGGTGTGGCCCTTCTTCTCCACCTTGGTCACGTAGTGCGGGTAGATGTCGGCGAACGGGATGCCGAAGATGCGGTGTCGGGTCACGGGCGTCAGCCTAGGCGACCGCTCCGCTCAGATAGGGCTTGCCCTCGCGGTTGAGCACGGCGAACGCCGACCCGTCGGTGGCGAAGCCGACCTTGTTCGGCAGCAGGATCGGACGCTTGAACTCCACGTCGACGGTGTAGGCCTCGGGCAGCCGCGGCTCCAGGGCGGCGAGCGCGCGGGCGTGGGTCCACATGCCGTGGACGATCGGCCGCTTGAACCCGAACAGCCGCGCGGTCAGCGCGTTGAGGTGGATCGGGTTCACATCGCCCGACACCGTCGCGTACTGCCGGCCCAGGTCACCGGGCAGGCGCCACTGCTGGCTGGGCGCGGGCAGGTCGAGATCGGACGCCGCGGGCTCGGCCTCGGTCGATGCCGAGGAGGCGGACGCCTCGACCTTCCCCCCGAGTGCCAGGTAGCTGCTGGTGCCGGTCCAGACGGTCTCCCCACCGCGTCCGCGCACCTCACCCAGCAGGTCGAACAAGGCGCCCTTGCGGTGCGGGCGCGCGTTGCCGGCGCGCACCACGAGGGCGAGTTCCTCCCCCACCGACACGGGACGGTGCAGCGTCATCGTGTTGGACGCGTGCACCAACCCCGCCAGGGGGTAGGGGAAGTCCCGTTCGGCCATGAGCGCCGCCTGCAGCGGGAACGTCAGGACGTGCAGCCAGGTCGGCGGCACGTGGTCGCGCAGCGTGAAGCCGCACACCCGCGCATAGGCCGACAGCCGCGCGATGTCGGGCCGGTGGGATGCCACGATGGCCGCCCGTCGGGGGATCGGTCGCGCACCGCGTCCGGCCCCGATGGAACCGGCGACGCCGCGGGCGAGCAGGGGCCCGATGGCGGGCAGGTCGGTGAAGACGAGGTCGGCCATGTCAGCGTCCGATCAGGTTCTGGCCGCAGACGCGGATGACCTGGCCGTCCACGCCGCCCGAGGCCGGGTCGCACAGGTAGCCGATGGTCTCGGCCACATCCACCGGCGCGCCACCCTGGCCCAGGGAGTTGGTGCGGCGGAACACCTCGCGCTGCACGAACGGGATGGCGCCGGTCATCTCGGTCTCGATGAAGCCGGGCGCGACCGCGTTGGTGGTGATCGGGCGGTCCGCCAGCTCGACGGACTCGGCGCGCACCAGCCCCATCACGCCGGCCTTGGACGCCGCGTAGTTGGTCTGGCCCTTGTTGCCGGCCCACCCCGAGGTCGAGGCGATGCCGACGATGCGGGCGTTCTCGGCCAGGCCTCCGGGCAGGGTCGGGTCGAGCAGGACCTCGTTGATCCGCATCTCGGCGGCGAGGTTCACCTCGAGCACCGACGCCCACAGCTTGTCGTCGAGGTTGGCCAGCATCTTGTCGCGGGTGATGCCCGCGTTGTGGATGATGGCGAAGATCTTCGCGTCCGGGCCGTGCACCTGGGCCACGTGGGCGGCGATGCGGGCGCCGGCGTCCGGGGCGGTGATGTCGAGCTGCAGGGCCGAGCCGCGCAGTGCGTTGGCGACCCCGGCCAGCGCGTCGCCGGCGGCGGGGACGTCGACGGCCACGATCTTGGCGCCGTCGCGGTGGAACGTGCGGGCGATGGCCGCGCCGATGCCGCGGGCCGCTCCGGTGACGACGACCACGCGGTCGGCGAAGGGACGGTCGGCGTCGTGGTCGGCACCGACGGCGTCCCCGGCCTTGCGGGGGGCGACCCGCCAGACTTGGCCGGACACGAACGCCGAGCGGCCCTCGAGCAGGAACGACAGCGTCGAGGTGAGGTCCTCGACCCCGACCCCCGGCGCGAGCAGCACCAGGTTGGCGGTGGCGCCGCCGCGCAGCTCCTTGCCGACGGTGCGCATGATCCCGTCGATGGACTGGGCCACGGCCTTGGCCTCCAGCCCCTCGACGGCGTCGGCCTCGGTGGCCAGGAAGATGACGCGGCCGGACTTCTCCAGCCCCTTCATCACCGGGCGCAGCACCTGGCGGATCAGCTCGAGCTCGGCGATCGTCCGCACCCCGGTGGCGTCGATGACCAGCGCGCCGGGGCGGGCCTCGTAGCGCGGGGGCTGGGGGCGACCCTTGTCGTCCGGCGTCCGGTTCTCGGCGACGTCGAGGAGCGGGTCGATGGTGTCGATGCCCAAGGCGTCCAGCACGTCGGCGGCGATCCCACCCCCGGGCAGGGACGCCAACGCCACGGCCCCGGTGGGCAGCAGGCGCCCGCGGCGCAGGACGGGGGGCTCGGCCAGGCCGGCCTTGGCGGCGACCAACTTGCCGACCGGCGAGGTGAACAGCGCTTCGAGGATGCTCATCACACCGCCTCCAGGATCGCGGTGACCGCCATGCCGCCGGCCGCACAGATGGAGATCAGGCCCTTGGCGCCGGGGCCCTTCTCGGCCAGCATCTTGGCCAGCGTGGCGACGATGCGGCCGCCGGTCGCGGCGAACGGGTGCCCCGCAGCCAGCGAGGAGCCGTTCACGTTGAGGCGGGTGCGGTCGATGGTCAGGCCGTCCTGCTCGAGGGCGGCCAGGGTGGCCAGCACGGTGGCGGCGAACGCCTCGTGGATCTCGTAGAAGTCGATGTCGTCCACGCCCAGCCCGTTGCGCTCCAGCAGCTCGGGGATCGCGCGGGCGCCGGCGAGCAGCAGGTCCTCGTTGCCGGTGACGTAGTCGGTGGCGGCGACCTGGGCGTCCACAACGCGGGCCAGGACGGGCCAGTTCTGCTCGCGGGCGTGGCCCTCCTCGGCGAGCAGGACGACCGCGGCGCCGTCGGACAGCGCGGTGGAGTTGCCGGCGGTCATCGTGCCGTCGGGGCCGCCGAAGACCGGCCGCAGCTTCGCCAGCGCCTCGGCGGTGGTCTCGGGCCGCAGGATCTTGTCCTTGGTCACCTTCAGGTAGGGCGTGACCAGGTCGTCGAAGAAGCCGGCGTCCCAGGCGCGGGCCAGGTTGTGGTGCGAGGCGAGCGCGAGGGCGTCCTGGTCGGCGCGGCTGATGCCCCACTTGGCGGTGGTCAGCGCCTGGGACTCGCCCATCGACAGGCCGGTGCGCGGCTCGACGACGGCCGGCGGGACCGGCGCGAGGTCGGCGGGGCGCACGGACGCGAACGCCTTCACCCGGTCGAGCGGCTTGCGGGCATACGACGCCTTGAGCAGCGCGCGGCGCAGGCCCTCCTTGACGACGATGGGGGCGTCCGAGGCCGA
>JAUNSA010000243.1 GCA_030539405.1 Propionibacteriaceae bacterium
CCTGGCGGGTGCTTACTCCGCGCGTCGGAAGGCGAGGGTCACGTTGTGGCCACCGAAGCCGAAGCTGTTGTCGAGGGCGACCACGTCCCCCTCCGGCAGGCTGCGGTGCTCACCGGAGACGATGTCGAGGTCGACCGCCTCGTCCTTGGTGTCGAGGTTGATCTGCGCCGGGGCCGTGCGCTCCTTGAGGGCGAGAATCGTGAAGATCGCCTCGAGGGCACCGGCAGCGCCGAGAAGGTGGCCGGTCATCGACTTCGTCGCGCTCACGGCGATGTGGTCGCTGTGCTCACCGAGCGCGGCGCGGACGGCCTTGCACTCGGCGATGTCACCGGCCGGGGTGGAGGTGGCGTGCGCGTTGAGGTGAACGATGTCCGCCGGGTCGATGTCGCCGTTGGTGAGCGCATGACGCATCGCCGCGGCAGCGCCGACCCCCTCGGGCTCGGGGGCCGCGATGTGGTGGGCGTCGGTGCTCACCCCCACGGAGACGAGCTCGGCGTGGATCTTCGCGCCGCGGGCCTTGGCGTGCTCGTACGTCTCGAGGACGAGGACGGCGGCGCCCTCACCGATGAGGAAGCCGTCCCGATCCACGTCGTATGGGCGGGACGCGGCCACCGGGTCGTCGTTGCGGGTCGAGAGGGCCTGCATCGCCGCGAACCCGGCGATGGGCAGCGGGTGCACGGCGGCCTCGGAGCCACCGGCCACGACGACGTCGGCGCGACCGCTGCGCAGGATCTCCAGGGCCTGACCGATGGCTTCGGCGCCCGAAGCGCACGCGCTCACGGGTGTGTGGCCACCGGCGCGGGCCCCCAGCTCGAGGGAGACCATGGCGGTGGGGGAGTTGACGAGCAGCATCGGTACCGAGAGCGGGAACACGCGGCGGGGGCCCTTGGTGCGCAGCGTCTCCCACGCCTCGACGAGGGTGCTGACGCCACCGACGCCGGAGCCGACGGCCACGGCGAGCCGCTCGGGCTCGACCTCGGGCGCACCTGCGTCCTGCCACGCCTCACGGGCGGCGATGACGGCGTACTGCGCGCACGGGTCCTGGCGGCGGCACTCGACCTTGGTGAGGACCTCGGCGGCGGGGACGGCGAGCGTGGCACCGAACGTGACGGGCAGCTCGTACTGCTCGGTCCACTCGGCGGGGAGCGGACGGGCACCTGAGGTGCCGGCCAGCAACGCGTCCCAGGTCGAGGGCACGTCGCCGCCGAGCGGACTCGTCGCGCCGAGGCCGGTGACGACGATCCGGTCACGGGTGGTGGACATGGTTTCTCCTCCTGGAGGGACGATGGGTGGACGACGGGCGGCGCGGCGGCCCGGGCGGCTCATCCGCCGACCCGGGCCGGGCCGCCGCCGTCATGAACGCCGAGTTCAGCCCTGGGCGTTCTTGATGAAGTCGACGGCGTCCTGGACGGTGCGGAGGTCCTTGACGGACTCGTCCGGGATCTTGACGCCGAACTTCTCCTCGGCGTTGACGACGATCGTCATCATCGAGAGGGAGTCGATGTCGAGGTCCTCCTGGAGGGTCTTGCCAGGCTCGACGGCGTCGGTCTCGATGCCGGTCTCCTCGTTGATGATGTCGGCGAGGCCGGCGAGGATGTCCTGTTCGGAGTCAGCCATGGGGTTCTCCTTGCGGTTGTTCCGGTTCGGCGGTTGCCGGGCCGGTGTCGTGGTGTCCGAGGTCCCGTCGGACGGCGGGGGTGGTGGGGTCAGGGGACGACGACGACCTGACCCGCCCAGGCGAGTCCGGCGCCGAAGCCCATGAGGAGGGCGAGGTCGCCCGTGCGGGCCTTGCCCTCGCGGACGAGGCGGGTGAGGGCCAGCGGCACGGAGGCCGCCGACGTGTTGGCCATGTCCGCGATGTCGTCGCGGGCGACGACGACGTGCTCGGGTAGGCGCATGCGTTTGACCATCGCGTCGATGATGCGGATGTTCGCCTGATGCGGGACGAACACGTCGAGGTCGGCGGCGGTGATACCGGCGGCCTGGAGGATCGCGTCGGCGACCGGCCCCATGCGTGTGGTGGCCCACCGGAACACCGAGGGGCCTTCCATGCCGATCGACGGGAAGGGGAAGAA
>JAUNSA010000083.1 GCA_030539405.1 Propionibacteriaceae bacterium
GACTCCGGGTGGGCCTGCATCCATTCCCAGGCACGGGCGACGCCGTCGGCCCATGTGACGCGGGCGTCGAAGGCAGGCACCAGCGACTTGACCAGGGTGTTGTCGAACATGATCGTGGACGCCTTGTCGCCCAGCAGCGCCGCCTCCAGGTCGGGGCGCAGGGCGCCCAACGTGTCGGAGGGGACGTGGACCAACTCGGGTTCTGTCGCGCCGATGGTGGCGGCGACCGTGCGGAAGGCGGTGTTCCACGTGAGGGACTCGTCCGAGGTGATGTGGACGGCCCTCCCCAGGGCTGCCTCGTTGCCCAGGAGGCCGACCAGGCCGACGGCGAAGTCGGCGTTCCAGGTGAACGTCCACAACGACTCGCCGTCGCCGTGCACGATCACCGGCTTGCCGTCCAGCACGCGCTGCCACGCGGCCCACGGATTGCCGAAGTGGAAGTTCGTCGGGATCGTCCGCTCACCGTAGGTGTGGGAGGGGCGCACGATCGTCCAGGGAGTGTCACCCGCCGAGGAGCGCAGCGCCTCCTCCGCGGCGATCTTGGCGCGCGCGTAGGCGCTGTACGGGTTCCCCTGCGGAGAATCCTCGGTCACCACGGGGTGGGGCAGCGGCTTGAGGTAGGTCGAACACGAGCTGATCAGCACGTACTGGCCGACACTGCCGGACAGGACGCCGAGGTCACGCTCCACGTCGGCGGCGTCGAAGGCCAGGAACTGCACGACCGCGTCGAACTCGCGTCCGGCCACCAGGCCGCGCAACGAGGCGGCGTCCCGGACGTCGCCGACCAGGTGCTCGACGCCGTCCGGCAGCGGCTCTCGGTTGCCGCGGTTGGCGACGGTCAGCGAGTGGCTCTCGGCCAGGATCCGCGCCACGACGGCGCGGCTGATGGTCCCGGTCCCACCGGTGAGCAGAATGCGCATGCCGACGATTCTGGCACGCCGGCCGGACGCCCTCGCTCTAGACCAGGCCCTTGGTCTTCAGGCGGTGCATAAAGGCGGCCATGGCGTCGCGGTTGACGTCGTCCAGCGGGCGGAAGGTCCCATCAGGCCAGCCGGTCGAGATCTCGCGCTGGGCCAGCCAGGTCATCTCGGGGTAGAACGCCACACCGGGGCGGATGTCCTTGAACGGAGACGTCTGCGGGGCGGTGTGGGCCGGGCTCCCGGCGAGGCGGTACAAGAAGGCGGCCATGGCGTCCCGGTTGACCGGGCTCAGCGGGCGGTACTCCTGACCCCGCGGGGTGTCCCAGCCCGTCGAGATGCCCTGCTGGTGCATCCAGACGATCTCCTTGTAGAACATGTTCTTGGCCGTGACGTCCACGAACGGTGATCGGGTGGGCAGTTTGACGGCGGGGCTCCCGGCGAGCCGGTACAAGAACGCGGCCATGGCGTCGCGGTTGACCGGGCTCAGCGGGCGGTACTCCTTGCCCCTCGGGGTGTCCCAGCCGGTGGAGATACCCTGCTGGGCCAGCCACGTGATCTCGGAGGTGAACATGCTGCCGGGAAGCACGTCGATGAACGGCGGGATGAGCGTGGCGCCCAGGTAGGCCAGCAGGTTCGGCGTCCTCGGCCCTGCCTGCTGGACCAGACCGTGCGTCGCGTCGGCACGCAGAGCCGCCCACACCTGCTCCGGGGTCGCCTGCGGGAACGCCTGCAGCTTGAGCGCGGCCAGGCCGGCCACGTGCGGGGCGGCCATCGAGGTGCCCGAACTCGTCATCTGCTTGCTGAAGTCCGCGTACCACAGCGACGCGATGTCCACGCCCGGGGCGTACAGGTCCACACACGAACCGTGGTTGCTGAAGGCGGCCTGCCGGTCACGGTTGTCGGTTGCCGCGACCGTGATGGCTTCGGGAGCAGCCGCGGGGGAGCGGGTGCAGGCCGGAAGGCCCTCGTTGCTAGCGGCCACCACCAGCGTGATGTCGTCGGCGACCATGCGGGCAGCGGCGGCATCCGTCACCTTGTTACCGAGACTGCTCAGGCTCATGTTCGCCACGGCCGGGGTGCCGGGCTGGTGGTGCGCCATCACCCAGTCCATGCCGGCCAGGACGCCCTCAGTCGTGCCGCTGTTGTCGCAGTTGAGCACCTTGACCGGGATGATTGTCGCTTCCTTCGCGACCCCATAGGCGGAGGCCGCGACCGTGCCGGTGACGTGGGTGCCGTGGCCGTGGCAGTCGTTGGGGTTGGAGTAGACGCTGAAGCCGGGCCGGACGCGTCCGCTCAACTGCGGGTGGTTCGGGCTGAGGCCGCTGTCGAGCACGTAGACGGTGACGCCCGCGCCGGTGCGCGGGTAGACGTAGCGGCCGTCGAGCGGCAGGTTCCGCTGGTCGATGCGGTCCAGCCCCCACGACGGTGGGCTCGGTTGCATCGCGTCGCCGGCGGCATCGATCACGATGTCGGCGAGCGCGTCGGGGCCGGCCGGGAGGGCCCCACCGCTGAACTGGGCGTCCGCCTCGACCAGCTCCACGCCGGAGAGCCGCCCGATCTGCTCGGCCTGCTCCGGGGTGGCTGCGACCGAGAAGAACCCGATGCTGTCAAAGGTGGCGCGCACCGTCGCACCGGTGGCCTGCGCGCCGGAGACCGCGGAACCCGTGGCGACGTCGTCGGCCATCTGGACCACGTACACCTGGGAACCACCGGTCCCGGAAATCTCGGGAAGCACCTGGACGGTGGCCTCAGTGCGCGACGGGGTTTCGGCCTTGGCCGCGGGTGCGGCCAAGGCGAGTCCTGATGCGCCCAGCGCCACGGCGAGGGTCCATGAGGCGAGTCGACGCATGGAACACGTCCTTTCGGTTTGGTTTCCCAGGGGGCATGGCGACAGTAGCACCGCGCCCAAGTCCCATCGGTCGGTGATCCTGAAACGGGGAGTGCTCCCCACCCGAAGGTGGGGAGCACTCGTACGTTGCCGCTCAGAGCAGGTCAGACAAGACCCTTCTCAGCCTTCAGGCGGTAGATGAAGGCAGCCATCGCGTCACGGTTGATCGGAGACACCGGACGGAACTCGGCGCCATCCTCGGTCACCCAGCCGGTGGAAATCTCGTTGGCAGCCATCCAGGAGATCTCCTTGTAGAACTGGGTCTCCGGGGTCATGTCCGTGAAGGGGGACGTGGCCGGAGGCGTGAACTCGGGCTGGTCAGCGAGCCGGTACATGAAGGCCGCGATGGCGTCGCGGTTCACCGGGTTCAGCGGACGGAACTCCTTACCCTGGGCGCCGGAGTAACCGGTGCTGATGCCCGCTTCCGCGAGCCAGGAGATCTCCTTGTAGAACTGGTCGCCAGGCTTGACGTCCGTGAAGGGGGACTCCTCCGGCTCGGTGAACTCCGGGCTACCGGCGAGGCGGTAGATGAAGGCGGCGATCGCGTCACGAGCGATCGGCGTCACCGGGCGGTACTCCGCGCCGTCCGGGGTCTCCCAGCCGGTGGAGATGCCCTGGTCAGCCATCCAGTTGATCTCATCGAAGAACTGCGTGCCGGGGGGCACGTCGATGAACGGATGAGTGGGAGTCGTCGGGGGAGGCGTCGGCGTCGGAGTCGGCGTCGGCGGAGGCGTCGGAGTCGGAGTGGGCGGAGTCTCGATCGTCGAGTCACCCAGGTACGCGAGCTTGTTGGCGGTGTCGGCCGGAGCGCCCTGGATGAGGTCCGGCGTCGAGTCCTCGTCGAGGAGCTGCCACACCTGTGCCGGGGTGAGGCTCGGATCCTGCTCCAGCTTGAGGGCGGCCAGGCCGGCCACGTGCGGGGCAGCCATCGAGGTGCCCGACATGATGACGAACTGCTCCGGGTTCTCGAAGAACAGCGAGCCAACATCGACGCCGGGGGCGTAGATGTCGACACCGGCGCCGTAGTTGCTGAAGTCGGCGTGCGTGTCGGTCTCGTCACTGGCGGCAACGGTGATCGCGTTGGCCGCATTGGCCGGCGAGCGGGTGGCGGCCGGGGCCGACTCGTTGCCCGCGGCGACGACGAGGGTGATGCCGTCGGCAACCATCCGCTCGGCAGCCTCATCAATGGTGTCGCTCTGGGGGCCGCCCAGGCTCATGTTCGCGACGGCGGGGCCACCCTCGTGGTTCTCGATGGCCCAGTTCATGCCGGCGAGGATGCCCTCGTAGCTGCCGGTGTTGTCACAGCCCAGGACCTTGATCGGGACGACCGTGGCGCCCTTGGCCACGCCGAACAGCTCGGACGCGACGGTGCCCGCCACGTGCGTGCCGTGGCCGTGGCAGTCCAGCGGGTTCTCGAACGCGCTGAAACCGGGCTCGATGCGGCCGCCGAACTGCGGGTGGTCGGCCGGGGCGAGCCCGCTGTCCAGCACATAGGTGGTCACGCCAGCACCCGTGCGCGGGTAGGTGTAGCTGCCGTCCAGCGGCAGGTTGCGCTGATCGATGCGGTCGAGGCCCCAAATGCCCAGACGCGGGTCGATGGACTGCTCCGCGTCGCCGACGAGGTCGACCGCGGAACCGATGGAGCCGGAAGCCGGCAGAGCGCTACCCGAGGCGATCTGGTCGGTCTCGATGCCCGCGACCGTACCCAGCTCGGCCAGCGCGGCGGCCTGGGCCGGCGTGGCGCTCACGGTGACGACGCCCAGGTTGTCGAAGCTTGCGCGGATCGACGCGCCGGTGGCCTCGAAGGCGCCCGACACCTGGCCGGTGGCGACGCCCTCCTTCAGCTGGACGAGGTAGACCGCGCTGTCCGCACCCGAAACCGGGGGCAGGACCTGGAAGGTGGTCTCAGAGGCGGGGGCGGGCGACTCGGCATTCGCGAGTGGTGCGGAGACGGTCAACCCGACCGCAGGGAGCACAAGGGCTACAGCCCATGACACGGAGCGTCGCATGTAGCGGCACCTTTCGTTGAGAGAGCATGTCACCCCGACCATGGGGGCCCGTGACGAGCACGGATATGGTCGGCGTCTGCATGGGACACTAGCAGCCACTTCTGAGTCGCACCACCCCGAATTCTGGATGCGGCGCCCAGCGAAGTCCTCTCCGGCTAGCTCGTTCGTTGCGCAGACAGGGACTGGACAGCCCGCCGCATGGTCAACGGGGTGAAGCCCGCGGCGATGGCCCGAGAGCGCAACACGCCCTGTGAGCGCAGGAGCGCCCACCCGCGTCGGAGGAGGACCAGGGGTGGTTTCCGGTGCTGGCTGAGGTCGCGGCGTAGCCGCAGAAAACCGACCAGCCACCGGGAGCGATCCAGGTAGATCGCGTCAACGTCCAAGCCGGCGGCCCGGGCGATCGGCAGCAGGTCGATGGCGAAGATCCCCTCGGCGATCACCAGGTCGGCGCCATCGAGTTCGAGGGTGCGCGTCCCCACCCGCCGCGACTGCGCGATGGAGTACTCCGGCACCGCACAGCGGCCCTCGCGTACGAGCTGGGCCAGCGCGTCGACCGCACCCGCGGCGTCCCAGGTTGCGGGATCGTCCCAGTCGACGATGCCGTGGGCCCGCGGCAGGCCGGGGTGGTCGGCGTCCTTGTAGAAGTCGTCCAACCGCAGCGGCAGCGCGCCGACCAGGTGCGCCAGGCGTGACTTGCCGCTGCCCGAAGGGCCTGCGAGCAGGACGACGCGGGTCACAGCCCCAGCGCGGCGGTCAGGTCGGACGCCAGACGCTCCAGCACGGCGGACGCCTCGGCCCGGGCAGCGGCCAGGTCGCCCGACCGCCCCGGGGGCACCGATGCCTGCAGGTAGACCTTCAACTTCGGCTCAGTGCCCGAGGGGCGGGCCACCGCCCGGACGCCCTCGCCGGTGAACAGGACGCCGTCGGTGGGCGGCAGGCCGTTCCAGCCCTCGGCCAGGTCGGCGGCCTCCACGGGCACGCCGGCGAGCGTGGTGGGCAGGTCGGCACGCAGGCGCGCCATGGCGTCGGCGATCAACGACAGGTCGGCGACCCGGAAGGACAACGGCGCGGTGAGGTGGACGCCGTGGGTGCGGGCGATGTCGTCCAGGCGCCCCTGCACGGTCTGGCCCTCGGCCTTCAACGCCGCGACCAGCGCGAGCACCCGGGTGAGGGTGGAGATGCCGTCCTTGTCGGCAACCCCCTCGGGGTCGGTGCAGTAGCCGATCGCCTCCTCGTACCCGAAGGCCAGGCCGGGCACGCGGCCGATCCACTTGAACCCGGTCAGCGTCGTCTCGAAGGGCTGCCCGGCTGCGGTGGCCATCCGGCCCAGCAGCGTCGAGGACACCACCGAGCAGGCGTACACGCCCGGCGTCCCGCGGCGCAGGGCGTCGTCGGCCAGCAGCCAGCCGAGCTCGTCGCCCGACAGCATGCGCCAGGTGCCGTCGAAGGGGGCAGCCAGGGCGCACCGGTCGGCGTCCGGATCGTTGGCCAGCGCCACGTCGGCGTCCGTCTCGCGGGCCAGCGCGAGCGCCAGGTCCATGGCGCCCTTCTCCTCGGGGTTGGGGAAGGCCACGGTCGGGAAGGCCGGGTCGGGGACGGCCTGGGCGTCCACCAGCGCGGGGGCGGGGAAGCCGGTGCGCGCCAGCACGCGGGCCACGACCTCGGCGCCGACCCCGTGCATCGGCGTGTAGACCCACGTCAGGTCGCGGGGGGCGTCCTCGGCCACCAGGGAGGCGACGCGGGCGGCGTAGGCCTCCAGCAGCGGCTCGCCGAGGGTCTCGTACGCGCTCGAGCGCGCGATCTCGGACACCGGCGTCGCGGCCACGGCCTCGATCCGCTCGGCGATCTCGGCGTCGGTGGGCGGGACGATCTGGGAACGCCCCACGTAGACCTTGTAGCCGTTGTCCTGCGGCGGGTTGTGGGACGCGGTGACCACCACGCCGGCCACGCAGTCGTAGTGGCCGATGCCGAACGCCACCACCGGGGTGGGGACGTGGGTGGCGGTCAGGATCGCGTGCAGGCCGTGGCCGGCGAGGATCTCGGCGGTGTCGCGGGCGAACACGTCGGAGTTGTAGCGGGCGTCGTAACCGATGAGCACCTTCGCCCCGGCGTGGCCGTTGTCGAGCAGCCAGCGGGCCAGCCCGGCGGCGGCCTGGGCCACGACGACGCGGTTCATCCGGTTCGGGCCGGCACCCAGGGCCGCGCGCAGCCCGGCGGTCCCGAACTCGAGGCGTCCGGCGAAGGCGTCGACCAGCTCGGCCGTGGCCTCGGGGTCGCCGCCCTCGGCGCGCTCGATCAGGTGGTCCAGGGCGGTGACGGTCGCGGGGTCGGGATCCTGCTCCTGCCACGCACGCAGGGCGGCCAGGCGGTCGTCGGTCAGCATCACAGCACCTCCAGCAGCCCGGACAGCAGCGCGCGCAGGCGGGGCACGGCGTTGCGGCCGGCCTCGATGACCTCCTCGTGGTTGAGCACCTCGCCGGTGATGCCGGCGGCGGCGTTGGTGACCAGCGAGATGCCGAGCACCTCCAGGCCGGCCTCGCGGGCGGCGATGCACTCCAGGGCGGTGGACATGCCCACGAGCGTGCCCCCGATCGCGCCGGCCATCCGCACCTCGGCGGGCGTCTCGTACTGCGGGCCCGCGAACTGGACGTAGACCCCCTCGTCGAGGTCGGGGTCGACGGTGCGGGCCAGGTCGCGCAGGGCGGGGGAGTAGGCGTCGGTCAGGTCGACGAAGGTGGCGCCGTGCAGCGGGGTGGCGCCGGTCAGGTTGATGTGGTCGGCGATCAGCACCGGCGTGCCCGGACGCCAGGCCGGGTCGAGGCCGCCACACCCGTTGGTCAGCACGAGGCGGGACGCCCCGGCCGCGGCAGCGGTGCGCACGCCGTGGACCACGGCGTCCGCCCCCTTGCCCTCATAGAAGTGGGTGCGGCCGGTGAACAGGGCCGCGACGCGCCCCGACGGCAGTCGCAGCGCCCGGACGGCACCGCCGTGGCCGGCCACCACCGGTGCCGAGAAGCCCGGCAGGTCCGCCAGGGGGACCTCGGCGATCAGGTCGCCCAGGTCGGTCGCGGCCGTCGACCAGCCCGACCCCAGGACGAGGGCGACATCGATGCGCTCCACCCCCAGGGCCTGCGTGAGCGCGGTCGCGGCCGTGCGGGCCAGGGCGTGGGGATCCTCGTGCGTCATCACCCGCCGAAGCATAGTGCTGGGGGCGTGCCGCCGCTTTCGACGCCCCCGCCCCCGCATGGAAGAATGCCGAGCATGACGGATGTGGTGATCATCGGTGGGGGTCCCGGCGGCTACGAGGCGGCCCTGGTCGGGGCGCAACTCGGCGGGAACGTCACGGTCGTGGAGCGCGCCGGGGTCGGCGGGTCCGCGGTGCTCACCGACGTGGTCCCCTCCAAGGGCCTGATCGCGGTCTCGGACGTGATGACCCGCATCCGCAAGGCCAACAACCTGGGCCTGCAGCCGCTCGACCCGGCGCACGAGACGCTGACCGAGTCGATCCGGGTGGACGCCGTGCAGTTGAACGAGCGCCTGCTCGCGCTGGCCGCCCAGCAGAGCGCCGACATCCAGGCCCGGCTCAACCTCGAGGGCGTCCGCACCATCAACGGCACCGGACGCCTCGACGGCACCGAACACGTCATCGCCACCACCGCCGACGGCACCGAGGAGCGGCTGCACGCCGACATCATCCTGGTCGCCACCGGCACCCGCCCGCGCGAACTCGACGACGCCAAGCCCGACGGCGAGCGCATCCTCAACTGGATGCAGCTCTACAACCTGCGCGAGATGCCCCGCAAGCTGATCGTCGTCGGCTCGGGCGTCACCGGCGCCGAGTTCGCCAGCGCCTACCACGCGCTGCGCTGCGAGGTCGTCCTGGTCAGCTCGCGCGACATGGTGCTGCCCAGCCAGGACGCCGACGCCGCGCGCGTCATCCAGGAGGTCTTCGAGCGCCGCGGCATGGAGATCCTGTCCCGCTCGCGCGCCATCGCCGCCCGCCGCACCGAGGACGGCGTCATCGTCACCCTCGAGGACGGCCGCGAGGTCGAGGGCAGCCACGTGCTCATGGCCGTGGGTTCCATCCCCAACACCGAGGGCATCGGGCTGGAGGAGGCCGGCATCGAACTGACCCCCTCGGGCCATATCAAGGTCGACGGCGTGTCGCGCACGTCCGCCCGCGGCGTCTACGCGGCCGGGGACGTGACCGGGGTGTACCCGCTGGCGTCCGTGGCCGCCATGCAGGGCCGCAACGCCATGTACCACTCGCTCGGCGACGCCGTGGCCCCCCTCAACCTGCTGCACGTGTCGGCCAACGTGTTCACCTCGCCCGAGATCGCCACCGTCGGCGTCACCCAGGAACAGCTCGACTACGACCTGGTCCGCGGCAAGGCGCTGATGATGCCGCTGCACTCCAACGCACGCGCCAAGATGCAGGACCTGAACTTCGGCTTCATCAAGGTGTTCTGCAGCCCCTCGGGCGTGATCATCGGCGGCGTCGTGGTCGCCCCCGGCGCCTCGGAGCTGATCCACTCCCTCGCCCTGGCCGTGCGGCGGCGCCTCACCGTCGACCACATGGCCCAAGCGTTCACCATCTACCCGTCGATGTCGGGCTCGATCGCCGAGGCGGCGCGCCGCCTGCACGGCGTCCAGTTCGACGAACCGCACTCCGGGCACTGAGCCGGGTCGAGGGCGTCTCCACCCCTGGGTTGATTTCTGCGGCGACCAAAGGCCAAACGGCTCACGGCGCCGGGGTTTCGGCCGCGCGAACTACTAGGTTGTCCCTGTGACGCAGAACATCCCGTTGGCCGTCGGCCTCGTGCTCATCAGCTCGTTCTGTTTCGCGCTGTCCGCACACCTGCAGCACCACGCCGTCGACGCCCAGCTGTCCGGTAACGCGCACAAGCAGCGGATGAGCTTTCGCACCTTCCTCGAGGCCGTACGCAACCCCCGCTGGCTGTTCGGGCTGGTGCTGTTGGGTGTCTCGGCCGTCCTGCAGGTGACGGCGCTGTTCTTCGGGCCGCTGTCGGTGGTCCAGCCGCTGGGGCTGCTCGCGTTCCCGTGGTCGGTGCTGCTGGCCGCGCGGGCCACCCGCACGTGGGTGCCGCCCCGCACCCAGCTCGCCGTCGTCGTCACCGTGGCGTCCACCCTGGCGTTCACGCTCGTGACCGGCATCCACGCGGCGGCCGAATCCGACCTCGTGATGCGCAAGGTCATCATCGGCGCCCTGATCGTGTACGTGGTCGCCGCGCTGTTCGCCCTGCTCGGAGCCAAGGGCCCGTTCGCGTGGCGGTGCCTGTTCTGGTCCTCGGGTGGGGCGCTGTTCTACGGCCTCGAGGCGTCCATGGTGAAGTCGATCTGGGAGTACGTGAAGACCCACACCTGGCCCTACTCGGCGGCCATCTTCGGCATCCTCGTCGCGCTCGTGGTCGGCGCCATCGCCGCCGGCTGGTTCATGCAGCAGGGGTATGCGACGGGCCCGTCCGAGATCGTGGTCGGGTCGATGACCGTGACCAGCCCCGTCGTCGCCGTGGCCTTCGGCATCCTCGTGCTGGGGGAGGGCGTCGGCATCACGCCCGGCGCGGCCACCTTGATGATCGTCCTGGGCGCCACCGCCATCGCCGGCGTGATCGGCCTGACCCGGTTCCACCCCACGTACGAACACCGTGCCCCCGAAGAGCTCGGGAGCACGGCGTCCGATCGTTGAGCCCGCTCGGTTGGAGCGGCTCAGCTGAGGTGGCTCAGTTGAAGCGGTAGAGCTTCTGCGCGGTGCGGTACAGCGCCACCGACACCTTGCGGCCGACCGGGCCGGGCAGGTTCGCGCCCAGCACCAGCGGCAGGCGCAGGCCCAGGCGGGCCTTCAGCACCGGGTCGACGCTGTCGATGTGCTCCCACATCTCGCGGCGCATCCGCAGGCCCTTCTCGGTGCCGTCCAGCAGGGCGAACATGCTGGACGCCGTGACGATCAGACCCAGGTACTGCTCCATGTAGCCGGCCAGGCGCCGGTTGCCGGCACCCTCGGGCAGCTTGTGGGCCTCCACCATGATCCGGGTGACGCGCATCTGCTGGTCGAGCCGGCTGATCTGGACGCTCTCGTTGACCGACTGGTCCTCACGGCCGATGAAATAGCGGTACAGGTTCACCGGCAGGTAGAACAGCGTCTGCACGCTCGGCAGCGGCTGGTAGACGAAGATGTTGTCAACGTAGAAGGTGTGCTCGGGCAGGTCCACACCGCAGTCGTGCAGCACCTGGGTGCGGTAGATCGCCGAGTGCATCAAGATGTTCTGCCCCGGCCCGGAGAAGCCCACCTCGTTCCAGGTGAACACGCGGTTCTGCGGCAGCATGCCCTTGTACTTGATCACCTTCTGCGAGCCCGACACCGTGTGCTCGTAGACGTAATTGGCGATCACCAGGTCGACCGGCGAACCGGACGCGATGAAGTGGCGCAGCTTGCTCAGCATCAGGTTGAGGGCGACGGGGTCGAGCCAGTCGTCGGAGTCGACGACCTTGAAGTACACACCGGACGCCGCGCGCAGGCCTGCCATCACGGCGCCGCCGTGGCCCTTGTTCTCCTGGTGGATGACCTTGATCGTCCCGGGGTGGCGCTCGGCCCACTCGTCGGCCTTCTCGGCCGTGTTGTCCTTGGTGGAGCCGTCGTTGACGATGATGATCTCGATGTCGCCCTTGCCGCGCAGGATCGAGTCGATGCAGTGATCCATGTACTCGGCCGAGTTGTAACACGGGATGACGAAGGTGATTTCCTTCTGGCGGTCGTACGGGTGCTCGGCGGTCACGGGATCCTCTTCGTAGCAGTGATTCGGTCGCCCATCAGGCTACCCCTTGGCCCGTCGAGGAGCCTCCTCCTTTGGTCGTGTCCTGGGGT
>JAUNSA010000084.1:0-4930 GCA_030539405.1 Propionibacteriaceae bacterium
ACCATGTGCTCCCACCGGATGCCGAGCTCGTCCTCCAACGCCGAGATCGCCAGCAGATGCTGGCGCATGCGCTCGCCCGAGACCAGATCCGACTTGGTGGCCAGGGCGATGAGCTGGGGCCGCTCGGGCAATTTCGCGATCTCGGACACCAAGAACGTGTCGCCCGGGCCGATGCGCTGGTTCGCCGGGAGACAGACGCCGATCACATCGACTTCGGCCCAGGTCTCGTGAACGAGGTCGTTGAGGCGCTCACCCAGCAGGGTCCGCGGCTTGTGCAGGCCGGGAGTGTCGATGAGCACCATCTGGGCGTCGGGGCGATTGACGATCCCGCGGATCGCGTGCCGGGTGGTCTGGGGCTTGCTGCTGGTGATGGCGATCTTGCTGCCCACCAGAACATTGGTCAATGTCGACTTGCCCGCGTTGGGGCGACCGACGAAGCAAGCGAACCCCGACCGGAATCCCTCGGGACGCCCCGCGTCCCCCATGCCCAGCGTCACGCGCTCTCTCCCTTCATCGGTGCGGCCTGCCCAGCATCAAAGCACAAGCATGCTCGGCTCAGGTGGCTCGCTCCGCGGATTCGGCGGCGAACTGGGCGGCGGCGTCGACCCCAACGTCTTCGGTGCCGGCATCGTCGGGCAGGCGCGTGACCAGCAGGGTGCCGATCTGGTTGCGCCGGCCCTGCCCGCGCTCGGCCACCAACTCGAGGCCGTGGACCCGAATGACGGAGCCGGGGATCGGGACCTTGTGCAGTTCCTTGGCCATCAGCCCGCCCGCGGAGTCGACGTCCTCGTCGTCGAGGTCGAGCCCGAACAGTTCTCCCAGCTCGTCGACCGGAAGCCGCGAGGAAACCCGATAGCGGTCCGGCCCCAGCTGCACGAAGGGCGGCTGCTCCGACCCGTCGAATTCGTCAACGATCTCGCCGACGATCTCCTCCAGGATGTCCTCGATCGTCGCGAGCCCGGACGTCCCACCGAACTCGTCGACCACGATCACCAGGTGGCTTCGGCTGGCCTGCATCTCGCGCAGCAGTTCGTCCACCGGCTTGGAGTCCGGACACCACACCGGCTGGCGCATCATCGACGACACCTTCTCCGCGGTCTGGGAGTTGGCGTTATCATAGACCCGTTTCATGACGTCTTTGAGATAGAGCACGCCGACGACATCATCGAGCCCGCCGTCCCCGATCACCGGGATCCTGCTGAAGCCCGAGCGCAGCGCCAGCGACATCGCCTGACGCAACGTCTTGTTGTGCTCGATGAACACCACATCGGTCCGCGGGACCATGACCTCTTTGACGATCGTGTCGCCCAGGTCGAACACCGAGTTGATCATCCGGTGCTCGCGCGCCTCGATCAGGTCGCTGGCCACGGCCTTGTCGACCATCTCCCGCAACTCGGCCTCGGTGCTGAACGGGCCGTCGGCGAAGCCCCGCCCGGGCGTTAGCGCATTGCCCAGCAGAATCAGCAGTTGCGGCAGGGGCCCGAGCACGGTCGTCAACATCGACACCGGCAACGATGCCCGCAGGGCCACGCGGTCTGCGTGCTGGCGTCCCAGTGTCCGCGGAGCGACCCCCCACAACACGAACGACACCAGCACCATCGAGCCGACGATGATCAACAGCCGGAGCCACATCTGGGTGAAGTTGTCCACGACAACGAGGGCGACCAACCCGATCGCGCCCATCTCGAACAGGACCCGGACGAACAGCGTGGTGTTGAGATAGGGCGGCGGATCGGCGGTGATCAGCGCCAGCCGTTTCGCCCCGGGGCGGTCCTGATCCACCAGCACATCGGCCCGCGCCTTGGAGAACGAATAGAGCGCGGACTCGGCCATGGCCAGCAAGCCGGCGACGAACGTCAGCAGGACCGCGACGCCGATCATGATCCAGTCGATGCGTTCCACCTCAGCCGTCCCGTCGCCCCGCCCACGCGGCGAGCAGGCGATCCTTCAGTCCGAACATCTCCGCCTTTTCCTCGTCGGACCCGTGATCGAAGCCGACCAGGTGCAGGATGCCGTGCACGAGCAGATATTCCGCTTCGGCATCGGCCGACCGCCCGTGCTCGGCGGCTTGGGCCGCGGTGATCGTCGGACAGAGCACGACATCGCCAAGCATGCCCACCGGCGGTTCGTCGTCATCATCCGGCGGCCGCAACTCGTCCATCGGAAACGACAGGACATCGGTCGGCCCGGGCTCCCCCAGGTATTTCTCGTGATAGGCGCTCATCGTCTCCGGGTCGACCAGGAGCACCGATAGCTCCGCCATCGGGTGGATGCGCAACTCGTCGAGCACGAACGTCGCCAACCGGGACAAGCCGGTTTCGTCAACCTCGATCCCCGACTCGTTGTTGAGCTCGACGGTCATCGACGCCCCTGCCGGTTGTTCTCCACCGACTCGAAGCGGTCATAGGCCGCGACGATCCGGCCCACCAGCTTGTGCCGGACGACGTCGTGGTTGGTCAACGTGCAGAAGGAGATGTCCTCGACGCCGTCGAGAATGTGGCGCACCTCCCGCAAACCGCTCTTCTGCCCACCCGGCAGGTCCACCTGGGTCACGTCACCGGTGACGACCATGCGCGAGTTGAAGCCGAGCCGGGTCAGGAACATCTTCATCTGCTCCATCGACGTGTTCTGGGCCTCGTCGAGGATGATGAACGCGGAGTTCAGGCTCCGTCCCCGCATGTAGGCCAGCGGTGCGACCTCGATGGTGCCGGCCGTCAGCAGCTTCGGGACGGACTCGGCGTCGACCATGTCGTGCAGCGCGTCGTACAACGGGCGCAGGTAGGGGTCGATCTTGTCGTTCAGCGTGCCGGGCAGGAAGCCGAGGCGTTCTCCGGCCTCGATGGCCGGGCGGGTCAGGATGATGCGGTTGACCTCCTTGGCCTGGAGCGCCTGGACGGCCTTCGCCATCGCGAGGTAGGTCTTGCCGGTGCCGGCCGGCCCGATGCCGAACACGACGGTGTGGGCGTCGATGGCGTCCACGTACCGCTTCTGGTTGAGCGTCTTCGGGCGGATCGTCTTGCCGCGCGAGGACAGGATGCTCTGGGTCAGGACCTCAGCGGCGTGCAACTCCCCCGCCTGGTCGGTCATGCCGACGATCCGCTCGACGGCGTCCTCGGTCAGCCCCTGGCCGGTGCGGACGATGGTGACCATCTCGGTGAGGACCTCGGCGCCTTGCGTCACGCCCTCGGGGGTTCCGGTCAGGGTGATCTCGTTGCCGCGGACGTGGACGTCGGCGTCCAGGGTGCGCTCCAAGATGCGGAGGAAGCCGTCGCGCGGGCCGACGATGTTGACCATCGGGATGGACGCGGGGATCGTCACGCGTCGGGTCGCGGTCGAGCTGTACTCGGTCGACAGGGTGGTGCCTCCAGTGTCGGGGGCGGCGCGGTGCCGCCGGATGGTCCGGCCAGTCTACGCCGGGGCCCCGCTACTCGACGTCGTCGTCATCCTCGGGCTCGATGATGTGCATCGCGGCCTCCTCGGCGGACGCGGCGCCACCGGCGATGCCCACGGAGAACGCCACCGACTCGCTGGTGGTGTCCGTCCCGCCGACGCCCCCGTTCGCGTCCACGAGGCGACCGGCACGCTGGACGCCGACCTCGCGGGATTCGCCGTGCGGGTTCCACGGGGTCTCGTCGGGCGCCTTGGCCTCCGGCTCCTCCTGCTTGACGCGCATCTCCAGGGTCTCGCCCTGGCGCATCTCCTCGGGCGTGTTGCCGAAGCCCTGGGCCGGCGACCAGTGGTCGGGGGCGATGTAGCCCTCGTCGAGCACGTCGTCGACCCCCCGGTCGATGAGCGTGTCCGCCTGCTGGAGCTGCTCGACGTTGTCCTCGCCTTCGAGGGATTGGTCTGCGTATCCGTTCTCGCTCATGTCACGATCCTGCCACCTCAGGGCCACTTTGGGGGGCAGGACGCGAATGTCGTCGGCGCTGCGGCTACGCTGCCTGTCCGTGACAACCTCGGCCCCGAACCCGACCGCCCCTGCCCACGCTCCCGGACGCGGCGGCAACTACGACGTGGTGGTCGCCGTCTTCGTCGGCCTGCTCCTGATCTCCAACATCGGGGCCACCAAGCTGATCGAGTTCGGCCCCTCGGTCGAAGTGGGCGGCTTGCCGATCCTGCCGATCATCACCGACGGCGGCGCCTTCCTGTTCCCGCTGACCTATGTGCTCGGTGACGTGCTCGCCGAGGTCTACGGCCTGCGCCGCGCCCGGCGCGCGATCGCCGTCGGTTTCGGGATGTCGGTGCTGATGAGCCTGACCTTCCTCGCCGTCGCCGCGGCGCCACCGGCCGCCGACTGGCCCAACCAGGACGCCTGGGTGACCGTGCTCGGCTTCGTGCCGCGCATCGTCCTGGCCAGCCTGGTCGGCTATGCCGCCGGCCAGTTGCTGAACGCCTGGGTGCTGGTGCGGCTGAAGCGCAGCTTCGGCGAGCGCAGCCTGTGGGTGCGCCTGGTCACCTCGACGGTGGTCGGCGAGTTCATCGACACGCTGCTGTTCTGCACGATCGCCTTCGGGCCCCTGGGGGCCTTCCTTGGCGGTGGCTCCATCCCGCTGCCGCAGCTGGTCAACTACATCGTGGTCGGCTTCGTCTACAAGGTGCTGGTCGAGGTGCTGTTGCTGCCCGTCACCTACCGCGTGATCGCCGCCGTGAAGCGCCGCGAGCCGGACTACGGCTGATCCGCGTCACCGGCCTCGTGCATGACGGTGAACGTCCCCGCGAGGATGATCCGGGTCCCCGGCACGATCGGCCGCAGCTCACCGGTGCGCAGGGCCACCGGCTCCGCACCCGGGACGACCACGTCGGTGCCGTTGGTGGAGCCCAGGTCCCGCACCCAGACCTGGTCGCCCTCCACGCGGACCTCCAGGTGCTGGCTGGACACATCACGGTCGGGATCCTCGAGGCGGACCAGCCGCGGCTCCTCCCCCGTCCA
>JAUNSA010000084.1:5030-11625 GCA_030539405.1 Propionibacteriaceae bacterium
CCCCGCACCAGCACGCGGACCCCGTCCGGGGTGACCTCCGCCAGGCCGAAGCTGTCGATCGCGCGCAGGCCCCGGCTGACCAGCAGGTCGAGCACGCCGTCGAGCGTGGCGTCGCCGTCAGCCACGCGCTCGGCGAGCTGGCCCACGAGGGCGTCGGAGGGGTCCAGGGCGACGAGCGCCAGCAGGGGGCCGGACGCGAACCCGACCAGGTCGCCGGGGGTGTGGTGGTACGTCCACGCGGTCATGCGGGTGCCTCCGTCTGGTCTGCTCCGGCGTCGTCGAGGTCCACCATGACGACGGTCACGTTGTCCCGCCCCCCGGCGGCGAGCGCGGCCTCGACCAGCGCGTCGGCGGCGGCCTGGGGGTCGGGGTTGGCCCGCACCAGGTCGGCGATGGCCTCGTCGGTGAGCTCGCCGCTCAACCCGTCCGAGCAGAGCACGAAGCGCTCCCCGGCGGTCAGCGGCAGGACCCACAGGTCCACCTGCATCGGATGCGGCTGCCCGAGGCTGCGCGTGACGATGTTGCGGCTGCGGTGCGTGCGCGCCTGGTCGGCGGTGATGACGCCCTCCAGGACGAGCTCCTCGGCCTCGCTGTGGTCGACGGTGGCCCGCGACAAGACGCCCCCCGCCCAGCGGTAGACCCGGCTGTCGCCGACGTTGAACACCGCCGCGTGCGGCACCCCGCCGATGGTGACGGCGGCCAGCCCGGTCACCGTGCTGCCCAGCCCACGCGCCTCGGGGTGCTCCTCACCGTGAGCGAGGATCGCCCGGTTTACCTCCTGCAAGGCGGCCACCACGTCGGCCGCCCGCAGTTCGTCGTGGGCATCCAGGGTGCGGAGCCCGGCGATCACCAGGGCGCTGGCCACGTCCCCGGCCGCGTGCCCACCCATGCCGTCCGCCACGGCCCACAGCCGGCGTCCGATCACGAGGTTGTCCTCGTTGTGCTCGCGCACGTGGCCGATGTCGCTGCGGGACCCGCAGGCCACGCTCACCATGTCGGACGCCCGGGCTCGGGCGCGGGCGGGCCCGCGGGTCGGCGTCCGGCCTGGTAGCGCCCCAGGAACTCGGTGCGGAACTCGTCGAACCGCCCCTGCTGCAGCGCGGCCCGGATGTCGTCGACCAGGCGCACCGTGAAGCGCTCGTTGTGGATCGTGGCCAGGGTGGAGGCGAGCATCTCCTTGGCCTTGAACAGGTGGTGCAGGTAGGCCCGCGTGTAGTGGGTGCACGTGTAGCAGTCGCAGCCGTCCTCGATCGGGCCGAAGTGGCGCCGCGACGCCGCGGTGAGGAGGTTGTACCGGCCCTCGGCGGTGTAGACCGCCGAGTTCCGCGCGACCCTCGACGGGTTCACGCAGTCGAAGGTGTCGGCCCCGTTGGCGATGGCGGCGAACAGGTCGTCGGGCTCGGAGATGCCCAGCAGGTGGCGCGGCTTGTCGACGGGCAGTTCGTCGGCGACCCAGCCGACGATCGTGCCGAGGTTCTCCTTCTCCAGGGCGCCGCCGATGCCGAACCCGTCGAAGCGCTGACCGTCGACCTCCAGGTCGGCCAGGCCGCGGGCGGCGTGGCGACGCAGGTCCTCGTACTGGGCCCCCTGGACCACCCCGAAAAGCGCCTGGTAGGGCTTGTCGGCGCGCTCGTCGGTGAGTTGGCGGTGGGCGGCCAGGCAGCGCGCCGCCCAGCGGTGGGTGCGCTCGACGGACTCCTCCTGGTAGCCGCGGGTGTTCATCAGGGTGGTCAGCTCGTCGAAGGCGAACATGATGTCGGCGCCGAGCTCGTGCTGGACGCGCATGCTCACCTCGGGGGTGAACCGGTGCAGGTCTCCGTTGAGGTGGCTCTTGAAGGTGACGCCGTCCTCGTCCACGTGGGCCAGCCGCTCCTTGCCGGCGGCGATCACGTCGTCATCGGCGACGCCCGCGGCGTCCATGGCCAGGACCTTCTTGAACCCGACGCCCAGGCTCATCACCTGGAAGCCGCCCGAGTCGGTGAACGTCGGGCCGGGCCAGTTCATGAACGCCCCCAGCCCCCCGGCCTCGTCGATGATGTCGGAGCCGGGCTGCAGGTAGAGGTGGTAGGCGTTGGCCAGGACGGCCTGGGCGCCCAGGTCGGCGACCGCCTCGGGGGTGACCGCCTTCACCGTCGCCTTGGTGCCCACCACCACGAAGGCGGGGGTCTCGATCGTGCCGTGCGGGGTGGTGATCGTGCCCGCCCGCCCCCGGCCGTTGGGCAGCGTCGCCCCCGGGGTGAACCCGAACGGGGCCGCGGCGTCGGCGGGACTCACTTGGGTTGGCTGACGCGGCGCTGGAAGGCCTGCAACTGGGCCAACGCGACCACCCCGGCGGTCGAGGTGCGCAGGACGCCGTCGCTCACGAGCAGCTGCCGGGCACCGGCCTGCTCGAAGGCGGCGATCTCGTCACCGCTGAGGCCGCCCTCGGGCCCGATGATGATCAGGACGTCACCGACCTCGGGCAGCTCGAAGTGCCGCAGGGTCCGCTCGGCGCCCTCGTGCAGGATGAACGTGGCCGCCATCGTCGGGATCAGCTCGACGAGTTCGCGCGTGGTCATCGCCGAGGTGACGATCGGGACGCGCAGGCGACGGCTCTGCTTGGTGGCCTCGCGGGCCGTGGACCGCCAGCGGCCCAACTGCCGCTCCTCGCGTTCGTGGGTCCACTTCACCACCGAGCGGGAGGACTGCCACGGGATGATCCGGTCGATGCCGAGCTCGGTCAGCATCTCCACGGCCAACTCCGCCCGGTCCCCCTTCGCCAGCGCCTGGACCGCGTGGTAGCGGATCGGCGCGTCGGCCTGGGTGAGCACCTCGGCCACCTCGAGGGTGACGGACGCCTTGTCGACGGCCACGACCTCCCCCCGGACGCCGGTGCCGGCGCCGTCGGCGACCAGGATCGTCTCGCCGACGCGGATGCGGCGCACGGCCGCGGCATGGCGGCCCTCGTCACCGCCCACGGTGACGGTGTCGCCGACCTGCGGCGTGTGCAGGTCGGCCAGGAACAGCGCTTCGGTCATGGCTCCTCGTCAGGGTCGGCTCGGACGTCTCAGTCGGCGAAGGCGTCCTTCAGGCGGCTGAAGAACCCCTTGTTGCCGGGACCACGCGTCACCGTCGCCTCCGGGCGGGTCTCGCCCCGCTCCTCCGCCAGGCGGCGCAGGAGATCGCGTTGCGTGTCGTCCAGCGACTGCGGTGTCTGCACCAGCAGCGTAACGCCGAGATCACCGCGTCCGGTGCCACGCAGGCGCGGCACGCCGCGTCCTGCCACCACCAGGCGCGTCCCGGACTGCGTACCGGCCGGCACCTCGAGCCGGACGCGCGCCTCCTCGGGCAGGGTGCCCTCCACGTCGGCCTCGAGCGTGTCGATCCACACCTCGGTGCCGAGCGCGGCCGCCGTCATGGGCAGCTTGGCGACCACTTCGAGGTTGTCGCCGTCGCGCTTGAAGACGTCGTGGGCCTCCACCGACAGCTCCACGTAGAGGTCGCCCGAGGGGCCACCGCCGGGGCCGACCTCTCCCTGGGAGTCGAGGTGGACACGGTTGCCGGTGCTGACGCCGGCCGGGATCTTGACGTTGATCGTGCGCGTGGAGCGGACGCGGCCCTCGCCGGAGCACTCCCCACACGGGTGCTGGATGACCGTGCCGTAGCCGCGGCAGGTCGGGCACGGCTGGACCGTCCGGATGTCGCCCAGGAACGAGCGCTGCACGGTCTGGACGTCGCCTGCGCCGTGGCAGGTGCTGCAGGGCACCGGCTCCGTCCCCTCGGCGGCGCCGCGTCCCGAACAGGTGGGGCACAGCACGGCGGTGTCGACCCGGATGGGCTTGGTGGTGCCGAAGGCGGCCTCGCCCAGCGTCAGGTTGAGCCGGACCAGGGCGTCCTGGCCCTTGCGGACGCGGCTGCGCGGCCCGCGCGAACCCTGGGCGCCGAACATGGCGTCGAACAGGCCGCCGACGTCGAAGCCCTGGGCACCGGGGCCGAAGCCGCCCGGCCCGAACCCTCCGGGGCCGAAACCACCCGCGCCACCGCGCAGGGGGTCGCCACCCAGGTCGTACATCTGGCGCTTCTTGTCGTCGCTCAGGACGGCGTAGGCCTCCCCGACCTCCTTGAACTTCTCGGCCGAGGCCGGGTCGTCGGCCACGTCGGGGTGGTACTTCATCGCCAGCTTGCGATACGCCTTCTTGATCTGGTCGGCGGTGGCGTCCCGGGGCACGCCCAGGACCTCGTAGTAGTCGCTCAACTCATTCCTTCGTGTGCTGGGTCAGCCTTCTGCCAGGAAACGACCGACGTACCGTGCGACGGCGCGCACGGACGCGATGGCCGAGGGATAGTCCATCCGGGTGGGCCCCACGATGCCCAGGGTCGCCCAGGCGCGCTCGTCCGAACCGTAGCCGGACGCCACCACGGACGTCGACTGGAGTGGTTCGTACGGATTCTCGTGCCCGATGCGGACGGTCACGTCAGCCGGCGAGGACGCCTCGCCGAGCAGGCGCAGGAGCACCACATGCTCCTCCAGCGCCTCCAGCACCGGCTTGACCGTGCTCTCGTACTGGTCGCCGAACCGGGTCAGGTTGGGCACGCCGGCCACGGCCACCCGGGCGCCGGGGTCGTCGGCCACGATGTCCAACAGCGCGGCGGTGACCGATGCGGCCAGGGCGGACGCCGCGGGCGGCAGGTGGTCGGCCACGGTGGCCAGCCGGTCGACCGCCTCGCGCGGGGTCGCCCCGACGAGCCGTTCGGCCAGCAGGCCGCGCACCAGCGCGAGGTCGTGGTCGTCGTCATCGCCGGCGGGCAGCGTCACGAGGCGCTGCTCGACAGCCCCCGCCGTGCTGACGCACATGACCAAACCGCGATCGGGGCCCAGCCGGAGCACCTCGACGTGGCGGATGACGACGCTGGACAACACCGGGTACTGGACGATCGCGACCTGGCGGGTGATCTGGGCCAGCAACTGCACCGTGCGGCGCACGACGTCGTCCACGTCCAGGGCGCCGGCCATGAACGTCGAGATGGCGCGCCGCTCAGCACCCGAGAGCGGCTTGACGGTCGAGAGCCGGTCCACGAACAGGCGGTAGCCCTTGTCGGTCGGGATCCGACCCGCCGAAGTGTGGGGTTGGGTGATGTAGCCCTCCTCCTCCAGCGCCGCCATGTCGTTGCGGACGGTGGCCGGGGAGACGTTCAGATTGTGCCGCTCGACCAGCGCGCGGGAGCCCACGGGCTCCTGGCTGGAGACGTAGTCGGTGACGATGGCACGCAGGATGGCCAGCTTGCGGTCGTCCAGCACACCCTCACCCCCATGACACGCGACTCTTGGCACTCGAACAGGCTGAGTGCCAGTGTAGGCCACGTCGCGACGAGTAGGGTGAGCAGGTGGACTTCAGCCTCAGCGCCTTCGAGCCGATCGCCGACCGCGTGTACCGGGCCGTGGCCCAACCCGAAGCCGTCAACATCGGCCTGGTGGTGGGGACGACCGGCGCCCTGCTGGTCGACACCGGCTCGTCGCCGGAGCAGGGCCGGACGATCCGGGAGGCCGCCCAGGCCGTCGCCGGGGGCGTCCCGTTGACCCACGTCGTGGTCACCCACGCCCACCACGACCACCTGTTCGGGCTGTCCGCGATGGCGGGGCTGGATACGATCGGGCACCGGGGGTTGGGCCGGGCGCTGGCGTCCACCCCACCGTCGGACGCGCTGCTCCGACGCCTGGGCGTCGAGCGGGACGCCGTGGTGGAGCCGGCGCGCGTGTTCGGGCTGGCGACCTCGGTGGACCTGGGCGACTGCCACGCCGAGATGATCCACTTCGGACGCGGGCACACCGATCACGACGTGACCGTGGTGGTCCCGCAGCGCCGCGTCATCTTCTTCGGCGACCTGCTCGAATCGAGCGCCCCGCCGTCGGCCGGGAGCGATGCCTGGCCCGCCGAGTGGCCCAAGACCCTCGACGGCACGCTGGGCGCCCTGCAGAAGGGGTTCGTCGTCGTCCCGGGCCACGGCGACCCGATGGACCGCGAGGATGCCTTCATCCAGCGCGCCGAGCTGCACTGGCACCACGACAAGGCCGTCGAGCTCTACGACGCCGGGCGTGAGGCGTCCGGCGCGTGGAGCGAGGACGGCGGTTGGCCCTGGCCGGCCGAACCCACCGAGCAGTTCCTCGCCCAGGCGATCGCTCGGCTGGCCGAGTCCGGACGCCCGCGCAAGGCCAAGCGCACCCTGCCGTTGCTGAACCGCTGACCCCTCCTGCTTGTTGGCGGGGCAGGGTCAGGGGGCCAGGCGCTCCCCCACCGCCCGGGCCACGTCGAGTGACGCCCCGACGGCCAGCATCCTCCCGGTGACGCCGGGGGCGTACGGACGCCCATCCACCAGCGCGTCGCCGCCCACCTCGCGCACCAGCAGGGTGCCGGCCAGGTGGTCCCACGGATGGATCGACCGGTAGGCGAGCCCGTCGATCTCACCCCGGGCCAGGGCCGGGTAGTCGATGGCGCACGATCCCCGCGTCCCGCGCAGGGCCAGTCCCGGAGCCTTGGTGCGTGCCAGCTTGGGCCAGACCGCGACCGTCCACGTCGGTGCGCCCGCGGCGTCCGGTGTCGGGGCGTCCGGTTTCGCG
>JAUNSA010000244.1 GCA_030539405.1 Propionibacteriaceae bacterium
CTGCGCAACTGGGATCCGGTGTGGGCCAACCACGGCATCCGCATCCTGCCCGGGCCGAGTTCGCTGTGGCTCGACGCGCACGGACGCCGCCTGCCGGCTCCCTGCTACCCGGGCTTCGACACCCTCGGCACGCTGCGCCACCTGCGCACCACCGGGCGCGACTGGTCGTGGTTCGTGCTGACGGCCAAGGTGATCGAGAAGGAGTTCGCGCTCTCGGGCAGCGAGCAGAACCCCGACCTGACCGGGCGCGACGTCAAGCTCGTCGCCCAACGCCTCAAGCCCGGGCCGCCCGGGCCGGTGCAGGCCTTCCTCGACCACGGCGCCGACTTCGTGCAGGCGACCGGCGTCGACGAGCTCGTCGACGGCATGAACGCGCTGGTCGGTGAGCCGCTGCTGGACGCGGCCGGCGTCCGCCACACGATCGAGGCGCGCGACCGCGAGATCGCCAACCCCTTCGGCAAGGACGCCCAGGTCACGGCCCTGCGCGGGGCCCGCAACTACCTGGGCGACAAGCTGATCCGGGCGGCCTCCCCGCACCGCTTCCTCGACCCCAAGGCCGGCCCGCTGATCGCGGTCCGGTTGTCGATCCTCACCCGCAAGACCCTGGGCGGGATCGAGACCGACCTGGACTCCCGGGTCCTGGCGGCGGGGGCGTCGCCGGCCGAGCGCCGGCCCCTGCCCGGGCTGTACGCCGCCGGCGAGGTGGCCGGGTTCGGGGGCGGCGGCATGCACGGCTACAACGCCCTGGAGGGCACCTTCCTGGGCGGGTGCCTCTTCTCCGGGCGGGCGGCGGGACGGGCGGCCGGGCGCGCGGTTCTGTGAGCCGCGCCCGCGGCGTCCGTTTGAATCATCGCGCCTTGTCGGGTGAGGTGGGTCCATGACGAGGATCGGCTTCCACGCCAACCACGAGCAGATCTCGCCGCGCCAGTTGCTCGCCGACGTGCAGCACGCTGAGCGGGCGGGGTTCGCGATGGCGATGTGCTCCGACCACCTGCACCCGTGGTCGCAGCGCCAGGGACATTCGGGCTACACGTGGAGCTGGCTCGGCGCCGCCCTGGCCACCACGGGGCTCAGCTTCGGGTGCGTGTGCGCCCCCGGCCAGCGCTACCACCCGGCGATCGTCGCCCAGAAGATCGGGACGCTCGCCTCGATGTTCCCCGGCCGGTTCTGGACGGCGTTGGGCAGCGGCGAGGCGGTCAACGAGATCGTCACCGGCGAACCCTGGCCCCGCAAGGAGGTTCGCGTCGCGCGGTTGGAGGAGTCGGTCGACATCATCCGGCGCCTGCTCTCGGGCGAGGAGGTCACCCGCGAGGGGCTCATCAACGTCCGCAACGCCCGCGTGTGGGACGCCCCGGACGAGGTCCCGGCGCTGATCGGTCCCGCGATCTCGCCGGAGTCGGCCGCCCGCGTCGCCGGCTGGGCCGACGGCTTGATCACCATCAACCAGGACCACGCCGTGCTCCGCGAGGTGCTCGACCGGTACGCCGAGGCAGGGGGCCGCGGCCCGCGCGTCCTGCAGGTGCACCTGTCGTGGGCGCCCAGCCAGGCCGAGGCCGAGGCCATCGCCTGGGACCAGTGGCGCTCCAACGTGTTCAGCTCCACGGTGCTGGGTGACGTCACCGAGGTGTCCACGTTCGACGAGCTGTCCGAGCACGCCAGCCCCGAGAAGGTGGCCGGCGCGGTGCGGATCTCGTCCGACCTGGCCCAACACGCCGCCTGGATCGCCGAGTACGCCGACCTCGGCTTCGACGACATCTACCTGCACTTCGTGGGCCAGGAGCAACGCCCGTGGTTGGACGCTGCCGGCGAGACCCTCCTGCCCAGCCTCCGCTGACGAAAGGAATCCCCATGCGCATCACCGATACCAGCGACCTGTGGTGGAAGAGCGCGATCATCTACTGCCTCGACGTCGAGACCTACCTCGACGCCAACGGCGACGGCTGCGGCGACTTCGCCGGCCTGTCCCAGCGCATCGACTACCTGGCCCAGCTCGGCATCAACACGCTGTGGCTGATGCCGTTCTACCCCAGCCCGGACCGCGACGACGGCTACGAC
>JAUNSA010000085.1 GCA_030539405.1 Propionibacteriaceae bacterium
GCTGCCGCTGGCTCGCCTCTGAGCCGCCGCATAGCCGGACGAATCGAAGCGCCCTCGTTCGTGGCCAGAGGCCCTCGTTGGGACGAGGGCGTCTGCACACGAACGAGGGCGCCTGGATTGCTGAGGTCAGGCCCGCGCGGGCTCGTCGGGTCGGATGCCGCGCTTGGCGGCCTGGACGAGCTCGTGGATGTGGGTCCGCAGGCGGGCGAACTCGGGATCGGACCGGGTCGTGATCTGGTCCCGCTCGTCGGGCAGCGTGATCGGGACGTCCTCCATGATCACGGTCGGACGCCCGGACAGCACGAGCACGCGCTGGGCCAGGTAGATCGACTCCTCGATGTCGTGGGTGACGAACAACAAGGTGACGCCGTACTTGTGCCACAGGTTGCGCACGAGGTCCTCCAGGTCGGCGCGCGTCTGCGCATCGACCGCGGCGAACGGCTCGTCCATCAACAACAGGTGCGGCTCATAGGCGACCGCCCGGGCGATGGCGACACGCTGCTGCATGCCACCGGAGAGCTGCCAGGGGAACTTGTGCGGGCTGTCAGCCAGACCGACGGCCTCGATGGCCTCATCGACCAGCTTGTCGCGCTCGGCCTTGGCCATGCCCTTCTCCTTGAGCGGCAACTCGATGTTGCCGCGCACGGTCAGCCACGGGAACAGTGAGCGGGCGTACTCCTGGAACACGACCGCCATGCCCTTGGGCGGGCCGTTGACGACCTCACCCTCCAGCTTCACGGTGCCCGAGGTGGGCGGCAGCAGACCGGCGATGGACCGCAACAACGTGGTCTTGCCGGCACCCGAGGGGCCGACGATGCAGACCAACTCACCGGCCTTGACGTCGAAGGTCAGGTTGCGGATGGCCTCAGTGCCACCACCGGCCCCGGCATACACCTTGTGCAGGTCCTTGACGACCAGCATCTCCGAACCGGGCGCAGGACGCGCATCGGCCATGTCAGTTACCTCCTCGAGTTGCGCGCCGCAGGCCGTTGTACCAGGCCAGGACGCGGTGCTCCACGAAGCGGAACACCAGGGACAGGGCCACACCCAGCAGCCCCAGGACGATGATGCCGGTCCACATTTCCGGGATCGCGAACGATCGCTGGAACTGGACGATCGAGAACCCGAGGCCGTTGTTGGCCGCGAACATCTCCGAGATGACCATCAAGATGATGCCGATGCTCAACGCCTGCCGGGCACCGGCCGCGATCTGCGGCGAGGCCCCCCGCAACAAGACACCGAACAGGCGCGTACTCGGACGCAACCGGTAGACCCGCGCCGTGTCCAGCAGCAGAGAATCCACGCCGCGCACACCCTCGACGGTGTTGAGCAGGATCGGCCACAGGCAACCCGTGGCGATCACGATGATCTTCATCGTGTCGTAGATGCCGAAGAACAACATCAGCACCGGCACCATCACCGGGGCCGGGATCGCCCGGAAGAACTCCAACGGCGGCTCGGCCAGCAGACGCAACCGCCGGCTCGACCCGATGGCCATGCCCAACGCGATGCCCACCACCAGGGCCAACAGGTAACCCAGGACGAGGCGGACCACACTGGGGACCAGATCGGTCATCAGACGCCCCTCACCCCACGTGGCGGGGAACGACGCCACGATGGTGGCCAGCGACGGGAAGAACGGGTTCGTGCTGCCCGCCGACAACAGCCACCACGCCAGGATCAGGATCACCGGCAGGGCAGCAGCCATCACGACCCGACGCACCAACGGACGATCCTTCTTCGTGCGCGCAGCAGCGCCGTCGACCTGGGCTCCGACCGAACCGGGCGCAGGGGACGTGGTCGGGGCGCTCACAGCGTCCCCTCCTTCCGGATCGACGGATGCCAGAACAGGGCCTTGGCCTCGATGAAGCGAGCCACCACATTGACCAGGACTCCGAGGATGCCGGCCACCACGATCAACGCATACATCAACGGGACCGCACCCGAGGACTGCGCGACCGCGATCTGCTGGCCCAGCCCGGGCGTCCCGATGATCAACTCACCGGTCAACGTCAGGATCAACGCCACCGTCGCCGCCAACCGGAACCCCGTCACCACATACGGCAACGCGGTCGGCCACACCACCCAGTACCCCTCCGAGAAGAACCGGAAATGGTACGAACGGGCCGTGTCACGGGCCACCGGATCCACATCAGCCACGCCGTAGAGCACCTGCACCAGCACCTGCCAGAACGCGGCATAAATCACCAGCACCAACGTCGAAGGACGCTGCGTGCCCAGCAACAACACCACCAGTGGGATCAACGCCACCGACGGGATCGGGCGCAGGAACTCGATCGTCGAGGAGGTGAACTCACGCACCGTTGGGAACGACCCGATCAGCATGCCCAGGCCCACCCCCAGCACCATCGCCACGCTCAGGCCGATGAACCAGGTGATCAACGTGTTGCCCAAGGCACCCCAGAACGACGCATCACCCAGCACCCCGAACAGGGCACCGAAGATCGTCGAGGCCGGGGGCAGGAAGCGGGCGTCCACGATCCCCAACCGCGGCACCAACTCCACCAACAACGTCACCAACAACACGCCGGCCACCCCGAGGACCGGGGCCTCCAACGCCCTGCGGCGACGAGCCCGTGACTCCGCGGCCACCGCCGCGGAGTCACGCTCCGAAAGAGTCGTCGAGGTCACCCGAGCAGGCCCTTGGTGTCGACGGCGCCTTCGGTCATGCCGTACTTCTGGCCCTCGTCAGCGAGCTTCTGCAGCGCGGCCTGGTCGATCGAGGTCGGCCACTTGGGCAGCACGACGACCTTCTGCACCTCGGGGTCGAGCTTGGTGTAGGTCGACAGGAACTCGCGCAGCTCCTCGGGGTTCGCCGTCGCGTACTCGTTGGACTCCTTGAGGCCCTCGTCGAACGCCGTGATGACCTCGGGGTTCTGGGTGGCGTACTGCGTCGAGGTGAAAAAGCCACCGATCTGCAGGTTGGCGTCGAAGCCGGCGAGGTTGTAGTCGATCACGCTGGCACCCTGGCCCTTGGTGATCGAGGTGTAGGGCTCGACGGTCCAGGCGGCGTCGATGTTGCCGCCGGCGAGCTGGCCGGCCATGTCGGGGAAGGCCATCTCGACGAACTGGACCGCGCTGGCGTCGCCGCCGTCCTGCTCGACGCCGTAGCGCACGAGGACCTCGCCGATGTTCTTCAGCGTGTTCACGGCGACGGTCTTGCCCGCCAGGTCCTTGGCCGAGGTGATGCCCGACTCGGGCTTGGCGACGACGCCGCCGAAGTCCTCCGAGGTGTCACCGGTGGTGGCCACGCCAGCCGCGATCAGGCGCACCGGGAGGTTCTTCTCGTGGGCCACGATCACGCTGGAGAGGTTGGAGAAGCCGATCTGGTTGGAGCCGGACATGACGGCCGGGACGATCGCGGCGCCACCCTGGGCGTCCTGGACGGTGATGTCGAGGCCGCGCTCGGAGAAGAAGCCCTTCTCGACGCCCAGGCGGAAGGCGCCGGTGTCGACGATCGGGATCAGGCCGACGGTGAGCTGCGTGGTCTCGGCCGGCGCTCCCGCGGCCCCCGGGGTCGATGCCGGGGCCGGGGCTGCGGCCCCACCACTGCAGGCGGCGAGCAGGACGGCGGCCGAGGCGGCGAGGGCGACGAAGGCGCCCTTGCGGCGGGGGGACGTGAACTTCATTGATGCGGACCTTTCCGGTGTGGGGACTCCCTCGGGCGGGCCGGCTTCGATGCCGGGCCCCGCGCGAGTGCGAGCTGTTGAATAGTCAACGGTTTGCAACGATGCCCCGTGACACTCCTAGTGTCAACGATTGCCGCAACGTTGGGGCGGCTGTTGCCGCATTGTGACCTAGCCTTGACCCATGACGGCGGTGGGCACTCAGGCGGATCCCCTGGCCACCCTGCCCAAGGCACACCTGCACCTGCACTTCACCGGGTCACTCAGCGTGCCCACCCTCCAAGGGCTGGCGGACGCCCGGGGCATCGAGTTGCCGGACGCGCTGGTGGACGCCGTCGCGCTGGAGGTGCCGGCCGACAAACGCGGCTGGTTCCGCTTCCAACGCTTCTACGACATCGCCCGCGCCGCCGTGACCGGCGAGGACGCCCTGCGTACGGTCGTCCGCTCTGCCGCGGCCGAGGACGCCGCCGAGGGGTCCCGCCGCCTCGAACTCCAGGTGGACCCGACGTCGTACGCCGCCTCGGTGGGCGGCCTGCAACCCGCGCTCGAGATCATCTGCGACGAGGCGCGCGCGGCCTCCGCGGCGACCGGCGTCCAGGTGGGCATCGTGGTCGCCGCCTCCCGCGTCCGGCACCCCTTCGACGCGCGCACGCTCGCGCGGCTGGCCGCCCGCCATGCGGGCCAGGGCCCCGGCGAGGTGTGCGCGTTCGGGCTGAACAACAACGAGTGGGAGGGCGACACCGCCGAGTGGGACGGGGCCTTCCGCATCGCCCGACGCGCCGGGCTGCCCGGCGTGCCGCACGGCGGCGAACTGCGCGGCCCGGACCACCTCGCCGAGGTCCTGCGCTGGCTGGAGCCGACCCGGGTGGGCCACGGCGTCCGGGCGGTCGAGGACGACGACCTGCTCGCGCGCATGGTGGACGCCGGGATCACCTTCGAGGTGTGCCCGGCCTCGAACGTGCAGTTGGGGATCTATCCCACCCTGGCCGACGTCCCGCTGCGGGTGCTGGTGGCCGCCGGGGCACGCGTGGCGCTCGGGGCCGATGACCCGTTGTTGTTCCTGTCCCGGCTGGTCGACCAGTACCGCACCGCCCGCGACGTCCACGGGCTGTCGCACGGCGACCTCGCCGGACTGGCCAAGGCGTCAGTGAGCGCCTCCTTCGCCCCGGACGCCGACAAGGCCGTGTGGCTGGCCGAGGTCGACGACTGGCTGGCTCACAACCCGGGCTGACCCCCGGCCCAGGCGGCCGGATGCAGCTTGCCGGCCGACACCGACGCCGAGTGGGCGTCCCAGAACCGCCACGGCCGGTCCCACGCGCGGGAGACGTTCACCCGCACCCCCGACGCCACGGCGTCCGGCCGCGCCCCGGGCAGCAGGGCGACATCGGACGCCCCCAGCACGGCCCCGTCGTCGGCGCGCGTCACGCCGAGCGCCCGGCACAGGTTGCCCGGCCCGCGGGCGAGCCAGGCATCCCGCACGCCGGGGCGCCGCTCCCGGGCCTGCTCGATCCCACCCACGAGCTCGCCGGCCCGGATGAGCACGGCCGAGGCGACGTCCGCGGGACCGCAGACGAGGTTCAGGCAGGCGTGCCCGTGCAGCGTGTACACGTAGGCGCGCCCGCCGGGAGCGAACATGGACGCGTTGCGCTGCGTCCGGCCTCGCCAGGCGTGCGAGGCCGGGTCATCGGCACCCTCGTAGGCCTCCACCTCGACGATCCGCACCGCGACGCCGCGCACCTGCAGGATGCAGCCGAGCAGGTCCGGCGCGACCGCGAGGGCGCGCCTGGCCAGGTCGGGCAGCACGGGCTCAGCGGTCATCCTTCAGGCGGACGCCGGCGTTCCGAAACGTGCCTCATTGCGGGCGCGGGCCTTGGCGCGCTCGACCTCACGGTCCTTGGGCGCGGCGGTCGTGGACAGCGACGCGATCAACCGCTGGGTGGCCGCCTCGATCTCGGCGACGGCGGTGTCGAAGGCGGCGGTGTTGGCGATCGACGGCTTGTTCATGCCGCTGATCTTGCGGACGTACTGCAGGGCCGCCTCGTGCACCTCGACGGGCTGGGCCGGCGGCTCGAAGTTGAAGAGCGGGCGAATGTTGCGACACATGCGGCCCACCCTGCCACGATGGGACGCGTGAGTGAACCCGCTGCCGCCACCGATCGCGCCGAACTGCTCGCCTTCATCGTCGCCCAGCAGGCGTCCCCGGCGACGGCGACCGCCTACCTGGGCGAGGACGCCGCCGGTGTGGAGGCCGAGCTCGAGGGCCTGGACCAGGCCTGGCTCGACACCGCCCGCGTGACCCGCACCGACTCCGCCCTCACCGGTGCCGCCCTCGTCGAGTGGGACGCCGAGGTGGGCCGCGCCTGGGTGCACGGGCCGTGGGCGTCCGCGGAGCACTTCGAGGCGGTCGCCGAGCCCCTGCTGCGCGCGGTCGCGGCCCAGTGCCCGGCGTCCATCGCCGAGTTCGAGTTCAGCAGCGACCTGGCCAACACGCACCTGGCCGCCCTGGGCGAGCGCCTGGGCTGGCGCGCGACCGCGATCAACCACGCCTACGAGATCGCCGCCGACGAGGTCACCCACTGGCCCACCGTGGCGGGCATCCGACCGGCGACGGACGCCGACCTGGCGGCCCTGGCGTCCCTGCACGAGCCCGAGTTCCCCGAGGCGTACGCGACGACCGCGCAGTTGTTGGAGCGGCACACGACCGTGGTCGCCGAGCGAGACGGCCGCGTGGTCGGGTACGCCTCGGGCCAGACCCAGGACGACGACGCCGCCTACGTGGACTACATGACCGTCGACGCCACCCACCGCGGCCAGGGCCTGGCGCGCGGGCTGGTCGGCGCGCTCGCCCGGCTGCTGGTGGTGCCCGGCCGGACGCCCAAGCTGCACCTCACCGTGGAGGATTCCCGCCGGCCGGCGATCGCCCTGTACGAGTCGTTGGGGATGCGCCGGGCGTTCTCCCTGCGCGGTTACCGGGGGTCGCTCGGGTAGTCCTGCCCGGCGACGAAGGTGTCGTAGGTGCCCTGGGTGACGCCGCCGTCGGCGATGACGTGGGCGAGGAAGCGGCCCGAGTCGCGCACCGTCCGCTCCTGGGTCTCGTAGTCGAGCGCCACGATGCCGAAGCGCGGATCCTCCCCGTCGTTCCACTCCCAGTTGTCGACGAAGCACCAGTGGTAGTACCGCTCGAAGGGCAGCTCGCTGGCGGCGATGGCCTGCAGGTGGTCGAACACGAACCGGCTGCGGAACGCGTCCGCGGCGTCGGCGGTGCCGTTCTCGGTGACCCAGATCGGGGCGGGGTGCCGCCGGTGCAGGTCGCGGGCGACCTCGACCAGGCCGGCGGGGTACACCTCCCAGCCCAGGTCGTTGACCGGTGCGCCCGGGAAGGTGCCGTCGGACAGCCCGGACACCGCGCTGCGGGAGTAGTAGTTGAGGCCCAGGTAGTCGTAGTAGCGGCCGGGAGCGATGTCGTCGGGCCGGCGTCCGAGCAGCGGCGTCCAGCGGCCGGCGAGCATGGCGTCGGCCAGCAGGTCCTGGAACAGCGCCCGGTCCACCGCGCTGAACACCCGGTGGGCGGGGTTGCGCTCGACCAGGGGCGCGAACACCCGCGCGTGGTGGGCGAAGCCGACCTTGGCGTCCGGCTGCAGCCGGTGGATCAGCCGGTAGGCGCGGATGTGCGCGATCGTCATGTGCCGCAGCGTGGCCCGCACCGCACCCCAGTCCCGGGTGCCGGGCGGCCCCTCCCCGAAGAGGTAGGCCTGCGTGGCGTACACGTTGGGTTCGTTGATCGTCACCCAGTCGGTGACGTACTCCCCCAGGGCCTCCACCACGACCTCGACCAGGGCGAGGAACCGCTCCGGCGCGACTGCAGCCGTCCAGCCGCCCAGCCCGGCGAACCAGGACGGGTGGCTGAAGTGGTGCAGCGTCACCAGCGGCACCAGGCCGGCCTCGCGGACGGCTGCCACCTCGTCGCGGTACCGCTCCAGGGCGCCACGATCGATCTCGCCGGGACGCGGCTCGATCCGGGACCACTCCACCGACATCCGGTAGGTCTGGAGCCCCAACTCGGCCATCAGCGCCGTGTCCTCGCGCCAGCGGTTCCAGTGGTCGGTGGCCCGGACGGGGCTCGACCCGTCCGCGATCGTCCCGGGCATCTGGGCCCAGTCGTACCAGTTGTTGTTGCGGTCACCGCCCTCGATCTGGGCGGACGATGTGGCCACCCCGATGAGCAGCTCGCGGGTGCTGAAGAGCAGATCGGACGCCATGGCGATCACCAGCCCCCGCCGCCACCGCCGCCGAACCCGCCGCCGCCCGAGAAGCCGGAGCCACCCGAGGAGGCGGACGTGGCCGCGGTCTGGGCCGAGACGGCCGCCTGCATGGAGTCGCTCAGCGTGTGGCTCAACTGCCCCATCGAGGCGGAGAAGCGCGCGCCGTCGTACAGGCTGGCGCCGACGTACCAGTCCGTCGGCTGGTAGCGGCCCTGGTTGGCCAACTGCTGGAAGACGGCCGCCCAGCGCTCGGCCACCCCGAAGATGGTGGCCCAGGGCAGGTACCGGGAGAACACGTCGATGCCCTCCTCGAACTTGATCTGGTCCGCCTCGGCGGTGCGCAGGTACAGCTCGAAGCCCTTGGCCTGGGCGAGCACCGCCGACCCGTCCGCGGTGCGGCGTCCGGCCTTGGAGGCCAGCGGCAGCAGCACGACGCCCGCGATGATGGGGGCGAGGCCGACCAGGCCGAGGCCGAAGGCGAACCCGAGGACGAGCACCAGCCCGACCCCCAGCAGGATCAGCAGCCCGGCACCGGCGTAGGCGAGGCCCTGGGCGGCCTGCGGGCTGCCCTTGAACCAGTGCAGGTCCTTGGTCACGCGTTCCTGCAGCCGGTTGCGGGCCCCGGTCAGCAACTGGTGGTAGGTCTTGTCGCGCAGATCCTTCGTCGAGACAGCGTTGCCCTTCTTGAACAGCGTCGAGACGATGTGCTTCTCCGGCCCGCTGAGCGGGTCGTTGGTCTGGCGGCGCACGAACGTCCACGCGGAGCCGTCCTCCACGATCTGGAAGTGCCCGCGGGCCGCCAGGTCGAGGATGGTCGCGGTGACGTCCACATTGTCGGCGCGCGTGTCCAACAGGACGCCCACCTCACCGACGTGTGCCCCGGCCGGAGGCGAGAACTGGACGGTGACCGGCGCCTTGCCCTCGGCCGGGCCGACCGGTGCGCCCTGACCCGGGGCGGGGCGGACGCCCGGGGTGAGCCCCAGGTAGACCTCGTCGCGGGACCAACGGCGGGCCTTGACCACCACCGCGCCGATGCCCAGGGCGGTCAGCGCCCCGGTCAGCCCGAGGCTCACCGGCGTCAACGGCACGACGTTGCCGAGGTGGTAGCGCTTGGTGAACCGGGGCTCGGCACCCACGAAGGTCCCCGCCGGGAAGCCGGCCACCACCTGGACGCCCTCGCCGGGATCCAGGACGCTGGCGACGAACGAGGCGGACGCCCCCTCGGCGCTCGCGTTGCAGGCCCGGTCGAAGCCGCGCCCCTGCCAGCAGGCCGTCCGCGCGACGTCGTCCGGCCCCGTGATGGTCGTCCTGACCACGCTGATCGGGACCTGCCAGCCGGTGCCGATCACGTTCCAGTTGAACTCGTCCAGCCCGCTGGAGGCGTGCCGGGGTGCCAGGAGCCCGCGTGCGGTGTACTCGATCACATAGGTCTGGGTGCCCTCGACCTCGACGTCCTCATCGCCCACCCGGATCACCAGCGAGCCGCTGTCGGTGGTCACCCGCGTGTCCGCGGGGGCACCCGAGGGGCTGGACACCTCGCCCACCTCGATGTCGATCATGCGCCACACATCGGGGTCACCGGCCACCTCCTGCTGCAGGGGCAGCGTGATGAAGGGACCGTGGCCGGGGCTGTCCTCGAACTCGAAGTCGAACTCCAGGCGCACGCTGCTGAGCCCGTCGGCGTTCACGTCGACGTCGGCGACATACCGGCTGATGCGCCAGTCGCGGGGCGTGTCGTCGTCGGCCTGGGCGACGCTCGCCAGCCCCAGGGTCAACGCGAGGGTGGCGAACAGGATGGCGAGGGGTCGGAGGATCCGACGCATGGCTGCTCCTTGACGATCGGGTGAAGACGATCAGGGTCACCACCACCGTAGCGAGCCGGTCCGACAGTCGCCGCAGACCAAGGTCGAGTTCAGGGTTGGCCCCGACCGGGAATGCCCCTGAGCCCGGGGACGTTGAGGTCTGGCATGGGCGGTACGCAGGCGAACAAGACCCTCGGGATCATCGGGGCCGGCAAGGTCGGCACGACCTTGGGACGCCTCGCGCTCGGCGCCGGGTGGGACGTCTGCCTGTCCGCGAGCCCGCAGCGGGCGTGGCAGTCCCTGATCGTGGAGACCATGCTGCCGGGCGCCCGGCTGCTCCCCGAACCGGAACTCGTGGCCGCCTCCGACATCATCGTGCTGGCCGTGCCCATCTCGAAGGCCACCACCATCGACCTGGACGCCCTGTCCGGCAAGGTCGTCGTGGACGCCATGAACCACTGGTACCCGGTCGACGGCAGCCACGACGGCGTGGCCGAAGCCCCCTCGAGCAGCCACTGGGTGCAGGCCCTCAACCCGGCGATGCGCCTGGTGAAGTCCCTCAACCACCTCGGCTACCACGACCTCGAGACCGACGCCCGCCCGGCCGGGCACCCCGAGCGGCGGGCCGTGGCCGCGGCGTCCGATGACGTCGAGGCGCGCGCCGCCGTCGCCGGCCTGCTGGACGACCTCGGCTTCGACCCCCTCGAGATCCCCTTCGCCGAGGGCCGCCACCTGGAGGGCGACGGCCCGGTCTTCGGGCGCTGGTTCGACACCGAGCGGTTCGCCGCGGCACTGGGTCGGGCGCGAGGCCCGGCGGCGTAGGCTGACGGCATGGCTGAATCCGGCACCCTGGAGCGCTTCCCCGACGACATCACGCGGGTCCTGGCCGTCGTGGCCCACCCCGACGACATGGAGTACGGGGCGTCCGCGGCCGTGCACCACTGGACGAGCGCCGGGGTCGAGGTCGCCTACCTGCTCCTCACCTCGGGCGAGGCGGGCATGCGCTCAGCCCCGGAGGTCGTGGGTCCCCTGCGGGCGCTCGAGCAGCGCGCCGCCTGCGACGCGGTGGGCGTGGAGCAGCTCACGATCCTGGACCACCCCGACGGCACGCTGATGCCGACGCTGGAGCTGCGCCGCGACATCGCCCGGGCGATCCGGCAGTTCCGCCCCGACGTGGTCGTCACCGGCAGTTGGGACGTCGAGGCGCCCTGGGGCCTCAACCAGGCCGACCACCGGGCCGCCGGCCTGGCAACCCTGGACGCCTGCCGCGACGCCGACAACGCGTGGGTGTTCGGTGAGCTGGCCGAGGAAGGCCTGGAGAAGTGGGGCGCGACCTGGCTGCTGGTCACCGGGAGCGACCGGCCCACGCATGCCGTCGCGGTGACGGACGCCGACGTGGCCGCTGCCGTGGCGTCCCTGTCGGCCCACCGGGCCTACCTGGCTGATTTGCCCAACCACCCGGCGCCGGCCGACTTCATCCCGTCGATGCTCGCCGCCGGCGGGGAGTCGCTCGGCGAACCGTTCGCCGTGCCGTTCCGGGCCTACCGGCTGCGCTGAG
>JAUNSA010000005.1 GCA_030539405.1 Propionibacteriaceae bacterium
TGCCGGTGCCCTTGAACTCCTCGAAGATCACCTCGTCCATCTTCGAGCCGGTCTCCACCAGCGCCGTGGCGAGGATGGTCAGCGAACCGCCGTCCTCGACGTTGCGGGCGGCGCCGAAGAACTTCTTCGGCGGGTAGAGCGCGGCCGAATCGACGCCACCGGAGAGGATGCGGCCGGACGCCGGCGCCGCCAGGTTGTAGGCGCGCGAGAGGCGGGTGATGCCGTCCAGGAGCACGACGACGTCGTGGCCCAGCTCGACCAGGCGCTTGGCGCGCTCGATGGCCAGCTCGGCGACCGTGGTGTGGTCGTCGGCGGGGCGGTCGAAGGTGGACGCGATGACCTCACCCTTGACCGAACGCTGGAAGTCGGTGACCTCCTCGGGACGCTCGTCCACCAGCACGACCATGAGGTGCGCCTCGGGGTTGTTCTGCGAGATCGCGTTGGCGATGGACTGCATCACCATCGTCTTGCCCGCCTTGGGCGGGGACACGATGAGGCCGCGCTGACCCTTGCCGATCGGGGCGACCAGGTCGATGATCCGGCCCGTCATGTTGGTGGGCGTCGTCTCGAGGCGGAACCGCTCCTGGGGGTAGAGCGGGGTGAGCTTGTTGAACTCAGGCCGCCCCTTGGCCTGCTCGGGGTCGGTGCCGTTGATGGTCTCGACGCGGACGAGCGGGTTGTACTTCTGCCGCTCCCCCTCACGCTGGGCCCGCATCACGCCGGTCACGATGTCGCCCTTGCGCAGGTTCCACTTCTTCACCATGGACAGCGACACATAGGCGTCGGCCGGCCCGGGCAGGTAGCCGCTGGTGCGGACGAAGGCGTAGTTGTCGAGGACGTCCAGGATGCCCTGGATCGGCGTGAGCACGTCGTCGTCGGAGACGGTCGGCTCGGCCTCCATGCGGCTCAGGTCCGGGCCCTGGCCGCGGTTGTTGCGCTGCCGGTTGTTGCGATCGCGGTCCCGGTTGCGGCGGCGACGGTTGCGGCGTCCGCCCTGGCCCTCGTCGTCGTAGTCGTTGCGCTGCTGGTTGCCCTGGTTGGACTGATTGGACTGGGTGTTCTGGCTGTTCTGGTTCTGCTGGGGGCGCTCCGCCTCGGCGGGCGCGGGGGCCGCCTGCCCCTCGCCGGCAGGGGCGGACGCCTCGGCGTCCCGATTGCGGTTGCGGTTGCGCCCGCGGCGGCCCGGCTCGGCCGCCAGGGCCTCCAGGCGCGCGGCCACGTCGTCCTTGCCCTGCGCGGAGTCTCCGGAGTCATCGCCCCCGGTCTGCTCCAGGGTCGGCTGGGAGTCCGGCGCGCCCTCGGGGCGTCCGGCCCGCCGACGGGGGCGCTGCGCGCCTTCGGAGGAGGAAGAAGCTGCACCCGCGGCGTCCGCCTGGGCGGCGGGGGCCGCCTGGGCCGGGGCTGCCTGGGCCGGGGCCGCCGGTGCCGATGAAGAACCGGCCGAGCCACCGCCCTGGGCCGAACGGATGGCGGCGACGAGCTCTGCCTTGCGCAGGCCGGCGGACTTCACGCCGAGCGAGCTGGCGACCTTCTTCAGGTCGGGCAGGAGCATCGAGTCGATGTTGGTCACGAAGATCCTCTCGTGTTCCCCGCACGGCATGCGACCGGCCGGGGTGCGTCCCATGCAGGGGCCCGGTGGCCCGAGACGCCGAAGGTGGTGGAGCAGGTCATTGCCGGAGAACCCAGCCGCCCGACCTGTACAGGCGATCACACACGCGGTGCGGGCATCAGACTAGCACGCCTTGATCCGCGTCTCGACGAGCGCGCCTGCCGCGCGTCGCCTCGACCCCGCACGCGAGAACGAACACCAGGCCCGCCACCACCCCGAGGTTGACCACGACCTGCTGGCCCAGGGCATAGGTGGCCTCGACGCCGTCGCCGCCGGGGAGCTGCTTGAACGGCGCGGCCATCACCCACACGGCGTACAGCAGGCCGAACACGCGCAACCAGCGCGCCAGGTGCCGGTCCTGGAGCAGCACGACCGCGACCGGCACGATCCACACGTAGTGGTGCGACCAACTGATCGGGGACGCCAGCAGGCTGGTGATGCCCGCCACGCAGATCGCCAACCGCTGCTCCCCCGCCCGGTGCACGACGGCGGCCGAGGCGATGCCGAGCACGGCCACGATCGCGCTGAGCACCAGCCCGCCCTGGCTGAGCTCACCGAAGACCCGCGCCCACGCCCCCATGATCGACTGGTTGGTGTGGAAGATGATGCCGGCGTTGATGCCCGAATCCCCCGAGGCCAGGCCACCCCAGTAGTGCAGGCTCCCGGCCGGCAGGACGAGGAACGCGAGCCCCGTCGCGGCCAGGAACGTGAAGAACGCGACCAGGCCGGGGCGTCGGCGTCCGGCGAAGAACAAGGTGGCCGCCACGGTCGCCGGCGTCAGCTTCACCGCGGTGGCGATGCCGACGAGGACGCCTTCGGGCAGGAAGCGCCGCGGGAGCACGCGGCGTCCGGGCATGGAATCGAGGACGGCCGCCCCGACCAGCAGGACGCCGAGCTGGCCGAAGCCGAGCGTCTCGCGCACCGGCTCGACGAACCACACCGCAGCGGTGGCCGCCAGCGACAGCACCCACCCCGACAACCCCAGGCGGTACAGGATCGCCACCAGCAGACCGACGGTCAGGGCGATCCAGACGAGTTCGGCAGCGGTGAGGGGCAACAGCGCCAGCGGGATGGTGAACAGCGCGGCGAACGGCGGGTAGATCCAGGGCAAGCCCTCGGCGGCGTAGAAGTCGCGGCCCTCCAGCAGCAGCGCGCCGGTCCGCCGGTAGACGTCGAGGTCGATCATGGCCGGCTCCCACGGCACGAAACTGCCACCGGGGATGGTCACCGCCGCGATCCACAACGACGAGAGCAGGGGTGGGAGGAGCACCAGCAGCGCCCGCAGCACCGCGGGTGCGGTGTAGGGGGCGCGCTCGGCGTCCGGACCGACCGGGTCAGCCCGCAGCGACACGTTCGGCCGCCCGGAGGAACTCGGCGCGCAGCTCGTCGTAGTCACGGGCGACGGGGTACTGCCCGAACTCGGCCACGACGTTGTCGGGCGGGCAGAACAGGATGCCCGCTTCTGCCTGGCCCAGCATGCCGGTGTCGTTGTAGCTGTCGCCGGTGGCCACCACCTGCAGGTTCAGGGACTGGAAGGCGGCGACCGCCTTGGTCTTCTGGTCCGGCTGGCGCAGGTGGTAGGCGACGATGCGGTCGTCGGCCACCTCGAGGTTGTGGCACAGCAGCGTCGGATGGCCGAGCTGGGCCATCAGCGGCATGCCGAACTGGTAGAAGGTGTCGGACAGGATCACGACCTGGAAGCGCTCGCGCAGCCAGTCGAGGAAGTCGGCGGCACCGGGCATCGGCCCCAACCCCGCGATGACCTCCTGGATCTGCGAGAGCGTGACGCCGTGCTCGTCCAGCACGCGCAGGCGGTGGGTCATGAGCTCGTCGTAGTCGGCGATGTCGCGCGTGGTGAGGCGCAGCTCGTCGATGCCGGTGCGCTCGGCGACGTTGATCCAGATCTCCGGGACCAGGACGCCCTCCAGGTCGAGGCAGGCCACCAACATGTCAGGCTCCTTCCACGCGCAGGACGCGCACGTCGCCGAGGACGTCGCCGCCCTCGCGCAGCTCATCGACCACGGCGCGGACACTGCCGTCCGGGGCGCGGTGGGTGGTGATGCCGAGCCGTGCGCTGGCGTCCTCACCCGTGGTCTGCTCCTGCCGGACCGCCGCGATCGAGACGCCCCGGCGCGCCATGGCGTCCGCGACCCGCGACAGCACACCCGGCTCGTCCCGCACCGTCAGGGCGAGGTAGTACGCCGACACGACCGTCGCGGGGTCGGTGATGCCGGGGCGTGAGTAGGCGCTCTCCCCGTGCCCCGGGACGCCCCGAACGCGGTTGCGGGCCGCAGTGACCACGTCACCGAGCACGGCGGACGCGGTGGGCGAGCCACCGGCGCCGGGGCCCATGAACATCAGGCGGCCGGCGTTGACCGACTCGATGAACACCGCGTTGTAGGCCCCCCTGATGCCGGCCAGCGGGTGCTCCACCGGCACCATCGTCGGGTGGACGCCGACGGCGACCGTCCCGTCCGGGGACACCGAGCACTGGGCCAGCAGCTTGATCACGCAGCGCATGGACTCGGCGGCCTGCACGTCCTCGGCGGTGACCGAGGAGATGCCCTCGCAGGCAACGTCGGACAAGGTGACGCGGGTGTGGAACGCCAGCGAGGCCAAGATCGCGGCCTTGGCGGCGGCGTCGTGACCCTCGACATCGGCGGTGGGATCGGCCTCGGCATAGCCCAGGCGCTGCGCATCGGCCAGGGCGTCGGCGAAGGTCACCCCCTGGGTGTGCATCTGGTCGAGGATGTAGTTCGTCGTCCCGTTCACGATGCCCTTGACGGCGGTGACCTCATCGCCGACCAGCGACTCGCGCAGCGGGCGGATGATGGGGATGGCGCCCGCCACGGCGGCCTCGTAGTAGACGTCCACGTCGGCGGCGGCCGCGGCCTCGAAGATCTCCGCGCCGTGCTGGGCCAGGAGCGCCTTGTTGGCCGACACCACCGACTTGCCGGCCCCGATCGCGGCCAGCACGAGCTCGCGTGCCGGTGAGATGCCGCCGATGAGCTCGATGACCAGGTCCACGTCGTCGCGTTCCACCAGGGCCGCGAGGTCCTGGGTGAACAAGGAGGCGTCGATGCCGGGGCGCTCGACCTCGCGACGGACGCCGATCCCGGCCAGTTCCAGCGGACGTCCCACCCGGGCGCGCAGGTCGTCGGCCTGCGCGAGGAGGATGCGGGCGACCTGCGAGCCGACGACACCGCAGCCGAGCAGGGCCACGCGGACGGGCGCATCACCGAGGGTCATCATGAAAGTTCAGTCCTCACAGCTGTCATCGAGTCCGGCGTCCAGCGCCAGCAGGTCGTCCAGGGTCTCCCGCCGGATCATCGTCGTGATCCTACCGTCCCGCACCGACACGACCGGCGGGCGGGGCGTGTGGTTGTAGTTGCTCGCCATCGAACGGCTGTAGGCCCCGGACGCGGGGACGGCCAGCACGTCGCCGATGCCGGTGTCGGCAGGGAGGAAGACGTCGCGGACGAGGATGTCGCCGCCCTCGCAGTGCAGCCCCACGACGCGCGACAGCACCGGGGACGCGGGACTGACGCGGTTCGCCAGCAGGGCGGAGTACTCGGCGGCGTACAGGGCCGGGCGGATGTTGTCGCTCATCCCCCCGTCGACCGAGACGTACCGGCGCTGCTGGCCACCGCCCAGCTCCACGTTCTTGGTGGTGCCGACCGTGTAGAGGGCGGTGCCGGCCGGGCCGGAGATGGACCGTCCGGGCTCGATCGACAGGATCGGCTTGTCGAGGCCGAAGGCCCGGCACTCGTGGTCGATGATCTCGTCCAGCCCGCGGGCGAGGTCCTGGGCAGTGGCCGGGGAGTCGTCGATGGTGTAGGCGATGCCGAACCCGCCACCGAGGTTCAGTTCGGGCAGCGTGACGCCGGTGGCCTCCTTGAACTGGCTCATCAGGCGCAGCGTCCGCCGGGCGGCCACCTCGAAGCCGTTGGTGTCGAAGATCTGGCTGCCGATGTGGGAGTGGATGCCGCGCAGGTCGAGGTTCGGGCTGCCGTAGCAGCGCACCAGGGCCACCAGCGCCTGCCCGCCCCCGATCGAGAAGCCGAACTTCTGGTCCTCGTGGGCGGTGGCGATGTACTCGTGGGTGTGGGCCTCCACACCAGTGGTGACCCGGATCTGCACCGAGGCCGTCACGCCGAGCTCGGCCGTGAGCCGCTCCAGGCGGGAGATCTCGTCGGCCGAATCCACCACGATGCGGCCCACCCCCCGGGTGAGCGCGAGACGCAGGAGGGCGTCCGACTTGTTGTTGCCGTGCAGGCCGATGCGAGCCGGGTCGAAGCCGGCGCGCAGGGCCACCATCAGCTCCCCCATGCTGGCGACGTCGAGGTTCAGGTCGGCCTCGGCGATCCAGCGGGCGACGGCGCCGCACAGGAAGCTCTTGGAGGCGTAGTAGACCTTCCACCCCTCGAACGCCTGGCGCCAGGTGAGCGCGCGCCCACGGAAGTCGACCTCGTCGATCACATACGCCGGGCTCCCGACCTGCTCGATGATCTCGGTGACCGTGAGTCCGCCGATGCGCAGGGCACCGTCGTCGGACCGTGCGACCGTCCCGCTCCACAGCCCGTCGGCGAGCGTGTTCGCGTCGGTGGGCTTGACGAGCCAGTTCGGGGCGGCGGACACCGCGTCCGCGTGGATCGAACCGGCGACGTGCATGTGGGTCATGGCGCCAGTTTCCCAGAGTCCCGGACGCCCGCCGTGGCGGTGTCCATGGTGGTGGGGCCTGCGTGAAGTGGTAGAGTCCTCCTCGGCCCTGATGGGGCCGGGCCCCCTTAGCTCAGGGGATAGAGCACCGCCCTCCGGAGGCGGGAGCGCAGGTTCGAATCCTGCAGGGGGCGCTGCGGTAAGCGGCCTAGTCAAACGCCAGTTTGGCTAGGCCGCCTCGCTGTCTCCGGGCGCCTGCGCGACGGGCATGGTCACCATTTGGTCACACGAGCCCGAGCCGATAGCCGCCTGATCGGCCGCCGTCGAGCCTGCGAGCCGCGCCGCTTCCATCGCGTCGGCGACGACGTCGAGCCGATCCGGGAACAAATGGCCGTACAAGTCGAGCGTCATGGTGGCCGACTTGTGGCCCAACATCTGCTGGACGACCTTCACGTCCGCACCCGACGCAATCGCCAGCGACGCGGCCGTGTGCCGGAACTCGTGCGGGTGAAAGTGCCCCGTGAACACGGGCACGTCGACGCCCCGGCGACGCCGGGTAACTTGCTTGCCCTCGGCGTCGAGCTTGGGCACACACAAGCCCAGCTCCTCGGCCGCATGGCTCAGCGCCCGAGCCCGGAACGTCGAGCCGCGCAACACCGCGCCCTGCGGGCCCGTGAACACGAGCGCGTCGGGAGCCTTGCCCATCACGTGCCCCTCCAACAACACGGCCAGGAACCGCGGCAACGGCACCTCGCGGCGTTCGTGCGTCTTCGTGGCGCCCCACACCATCACCCCGCGCACGGGGGTCACACTCTCCACGATCGACGCACGCCGCCGCTCGATGTCAACGTTCCGCACCCGCAGCGCGGCCGCCTCACCCCACCGGACGCCCGTGTATGCGAGGAAGTACACCAAGGTCGCCCACTCCGGGCCGACCTCGGCGGCCATGGCATCAACCTGCCCGTGCGACAGATACCGCTTCTCGGCCGCACGTACCCGCGGCAAACTGACGCCCGTGGCCGGGTTCTTGTGCAGCCGCCCCGCCTTGACCGCGTAGTCGAACATCTGCGACACCACCCGGTGCACCTTGCGGACCGTCGCGGGCGCCCGGTCAATCTCAGCGAGCCACGCCTGCAGCGCCTCATGGGTGACCGCCGACAACTTGACCGCCCCCCACCGTGGCCGCACCCACGCGTCGATGACGTCCGCGTACCGGTCACGCGTGGACTCGGCAAGGTTCACCTTCGACGCCAACCACTTGTCCGCCCATTCGCCGACCGTCACCGCCGACGCCTGGGGATCGACGAAGCTGCCCGTGTCCTTGGCCGTCTCGACGGTTCGGCCGAACCGGTCGGCGTCCCGCTTCAACCCGAACGTGCGCGACCTCGTGGTGCCCTCGGGCGTCCGATAACGGACACGCCATGAAACGGCACCTTCGGCACCGACCCGCTTTTGCACGCTCGCCATAGTGTGATCCTCTCGTGGTTGTTGCGGCTTGGCCGCTCTAGGACGCCCGGACGGGGTCCAAGGGGTGAAGGTGAGCGCGCTCACTGTCGTCGAGCGCGTCGAGCCGCGCGACCAGAATCTCCCGAGTGACCCACAACTCGAGGGCGGCTTCGTCGAGTGTCCGCGCCCACGCGAGCGCCCGGCCGATGGTGCCCAAGTCGGGCAGGAGCCGCCGCGCCGCCTCGGCGTTCACTGCCGCCTCGACGTTGGCCGGTTGGCCCTCCGTGTGGCCCCAGTCAACGTGAACAAGCTCGTGCGCGAGCGTGCAACGCCGCTCGCGTTGAGACAGACCACGGGCGAGCCAGATCGTGCGGGCGCCGTCCGTCATGCCACGGACGCCGCGGGGAAGGTCCGCCCAAACCAGGTCAACACTCGGCCGCCCCGCGAGATCGGCCCAAGGGTCAGGCGGGATCGTCGGGGTGGGCATCATTGAAGCGCTCGAGGTCGGTGGGCTCGTCCGTCTTGTGGGCGGCTAGGTCGTAGTCGGCCCGCGCCGGGCTGTTCGCGTGCCGCACGGCGTCACGAAGCAACGCGGCCGGGTCGAGCCCGAGGGCGCGCGCGACAGCAACGAACACCTCGACAGCGAGGCCGGTCGACCCTTTAAGCGCGCGCTGCACGGTGCCGCGCCCGAGCTGGACCGCACGTTCCAGGTCGGTAACCGACCACCCGAGGCGTGCCCGTTGCGCGCGCAACTCGGCGGCGATGTAGCCCGTTACAGGCCCCGTCATTGATTGGCTTCCCACGTCCGCAAGCGTACCGGATTGGGGACACTCGGGCTAGGTGTGTTGCGAGCGTTCCCAATTGGGAATAGAGTCCAGGGCCATGGACACCACACCGAACACCCGCAGCGCGGTTGCCGCCGAGGTTCGCGCATCACTAGGGCGCGCCGGACGTTCGGCCGCCTGGCTCGCCGAATCGGCCGGGATCAGCCGCACAGCCCTCAGTCGCAAGCTACGCGGCGACGTGTCGTTCACCGTCGAGGAACTAGTGCTAGTGGCGCTAGCCCTCGGCGTCGAGCCCGACACGTTCCTGCCCCGCACTGACGCGACGGCCGCCGCATGACTGCGCTGGCCCTATGTGGGCCGACCCTCAACACTCCCCCCGGTCGAGCATCAGGGGACGCCGAGTTCCTGGCAGCGTGCGAACGGCGCGACTACGCCCTGCTGCAGGCCGCCCTCTTGGGCATGACGACCCGAGAAGCCGTCGACCACCTCGCGTGCCTGTTCCCTCACCGGACGCGCCGCTGGTTCCTCCGTCACCTGCACACCATCCGCACGATGACCGCCGACGACTTCGCCCGGTTCCTCGACTACGCCGACCCGACCGGCGAAACGGCGACGGCGCGGGTACTACAAGAACGGACCGGCCGGTGAGCGCCCCCGAATTCCAGGTGTGCCACCACGCGCTCGAACGCGCCCTCGACATGGGCGTCGACGGCAACGAGATCCGCCGGGCCGTCACGGCCCCCCAGGACGTCCGCGACGGACGTCACGGCTGCGAACTGCGCACCGCGGGCCGAATCGTCGTCGTGTTCAACCCGGCCGCCGGGCTCGTCGTCACCGTCATGTGGCGATACGAGAAACAACGCCGCACCGACGCCCAACGCGCCGACGACTACGGCCGCAAGCCCCGACACCCGCAACACGAACGCGAACGCGCGATCAAGCGCGCCACGAAGCAACGCCAAGCCCACGACTACGAGGGCCACGGACGCCGCAACGGCCGTGCCCGCCGCGCCCGCCGCTGGGCCGACAACGACGACTAAGCCCCCGCCCCTACTCCCTCGAAAGGTCCCCCGCCATGGATTACGCCGAGAAGATCAAAGCCCTCCTCGCGAAGGCCGCCAGCACCCCGCACGACGCCGAACGTGACTCCTTCACCGAAGCCGCCGAACGGCTCATGGTCAAGTGGGGCGTTGACGACGCCATGCTCGCCGCCGCCACCGGCAACAACAAGGCCGACCAGATCGAGCAGCGCCGCTACCACGTCCCCGGCACGTCCGGCGCCCTGCTCGCCGAACTGGTCGGCGCCATAGTCGCGCCCGCCGTCGCCCCGGTCCGAACCCTGTTCACCCCAGGGCGCCCCTATTGGTGGGCGATCGGCTACCCCGACGACCTCGCCAGAATCGAGCTGTACGCCCCGAAGATCATGGACCAAGCACGCTACGCGTGGCGCACCCACCTGCACGACATGCGAGGCATTGGCTGGGGGTACTCCGACGGAGAACGCCGCCGGGCCCGTATTGCGTTCCTTACCGGGTTCGCCAATGCCGTGCACATCCGCCTCGCCGCCATGTTCACCGCCGAGACCGAGGCCACCAGCGGCGCCGAACTCGTCCTGCGGGACCGCTCCGACGAAGTCAACGCGCACGTGGACGCCCTCGGCTACGGGAAGTCCCGCGGCCGAATACTCGGGGACGCGTACGCGTTCCGGCAGGGCGACAAGGCCGGGAGCGAAGCCGACCTGTCAGCGGGGGCGCTCGCATGACGTCGCCGACCCTCTCGACCACTGACGAAATCCTCACGGCCGCCGAGGTTGCCGCGATCACGAAGATTCCGCTGGGCACGCTGCGCTACTGGCGCCACGCCCGCACCGGCCCCCGCTCGTTCAAGTTGGGCGGCCTCACCCGCTACCGCCGCGCCGACGTCGACGCGTGGCTGGCCGCCCAGTACGAGACCACCGACCGCCCCACCCCGCCCCGCAAGGAGAAGAAGTGACCCTCGAACCCACCACACCCGCCGAGGCCGAACACGTCGGCGACCACCGGGCGATGCTCGCCCAAGCCGTAGCGACCCTCGAGCCGGGCCAGACCGTCGAGGCGACGTTCTCGCCGATGTACCGCGGCACCTACAAGGTCACGGGCGTGACCGTGGCACCCGACGGCGAGCCGAGCGTCCTCACGTTGGGCGGCTGGGAACGCATCCGCCTCGCGACCGGCCTGCCGCCCGCCTACCTCGCTGACCTTGCGATCGTGCCCGAACCGTTCCAGGTGACCGAGCCCGGCGTGTTCTACGACATGCCCGAAGCCCTCTACCATTCGGGCCCGACCCCCACCCCGTCGCTGTCCTACAGCGGCGCGAAGGTGCTCCTCGCGGGCCCGCCCGGCCGCTACTTCCACCAGCTCACCCACCGGCAGCACAAGGCCGCCTGGGACTTTGGGCACGCGTGGCACTCGCTGATCCTCGGCAAGGGCGACCCGGTTGTGGAGGTCCGCGCGAAGGACTGGCGCACCAAGGCCGCCCAGGAAGCCCGCGCGAACGCCTACGACCGCGGGTTCGTGCCCCTGCTGACCCACGAGGTCGAGACCGCGCGGCGCATGGCCGACCGGTTCCTCGACGACCCCGAGGTGGCCGCCCTGCTGGCCGACGGCGTCCCCGAGGTGAGCATGTTCGGCCTCGACCCCGTCACCGGCTCTTGGATTCGCGGGCGCATCGACTGGGTGAACGGCGACCTCGGCGCGTTCGTGGACGTCAAGACGACCACCGACGCGAGCGCGGCCGGGTTCAACAAGTCGGTGGAGAAGTTCGGCTACGCCATGCAGGCCGCGTGGTACGGCGACCTCGCCGAGCAGTTGCCCGAGCTGCCCGACGTCGACCGGTTCGTGTTCGCCGCCCAGGAGAAGGACGCGCCCTACTTTCCGCACGTGTTCGAGCTGAACGCCGACTGGTTGGCGATCGGACGCCACCTGAACCGGCAGGCCCTCGACCTGTTCGCCGAGTGCCTGGCCGCCGACCAGTGGCCCGGCTACGGGCCCGGCATCACCACGCTGGCGCCGCCCGCATGGCTGGCCCGCCGGTTCCTGGCCGAGGGCGCCGAGGCCGCCCGAGACCACCTCGCCACCGTCGGCGACCCCGTCCCCCTGTCCCCCGAGTTTGAAGCCGCCCTCGCCCGCATGGCCGGGCTGCCCACCACCTGAAAGGAACCCAACCCGTGACCGACCAGACCCACGGCAACGCCGTTGCCGTCCCCGAACCCCTCGACCTCGTGACCAAGTACGAGGCCGCGTTCACGTCGTCGCTCCCGTCCCACGTCAACCACGAGCAGTGGGTGGCCGTCGTCATGGGCGCCGTCCGTTCGTCCGCCGAGGTGCAGGCGGCCGCGAAGAACGACCCCGGCCGGTTCCTGGCCGCCCTGTTGCAGGCCGCCCGCATGGGCCTCGAGCCCGGCACCGAACAGTTCTACCTGGTGCCGTTCAGCCCGAAGAAGGGCGCCCCGCGCGTCATCCAAGGCATCCCCGGCTATCAGGGGCTCGTCGAGCTGATCTACCGGGCCGGGGCCGTGTCCACCGTCATCGTCGAGTGCGTCTACTCCGGCGACGGATTCGAGTTCGTGCCCGGCCGCGACGACAAGCCGCGCCACACGATCGACTGGTTCGGCGGCGACCGCGGCAAGCTCGTCGGCGTCTACGCGTACGCGATCATGCGCGACGGCGCCACGTCGAAGGTTGTCGTGTTGGGTGAACGCGACATCAAGCGGGCCAAGGCGTCGAGCGCCAGCGCGTCGAGCGACTACAGCCCCTGGAGCAGGCATCCCGAGGCCATGTGGCTGAAGACGGCCACCCGCCAGCTCGCCAAGTGGGTTCCCACGTCGGCCGAGTACCGCCGCCAGCAGTTGCGTGACGCCCAGACCGTGCTCGACGAACGCGACCGACCGGCGGCCGTGGTCGAGTTCCCCGTCACCCTCGACGACGGCGAACACGTGGACCCGCTCACCGGGGAGGTCGTGCGCGGGCCGGTCGACGATGTTGTGGACGCCGAGGTGGTCGAGCCCGCCACGTCACCCGAGGAGGCCCGGTGATCGTCCTCGACATGCTCAGCCACATGATCCCGGCGGCCGCGATCGTGGCGGCCGCCTACTTGGCGCCATGCCTGCCCGTGATCGTCCGCGACCTACTCACCACCGAGAACAAGGACCTGAAGTGACCGACTACAACGAACTGGCCGCCGGGCGCGACCGCGCCCGACTCACCCGCATGCTCGACCAGGTGCGCGCCTACTGCCTTCGCGTCCTCGACGACCCGAGCCCCGACGAGGGGCCCGTGGGGGCCGTCGGCTACTACCACGGCCGCGACAGCGTCGCCGAACACATCCTCGAGCTGATCGACGACAAGGGGGCCCCGGCATGAGTGACCGCATGCCACCCGGCGTCGCTGTCATGTTCGCCCTGCTCGTGCTCGCCCTCGTGGCGATCATCGCGCTCCTGTGGGCGGGGGTGGCCCAGTGACCACCGCCGAACAGCACGCCGAGACCGCCCGCAAGCTCTCCCGGACCGCCAGCGACCTCGCGATCGTCGAGGCCGTTCTAGCCGTCGCGGCGACCATCCGCGAGGCCGCCGCCGTCGCACTCGCCGACGTGTGGGACGACGGCTACACGCGCGGGTTCTACGACCGCGAAGCCCTCGACCCGACCATGCCCGGCCGTGACGCCAGCGAAGGCCGCACACCCAACCCGTACCACCCGGAGACACCATGACCAGCAACAACACCGAACCGAACGCCGCGCCCACCAGCGCGGCGTTCTTCGTTCCCGGCATCCCCGCCCCCCAGGGCAGCAAACGGGCATACGCGAACCGCCGCACCGGCCGCGTGCAGCTCGTGGAAATGTCCAAGCGGGTGAAGCCGTGGCGCGCCGCCGTGAAGGCGGCCGCCGAGGCCGAGGGCGTCCGCATCCGCGGCGCCGTCTACGTGTACCTCGGGTTCTTCCTGCCCCGCCCGCGGTCGCACTACCGGACCGGCCGGAACGCGCACCTGCTACGCGACCACGCCCCCCGCTGGCCCACCTCGCACGCCGTCGGCGACCTCGACAAGCTGACCCGCTCAACCCTCGACGGGCTCACCGCCGGGGGCGTCCTCGACGACGACGCCGACGTGGTGAAGATGTTCGTCGAGAAGGCGTACGCGCCCGAGGGCACCGACCCGGGCGCCGACGTGGTCGCCGTCCGGCTCACGCCCGGCGATACCGAAGCCGTCACCGGCGAAGCCGACAGGCCGCCGAACTGCCCCACATGCGGCCGCCCGTGCCGCGCGCTCACCAACCCAACCGAGCAGTGCGCCGCCTGTTTCGACGCCGCGTGGGACGCCCAGATCGACGCCGCAGCCGACCGGTTCGAACGGTTCGCACCCTACGGGCGCCCGTCCCCAACGCCCACCGACCCGAAGGAGGCCGCATGACCGCGCCCGCGCGCGTGCACCTCGGCGACTGCATCGACGTCATGGCCGCCATGCCCGACCAGTCCGTCGACGCCGTCGTCACCGACCCGCCCTACGCGATCGGCATCATGTCCCAGCAGTGGGACCGCATGGAGGCCCGCGAGTTCGAAGCGTGGTGCGAGCGATGGGCCCGCGAGTGCCACCGGCTGCTCAAGCCCGGCGGCTACCTGGCCGCGTTCGGTTCCGCCCGCACCTGGCACCGGCTCGCCGCCGGGATCGAAGACGCCGGGTTCAACATCCGCGACGGCATCGCCTGGATTTACGCTCAGGGCTACCCGCCGTCGATCGACGTCACCGAAGCCGTGGAAGCCTTCCACGCCGAGGGGCCCAGCACCGTCGAGCCTGAAGCGCCGCCAGAGGACGTGTTGACCATCACCCGCTGGCTGCGGGCTGCCCGCGACGCCGCCGGATGGACGAACAAGCAGATCGACACCATGTTCGGCACGAACGGCATGGCCGGACACTGGACCAGCAACGGCACCCAGCCCGCGATCCCCCGCATCGACCAGTGGGACCGGCTGCGCGACGCCCTCGGGTTCGACGACACCGAGATCCGCGAGCTAGTCGAACAGTTGGCCGCCACCCGGACGTGGGTGCCCGGCCAGCGCAAACCCGACGAGCGGCGTTGGTTCGAGACGTTGCGGTCTGGCGCAGAGCTGACCGGGCAAGGCCAGAAGTGGGGAACCCGACTGAAGCCCGCGTTCGAGCCGATCGTGCTAGCCCAGAAGCCGCCCCGCGGCACCATCACCGCGAACGTGCGCGCCTACGGGACCGGCGCTCTCCACCTGGAAAGCGACGACAAGTTCCCCACGAACGTCGCGATCGCTGAGGGCGTGGACGTCGTCGGCGTCGCCAACCCGGCCGACTACTGGCACGCATTCAGGTACACGCCCAAGGCGCCCAGCGACGAACGCCCCACCGTGGGCGGCGTCATCCACCCAACCCCCAAGCCGCTCGCGCTCATGCAGTGGCTTGTGGACCTCATCACGCCTACCGGGGGCATCGTGCTCGACCCGTTCGCCGGGTCGGGGTCGACCGGCGTGGCGGCCCTCATGGAGGGCCGTACCCCCATCCTCATCGAAAGGGAACCGCAGTATGTCCGCATCATCGAACACCGCCTCGCCGAGCCGATCCAACCCTCCCTCCTCGCAGGATGACGGCGCGGTGAAGCCCGCCCGCGTCCTGATCGAGTCCCCGTTCGCGGGTGACTGGCCGCAGAACCTCGCCTATGCCCGCCGCGCCGTGGCCGACAGCCTCAGCCGAGGCGAAGCCCCGTTCGCATCCCACCTCCTCTACACGCAGCCCGGCATCCTCGACGACAACGACCCCGCCGAGCGCGAACAGGGCATCCAAGCCGGGCTCGAGTGGGGCCACGCCGCAGCACTCACGGCCGTCTACGTCGACCTCGGTGTGTCCCCCGGCATGCGCGACGGCATCGCCCGTGCCGAGGCCCAAGGCCGCCCCGTCGAGTACCGGGTGATCGGACCCAACCCAACCCCCGAGGTCGAGAACACGGACGCCGCGCCCACCACGGGCGCGGCGTGCGACGTTTCCGAGCTGCCCCCCTGCCCGCACGCCGACTGCGAGCACGACTGCGGCCACTACCACGGCAACGGAACCGACCGCCCGACCACGGAGGCGCGGGCGTGCGACTGCGTTGTGGCGGGGTCGAACGACCACGGGGCGCGCTACGGATGGTCCGAGTGCTACCGGCCCGCCACGTTCGCCGACCGCTACCCCCGGACCGCCGCGGCGATCCGCGAGCAACACGCCCGCCGCGAGAGGCAAGCCACCACGGCCCACCGCCACTACCTCACCTGCCGGTGCGGCTACGTGACGTTCGGCCCACGCCCGTAACCCAACCGTGAGGGGCGCCCCAGCACACCGCCGGGGCGCCCCTCGCCGTCCACCCAGTGAAGGACCAGCCATGCCAGTGAGCGCCCGCCCCATGCCACACCCGGCGTGCTCGTGGTGCGGCCACAAGCCACACCCGCCAGGTCACTGTCCCGACCAGATCGACGTAGCTGACCAGCACCACGGCCCCCCATCCGCCAGACGGTGGGGCACGAAGACCACACCCACCGCCTGCCCCTGCCAGAACGGACGACCATGACCGCCCACGCCTGCCCCGAGCACGCGCCCGGCTCCGTCGCATGCTTCTACGACCACGGCTGTCGTTGCGACGGCTGCGGGCGCGCAGCCGAACGCCGCCGCAAGAAGGCCGCCCGCCTCGGCTACAGCCAGTTCACCGACGCCGAACCCGTCCGCCGTCATCTTGAAGCGCTCGGCGTCCCAAACAAGACCATCGCCCAACACTCCGGCGTGTCCATGCCCACGATCGGTGAAATCAGGCGCGGCGTCCGCGACCGAATCCACGTGCGGACAGCACGCGCACTCCTCGCCGTCACCACGACCCGAGCCGAAGCCGGGCTCATCCCCGCCGTCGGCACACGCCGACGCTTGCAGGGACTCATCGCGCTCGGGTGGACCCTCTCCCACCTCGCCGACGAACTCGGCAGTTCAAAGCAGCAGTTGAACCTGGTCGTCCACGGCCGCTACGAGCAGACGGAGGCAGCCTGGGCGGCCCGTGTGGCCGCCGTCTACAACCACCTGGGCGCAACCCCCGCCCCTGCCTCTACGGCCGCACTCCGGGCCCGGAACCGGGCTGTCCGCAACAAGTGGGCACCCCCGGCCGCCTGGGACGACGGAACTGGCCCGCACGGCATCGACAACCCAGAAGCCGAACCCGTCGGCGTCCGACCGCCAACCTCGACGGGCCGGTACGGCCACCTCGCTGACGACCTCGCCGACGCAATCGACAACGGCGCCAGCCTCGGCGACCTCGAAGCCCGCTTCGGCATGCGCTGGGCAGCCATGGAACGCGCCCTGCTCCGAGCCGGATACCACCACCACGCCGCTCGCGTCCGTCCCCTCGGGATCGACCGCGAGCGCCACGCGAACGCACGAAAGGAAGCCGCGTAATGGCAACCCCTCCGGGCTCATGGATTCGGCTTCACGTCGGCTACCCGCGCAACCGCAAGGTGCGGCCGCTCACCGACGCCGGGTTCCGCCTGCACGTCGAGCTGCTTTGTTGGGCAGCCGAGGAAGGCACAGACGGGCTCATCGAGGCCGCAATGGTCCCCACGTTCGGGCGGCCCCCGAAGGTATGGAAGGAGCTACGCGCGCGCGGCCTACTCGTGGACGCAGGCGGCGGCGACCTGGCCCTGCATGACTTCCTCGAGTGGCAGGAACCCGCCGAGGACATGGCCGCCAAGCGGGACAGCAAGCGGGCCGCCCAATCCCTCGGCGGCACCCGAGGCAACCACGACCGGTGGCACGTGCAACGCGGGCTCACGTCGCCCGACTGCGCGTTCTGCCCCACCCAACCGAGTCGGTAACCGATCCCGAACCGATCGAAAAGCATCGGTTGAACCGATCCGAAAACGATCGGTTGAGCATCGCCAGATACAGATAACAGATCCCAGACCGATCCCGCCTCGATGCTTCGCATCGGGCGGCCCGATCCCCCTACCGAACTCCCTGCCCCTACAGAACCAAACTCAAGTTCTGCTCTCAACCACAGACCGCGCGCGTACGCCCGCGCGCCCCTCCGGCATGCCCCAACGACGACGAAGGACGATCCGCCATGGAACACCACTTCCTCAGCATCGACGCCACAGACGACACGGTCGCGCCCCCGCTCGGCGTCCACCGCACCGCACGCCCGGACGACTACCCGCAGACGCTCGACGCCCTGCTCGACCACAACGCCCGCCGCGAGTTCAACGAAGCCGACTACCAGGAGCCCATCCGATGAGCGAACGCCGAACGCTGCGCGCCCACGAAATCGAAGCCCTACGCGAACACCTCGACCGCATCCCCGACCGCCACACGCGAGCCAGCCACATGACCACCACCACCGGCACACCCGAACCCGGCGAACGCCCCGCAGGCAAGCCCGGCAGTCGAGCCCCCCTCAACCTCGCCGTCGTCCACCTCGCCGACACCCGCCACAAGCCCGGCTGGCACGGCCTCGACCCCCAAGCCCAAGCCGTCACAAGCCGATTCGGCGTCCTCCCCTCCCTCGAGCTGTGGGTCCGCCACGTCCGCGACCACATGAGCAACACCGGCACCACCTACCCGCCCCTCGCCGCCCGGCCCACCGTCGCCACCGAATGCCGCTGGCTCGCCGACACACTCACCTACACGCTCGCCCACGAATGGGCGCCCACCCTCGCCGACGACATACGCCACCTCGACAGCCAACTCGGCGCGATCCTCGGCGAACGCCCCGAATACCGGCCCCGCTGCCGCGTCCTCGGCTGCCAGAACACCGACGGCACCCGCACCCCGCTCGAACCCCACGACAACGCCACCTGGTACGCCTGCCCCGCATGCGGCCGCCAGTACACGCTCGCCGCCGACCTGAAAGCCCTCGGCCAAACCCAACCCGCCATGACCGGCCCCGAAGTCGCCCAAGCCCTCGGCCTGTCCAAACACACCATCCGAAGCTGGGCCAGCCGCGGGCTACTCACCCACGAGGGCCGCGACCACAAAGGCCGCAAGGTGTACGACCTGGACCTCGTCCGCCGAACGGCACAACGCACCCGCGAACAGTGAACCCAAACCAAGGCTACGCCCGCTATACTGCATCGCATCGGGCGTATCGTCGCGCCCAAAACCACCCCCCACCACGGCCCCAGCACAACACCACGCTGCCGGGCCCACACCCTGAACGCCAGCCACGGGGCAGAGCTGGCACGCACGGGGCCGACCGGCTAACACCTCGGCCCCGTGCACCCCAAGGAGACCCCATGCCACGCGCCCCCAAACGCTGCGCCCGATGCCCGACACTCGTGCCCGGCGGCCACACCTACTGCCCCACCTGCCAACCCGCCCCAGGCTGGACGCGCTACCCCAGCCCACGCAACACCACCACCAACCGCGAGGACCAACGCCGGTTCCGTGCCGTCGTACTCGCCCGCGAGCCACACTGTCGCCAGTGCGGAGCACCAGCCACCGAAGCCGACCACATCGTGCCCATCGCCGAAGGTGGCACCAACAACCCCCACACCAACGGACAAGCGCTCTGCCGCTCGTGCCACCACACCAAAACCCAACACGAAGCACAACGCGCCCGAACCCGCCACACCTAGAAGGGGGCAGGGGACCCCCTCCCCCACCCCCTTCCCCCCGCCGGGGAGATGCTGCGGAATACCTCCGGGCCATGATCCGAACTTCCCCGGACATAGGGGACACTTCCCGCCAGGAAGGGCCGCGCCTTGCCCGCGATCAAGTACACGCCCGCCAGATCGGACTCCTGCGCCTCGTGCGGGACTCCCCTGCCGCCCGCCCGGCGGATCAACGCGACCCCGTTCTGTTCGCCTGCCTGTCGAGGCGCGTGGCATCGCACCCACCGCCCGGAAGTCAGCGCGAGGGCCGCCGCGCGAAAGGCAGCCCACCGCCGGGCCACCTATACGCCGACCGCTCATTCCTTGACGTGTCGAGAGTGCGGCGAGCCGTACGTGGCTAGGTCACTGAACAGCCGGTACTGCTCGAACTCGTGCCGCTACCGCGTAGCCCACCGGGCGCGGCGTGCCTATCGGTTTGCCGTGGAGCGTGAGCCCTACACGTACAACGAGATCGCCGAGCGCGACGGCTGGGAATGCCAGCTCTGCGCCTTGCCGGTCGACTCGGCGTTCACCTACCCGAACCCGCGCGCCGGGTCGATCGATCATGCCGTGCCGCTGTCCCTCGGCGGCCCCGATACCCGCGAGAACGTGCAGCTCGCCCACCTCGCCTGCAACTGGCAGAAGGGCAACGCGGCCGCCGCCTGACCCCCAAGGAGGTGCCATGCCCGGACCCGCACCCAAGCCGTCCAGCCGCCGTTCCCGGGGCACCCGCGGCGGCATGCGTACCCTGTCGGCGGTTCCTTCGGCGTCTGTGCCCGCGTGGCCGTTGTCGGCGGATGTGACTCAGCTTGCGACGATGGAGCAGCTCCGGGATCGGGTCGCCACGTTGCAGCAGGAGCACGCTGAGACGGAGGACCGGCGCAAGCGGTACCGGCTGGACAAGCAGATCGCCGAGACTCAGATCGCGCTCGGTGTGCTTGAGTTGCAGGTGCAGCAGGCCGCTGACTTGGAGGCCGGGTTGTGGGCGGACATGTGGCGGGCTCCCCAGGCTGCGATTTGGGCTGAGAACTCGGCGACGGTGCGCGAGCTGGCCCTGTATTGCCGCTGGATGATTCGCGCTGAGCAGGGCGACACGAAGGCGGCCGCGGAGGCCCGCCAGTTGTCGGACCGGTTGGGGATCAACCCGGCGGCGTTGTTGAAGCTGCGCGCCGAGATTGAGAACGTGGACGCCGCCGAGGACCGGGGCCGTCGTCGGCGGGAACGCGCCTCGAGCGTCCCCGAGGGCGACCAGGCTGGGGCGGCTGGCGTCGAGGGCAGCGGGCCCGCCGAGGGTGACCCGCGCCGCGGGTTGTTCGCCGTCTAGGCCGTGGCGCTCCTTGTCGTCCCCGGCCCTGATCCCGAGCCGTGGCCGACGTTGGGCGCTGGTATCTGCGCTTTGATCGAGGAGTCGGCCGTGTATGGGCCGGGTAGCTTGCAGGGCCAGCCGTATGTGATCGACCCCGAGTTCCGGGCGTTCATCCACCGGGCGTTCGAGGTGTATCCGAAGACGGTCACGAAGGCGTTCGCCGGGTCGGGGCCGGGGCTGATCGTGAAGAATCCGCACCCGTGGGCGGGCCGCCGCCGGTTCAAGCGGGTGGGCTTGTCGGTTCGTAAGGGGCTCGCGAAGACGGAGAAGGAAGCCCTTCTCGCGTACACCGAGCTGCACCCTGAGGGGCCGACCCGTTGCGACGGGTTCGACGCCTACGGCAAGCCGGTGGGCCGCCCGGTGCGCGCCCCGTACATTCCGATGTTGGCCGTGAGCGTCGAGCAGGTGGAGGAGCTGGCGTTCGGCGCCTTGTCGTACATCTGCACCGAGGGAGCGGACGCCGACCTGTTCGATGTGACCCTGGACCGTATCAACCGGCTCGATGAGTACGGCCGGGCGGACGGTTCGGCCGTCCCGCTCGCCAACTCGCCGGGCTCCCGTGACGGCGCGCGTACGACGCTCAACTGCTTCGACGAGCCGCACCGGCTGTATCTGCCGCGCCAGATCAAGGCGCACGAGACGATGGCCGCGAACCTGCCGAAGCGGCCGCTCGACGATCCGTGGAGCCTGTATGTGGGCACGGCCGGGCAGCCGGGCCAGGGCAGCGTGGCCGAGCTGTTGCACGCCGAGGCTGAGCAGATCGCCGAAGGCTTGATCGAACGGCCGGATTTGTTCTACCTGTACCGCACCGACGACGACCCGAAACGCGACCTGTCCGACAAGGCCGAGCGAATCAAGGCGATTGCGGAGGCGACCGGCCCCGCGGGCGAGTGGGGGCCCGGCCAGTTCGACGATATCGCGAGCCAGTGGGACCGGCCGGGCGCCGACAAGAGCTACCTCGAGCGCGTGTGGCTCAACCGGTGGCGCCAGTCGACCAGCCAGTTCTTCGACCCGTCCAAGGTCAAGGCGGCCGCCGAGCCGGGCGCCGTGTTGGAGCCGGGCGCGTTCGTCGCTCTCGGGTTCGACGGTGCCCGCTACCGGGACGCGACCGCGCTCGTGGCCGTCGAGATTCACACCGGGCTGGCCGAACTACTCGGCTTGTGGGAAAGGCCGGAGGACGCCGAGGACTGGGAGGTCCCCGAGGCCGAAGTCACCGAGACGGTGGCCGCGGCGATGGAGCGCCTCGACGTGTGGCGCCTGTCGGCTGACCCGCCGCACTGGACCGAAACCGTCGGGTCGTGGGCGGCCCGCTGGCCCGACCAGGTGGCCGAGTACTGGACGAACCGGCCGGTCCGCATGGCCTACGACCACCGCAAGCTGTTGGAGGCGTTCGACTCGGGCAGCATCCGGCTGGGTGGCGACGACGTCGGGCGGGCCGAGTTCCTGCCGCATGCCGACCTCGTGCGGCACCTCCACAACGCGGGCCGCAAGGAGCTGCGGGTGAAGGACGACGAGGGCCGCCCCCTCTACACCATGCAGAAGCAGGACGGCCGCGACGACCTGAAGTTCGACGCGGCGATGGGCTTGTCCCTCGCGTGGCTGACCGCGTTGGAGGCCCGCAAGGCGGGCGCTAAGCCGAAGCGTCGGCCCAGGCGTGCCCCGCGCCGCATCTACTAGCAGAGAGGAGGGCCTGAGTGAGCGAGCCTACGACGCCCGCCGAGTGGCTGCCGATCCTCTCCGCGAGGTTGGACGCCCGACATGCTGCGACCGGGCTGGACACCCCGTCGCTGGACCAGTTGCGCCGCTACGCGCGCGGCAAGGTTGACCTGCCCGAGATGGGCTCGAACTTGCGCGAGTCCTGGGAGGCGTTCCAGCGGAAGTCGCGAACCGACTTCGGGGGAATCGCCGTCCGGTCGTTGCGCAACCGGATTCGGCCGAACGGTATTCGGATTGGCGACAGCGACGACCACCCGGCGCTCGAGGCCGCCCGACGGTTCTGGCGGAACAACCGGGCCGAAATCGAGGTTGCCGAGGCTGTCCGTGACTACCTGGAGTTGAGTATCGGCTATCTGCTCGTTGAGCACGACAACTCGGGCGGCGTGCTGTTCCGCCGCGAAGCGCCCGAACAGTTCCTAGCTATCCCCGACCCGGTGACTTCGTGGCGCGCTCGGGCCGCGATCAAGGTGTGGCGTGACGATGTGTCTGGGCTGGACCATTGCCGGGTGATCCTGCCCGGCGTGGTGCAGGACTTCACCCGCCCGAGCAAGAAGGGCAACGGCCAACTCCACCTGACGGTGGGCGACGCCAAGAACTGGACGCCTACCGGGGAGCCCGTCGAGCACCCCGGCGGGACCGGCGTGTCGATTCTCGACCGCGGGGAGGACGGCGCGTTTCTTGCCCCGCACCTGGACCTGCTCGACCGAATCACGCTAGGCAAGCTGCAGCGCCTCGTCATCGTCGCCATGCAGGCGTTCCGCCAGCGGGCGTTGAAGCCGAAGGACGGCGCCGAGGGGCTGCCCGATACCGACGGGGAAGGCAACTCGATCAACTGGGCTGGGGCGTTCTCCCCCGCCCCGGGTGCCTTGTGGGAGCTTCCCGCAGGCATCGACGTGTGGGAGAGTCAGACCGCCGAGGTCCAGCCCCTGTTGGAGGGCGAGAAGTCCGACGCCCGAGACTTTGCGGCCGCCTCGGGCACGCCGATCAGCGCGCTGATCCCGGACGGGCAGAACCAGAGCGCCGAGGGTGCCGCGAACGCCAAGGAACAGCAGATCGCGCAGGCTCGGGACGACATCGAGCGGATTCGCCCGGCGTTGCAGGGGGCGGTGAAGCACGCCCTGGAGGTGGCCGGGCTCGCCGTCGGGGAGGCCGACACGATCGAGGTGCTGTTCGCGCCGCCCGAGCACGTGAGCCTGTCCGAACGCTACGCGGCCGCCGTGCAGGCCAAGGGCGCCGGGCTGTCCGCGCGCACGATCAAGCGCGACATCCTCGGCATGACGCCCGAACAGATCGAGCAGGACGAAGCCGACGCCGGGGCCGACATGCTGGCCGCCGCCCTCATGGGCCGCCCTGCCGCCCGCCAGGACGAGACGACCGTGCCTGTGATCGAGGAAGGCGCCGACGGTGGCGGAACTGACGCCGGGGCAGCGTGACGCGCTCACCGCGGCCTTGCATGACATCCGGGCTGACGTGCGCGACCGCGTGCTCGACTACGCCCGCACCTCGTGGGACCACCTCGGCGACTGGCGCGACGACGACATAGCCCGGTTCCTGTCCGCGGTCCTGCCGCAGATCGAGGCGGGCAAGCGCACGATCGCGCAGGCCACCGACACCGCCCTGGCGCTCATGGCCGACACCGCCCCAGCAGGGGTGACCGACCTCGCGGGCATCCGCGGGGGCGTCACTCCCGCCGAGGTGTACCAGCGGCCCGCTGTCGCCATGCGGTCGGCGCTGGCCGAGGGTAAGCCGTTCGCCGACGCGCTGGAGGCGGGCGCGCAGCGGCTCGAGTCGCTGGTCAAGACGGACCTGCAGTTGGCACACACCCACCAAGCGCGGGCCACGCTCACCGCTCCAGCCCGCCGCGGGGCGCGACGCCGAGGCGGCCACGTGGAGGCGTTCCGGCGTGTCCCCTCGGGCAGCGAGAACTGCGCCATGTGCCTGATTGCGAGCACTCAACGCTACTGGGTGGGCGACCTTATGCCGATCCACCCCGGCTGCGACTGTGGGGTGCAGACCCTCGGCGTTGGTGAGCATGTCGAGCAGGTGATCGACAGCGACCTGCTCGAGGCCGTCCACGACCAGGTGGAGAGCTTCACCGGCATCTATGACCGGGGCGGCCGTGAGGTCGATTACCGGCTCCTGATCGTCACCCGTGAACACGGCGAGTATGGGCCGACGATCGGCTGGAAGCACCAGAAGCACACGGGCCCCGACGAGGTCGAACAAGCACGCGAGCGGGTTGTGGTCGCCGAGCCGGAGCCGGAATCGGAGCCGACGTCGTCGTGGTTCTTCGAGGCGATCAAGGACGAGAAGCTCCGCAGCCTGGAGCAAGAAGACCTCCTCGACATGTACAACGAGGCGGCCGCCCTGAACGACCCGCAGGCCGTCGCGTTCCTACACAAGGAACTGTTGCGGCGCGACAAGGAGGAAAGCGGATACCGCGGGAGCGGCTATTCTCGGACCGAGCTACGCGCCATGTACGCCGAGCATGTCGAACGGCAGTATTGGGCGGCTGAGAGTGTCACGAACGGGTTCATGGTGAACCCGCTCGGGCAGGCTCGTGGTGTGTCGCCGCGCTCGCTGTTCCGACCGAACCCGAAGGAAAGCATGGCCGCGTGGGAACGCCGGGTCGACCGGTACGCGACCGACGAACTGAAAGAGTTTTGGAGCCAGCACGGCCGGTGGACGTTTGAGGCGTTCGCAGGTGACCCGGACGCTATCGCCCGCGCGAGAACGGTGGAGTACTAAGCCATGACGTGGACCGACGAGCAGAACGCCGAACTGAACGCCCGGCTGCGCCGGGAGAACATCGAACTGGCTGAGTGGTCGGCGGCCGTCCTCGCGGGCAAGATTCGCCTCGAGGGCGCCGAACGGGACGCCCAGCGGCTTGGGTTCTGGCATGGGCGGCAGCGGGCCGATGACGACACCCGCAAGACGGCCACACAGGACTACACAGCCCGGCAGCGCATCGCCTACGCCCGCGGCGTCGGCGAAGGCCGGGCCATGTCGCCTGTCCCGGAGGATGCTGTGCAGCCGCCCAGCGCCGCCGAACTGATCCGCAAGCTACGACAAGAACGCGGCCTCTAGCCGCGCCCCCTACCAGGAGGGCCCCCGCCACATCGGCTGGGGGCCCTTTCTCATGCCCACACATCCGAGGGAAGGAAACCGCACCATGACCAACAAGACCCCGCAGGCTGAGGCCAGCGCCGCCGAGGCTGACACCACCACCAAGGCGCCCGACGCCGGGCAGACCGAGGAGGCCGCCTACACGCCGCCCGCGACGAAGGCTGACCTTGACGCGCTGATCGCTGAGCGTGTCGCCCAGTTCGCCGACTACGACGAGCTGAAGGGCAAGGCCGCCAAGTTCGACGAGGCCGAGAACGCGAACAAGTCCGAGTTGCAGCGCGCCCAGGAAGCCGCCGCCGAGGCCAGCAAGCGGGCCGAGGCAGCCGAGGCGCGTGTGCTGCGCGCCGACGTGGCCGCCGACAAGGGCGTCCCGGCTGCTCTGCTGTCGGGCAGCACCAAGGCCGAGCTGGAGGCGTCTGCGGACGCGCTGCTCAAGTTCAAGGGCACCGCCCCCAAGGCCGCTCCCCCATCAGGTTCGGGCGGCCCCATTCACCAGGCGCCGGGCAAGACCGGCGACTGGCTCCGTGACTCCCTCAGCGCCCGCTGAGGCGAAACCGAAAGGAAACACCAATGGCCGGATTCGACCAGATCATCGGGCGCGCCGACGTCAACGACGCGATGATGCCCGACGAGGTCATCAAGGAAATCATCCAGACCTCCCCCGAGGACTCCGTGGTCCTCACGCGTGCCCGCAAGGCGCGCATGTCCAAGAAGAAGGCGAAGCAGCCCGTGTTGGCGACCCTGCCGGACGCCTACTGGGTGAGCGGCGACACGGGCATGAAGCAGACCACCAAGGCCGAGTGGAGCGGCATCAACATCACCGCCGAGGAACTGGCCGTGATCGTGCCCATTCCGGACGCGCTCGTGGACGACACCGACGTGCCCCTGTGGGACGAGGTGCGCCCGCTGCTGAAGGAGGCGATCGGCAAGAAGGTCGACCAGGCTGCCCTGTTCGGCACGGACAAGCCCGAGAGCTGGCCGCAGGGCATCATTCCCGCCGCTATCGCCGCCGGGAACGTCGCCCAGCTCGGGGCCGAGAAGAACCTGGCCGACGCGTTCGCCGAGGTCGCCGAGATGGCGTCTGTTCAGGGCGCGAGCGTGAACGCGTTCGCAACCCGCCCGGGCCTGAACTGGAAGCTCCGCGGTTTGAAGGACGCCAACGGCCAGTACCTGTTCGGCGCGCCGACGCAGGGCGGTCACGCGAGCCTGTTCGGTTACACGCTCGACGAGGTCCGCAACGGCGCCTGGGACCCCGCGGTTGCCGAGGGTGTGGCGCTCGACTGGTCCAAGTTCGTCGTTGGCATCCGCCAGGACATCACCTATGACCTGTTCAAGGAGGGCGTCATCAGCGACAGCGACGGCAAGGTGATTCTGAACCTCATGCAGCAGGACACGAAGGCGCTGCGCGTCGTGTTCCGTGTCGGCTTCCAGGTGGCCCAGCCGCTGACTCGCCTGAGCAAGACCGACAGCGAGGGTAACGCTAAGCCCGCCTACCCGGCGGGTGTTGTCACGCCCGCGGCGTCCGTCTGACATGGCGGCCCGTCGTAAGCCGACCGCCGTTGAGGTGGAGGCAGTGACCGAACCCGTCGAGGTCGAGACCGTCGAGGTTGAGGCCGAGGCCGAGGCGGACCCCGTCGAGGCCGAGGGCGGCAAGCCCAAGGACGACGAGACGCCCGCAGGTGACGCGGTCCTGCATGACCCCGACGGCGTGGCCCACACCATCGTCGCCGCGGGCGTGCAGTCCCTGCTCGCCCTGGGGTGGACGCGCGCCGACTGAGCCCGAAAGGAGGGCACCATGGACGAGCCGCTCGCTTCCGTTTCCGATGTCGCCGACATGCTGGGGCGCAACCTGACCGACGACGAGGAACGCCGGGCTGAGATTCTGCTAGGGCAGGCGTCGGCCCGGTTCCGGCGTGAAGCCCGGCAGGACTTCACGCCCGGCGAGTCCACGGTGCGGCTGCGCGTAGCGAGTGGGTCGGTGTTCCTCCGGCAGGCGCCGGTGGTCGAGGTTGTCTCGGTCACCGGCGCCGAGGGCCAGCCGGTCAGCTTCCACCTGGTCGGGCAAGTCCTCACTGTGAACACGCTGGACGGGGTGGCGATCAACCTGCCTGTGCGGTCCGCGATGCTGCCGGGGTTCGTCACCGTGCACTACCGGCACGGTGGCGATGTCCCCGCCGACGTTGTCGGCGCTGTGGCTGGCTGTGTGGTGCGAGTTCTGAACGCTGCTCCCGAAGCCGTCCAGGGCGTTGCTCAGGCGACGGACACCGACAGCCGAGGGCCGTTCTCCCGGACGCGCCAGCGGCAGTTCGCGCCGTGGGCTGTCGGCGGGCAACTGCTGTTGTCTCCCGACGATCTGGCGCTGGCCCGGTCGTACCGGCCGACGTTTCCGCGTTTGCTGGTGATGAAGCCGTGAGCGGCGAGCACGTGTACACGCTGCCCGTCGCCCTGTACGCGCCCGGTAGGGACGCGCACGGGATCACAGACGGGTGGGCGGCTGCCGTACCTGTTCAGGTACACGGGTGGGCAGCGAGCGGGCCGGACGCCCAGCCCGTCGAGGCCGACAGGCGGCCCGTCACATCCGAACGCGAGGTGTTCCCGCTCGCCGTGGCAGGCGGCCCTCGCGCCCGGTGGCGGTTCCCCGACGGCGAGTTTGAGCAGATCGGCTACGCGATCGACTACAGCAACGGGCCCTGGTGGAACGACGGTTCGGCCGTCGTCGTCTACCTCCGGCGCGTGGAGGGCTGACCGGTGGCCGCCACAAGGTTCTCGTGGAACATGCGCGGGTTCGCCGACGTGCGCGGGCTGCCCAAGGTCACGGCCCGGCTGAAGGCTGAGGCCGATCAGCGCGCGGCCAGGGCCGGGGAAGGCTACGAGACGCGAGGCCCGGAGGTGTCGCGTGGGCGTGGCCGTGGTCGTGCTGCGGTCATTACTGGCAACGCCCGCGCCCGCCGCGCCGAGGCCAAGCGGCACAACCTAGCGAGGGGGTAACCGTGTGGGCTGACGCGTTGGCGATGTGTCGGGAGTACCTGATCGACCATCCGCACCTGAACTACACCGCGGACACCTGCTCGGCGGATGTCCCCGACCGTCGCCCCGCCCGGTTCCTCGTGCTCGTGGACTCGGGCAGTGAACGCCGCACGATCGTCCACCGGGATTCGCGGGTGACGGTCGAGGCATGGAACGCCGCCGGTTCGGCCGCGGCGAAGGAAGACGCCGAGCGCGTGTACGAGGCGCTCGACGGATGGGAGTTGGTGCCCGACTTCGACGGTTGGCCGTCGGGGCCCTACAGCCAACCCGACCCCGTAACCGGCACGCCGCGCTACGTGATGACGTGCCTGATTCGACACCGACAGGAGAACCCATGAGCCCCACGCTCTACCACCCGCACACGGCCCACACGATCGACGTGCCCGATGATGCCGCCGACAACTGGCGCGACATCGGCTGGCTCGACGAGTCGCCCGAGAAGGCCACCGACGACAACAGCGAGGATGCCGACGCCACCCGGGCGTCGGCCCCCAAGACCACCAAGACCCAAGGGAGGAACAGCAAGTGACCGACAAGAACAAGGTGATCGCGGGCAAGCCGAAGGTGGGGGGCGCCGTGTTCCGTGCGCCCCTCGGTACGGCGATCCCGACCGACGCACGGACCGCCCTGCCCGCCGCGTTCAAGGAACTCGGCTACGTGAGTTCTGACGGCTGGGCCCGTCAGATCAACAAGGCGTACGAGACCATCAACGCTTGGGGCGGCGACGAGGTCAGCAAGAGCCGCACCGAGCACGGTGTGGGCTTCAACATGACCCTGATCGAGGACCTGAACGCGGACACTCAGACCGCCAAGTGGGGCACCGCAGCGGTCACCAACACGGCCGCCACGGGCACGCACGGCAACCTCATCACGGTGACCTACACCGGGGAGGACACCGAGCCGGGCGTGTGGGTGTTCGACATGAACGACCAGGGCAAGCTCCATCGGACCGTGTTCCCGAACGCGTCCGACACCACGGAGAGCTTCGAGCAGACGTTCAGCGACTCCGAGGCGATCGGCCTGCCGTTCGAGATGACCGCGTACAAGGACAGCACCCTCGGGGCGTTCTTCGTGGACTACACCGACGACGGCCAGACCACCGCCTGACCCCCTTGAACGGGCCGGGTGGACGGAGTTCGTGCGGTTCCCCGTTCACCCGGCCCACCCATCGCCTCGACAACGAACCGCGCACATCTAGATCCGCACACCTGAAAGGAACCGCACCATGACCACCAAGGCGAACGCCCAGACCCCTCGACGCCGCACGACCCCCAAGCCCACGGCCGGCCAAGCCAGGCCGAAAGCGACCGCGGGCGACAGCATGCGGCGCACCATCGAACTCGACGGCGTCACGATCGAACTCGACCTGGCGCCCGCGCGTAACGTCCGTCTCATGCGCCGACTGAAGCGCGAGGACATGGAGGCGCTCCTGGAGTTCTTCGACGGTGTGTTCGGCGCCGACCAGCTCGACATGCTGGAGGACCGGTTCAACCTCGTGGACGTCGAGGACTACAACGCGTTCCTCCAGCGAGCGATGGGGGCCGTCTCCCCAAACTGACGGCGCTGGTCGCCCTGCTGATTCGCCACCGCGGCCCCCTCGTGGCCGACTTCTGGCGCTACTACGGGCGGGGTGTCGACCAGCTGCTTGCCGACGGGGTGGACGTCGAGGACGTGGCCGACATGGCCGCACACCTCCCGCGAGAGTCGGCGACCATGTTGGCGCTGGTGCCCCGCCAGCCTGCCGAAGCGTGGGACGCCAACACGCACCTACTGGCCCACCTCGGCGACCTACTCGCCGGGGCCAACTGGCAGCGCGGCGGCGGCAAGGGCAAGCGCCCGAAGCCATTGCAGCGCCCGAAAGCCGGACCCGCCGAAGAACTCCCCGACAGGGAAGCAATCAGCGAGTTCCGGGAGTGGTACGCCGCCCAACCGGGAGGCCGCCCACTTCACACAACTGAATAGTGCGCCGGGCTGCGCCCCCACGTGTGGGGTTGCAGCCCGGCGGCAGAACCAAAGGGGGTGAACTCCATAGCCACCGAGGTTGGAACCGCCTATCTGTCCATTGTTGCCGCCACAAAGGGCATGACGAAGGACATTCGAAGGGCATTCGGCGACGCCGTCGGCGACGGTGATGTTGCAGGCAAGCAGTCCGGCAAGGGATTCCTTGGAGGGCTCGGGAGGGTCATCACCAAGGGCGCCGCCATTCTCGGCGTGGGCGCACTGGTGGGCACCACCATCAGCGCGGGCATGCAACGCGCCATTTCGATCGAGGGCTCCCAGAAGAAGCTCGAGGGCTTGGGCCATTCGGCGGCGTCGATCACGTCGATCATGGACAGCGCCCTGAAGTCGGTGAAGGGCACCGCCTACGGGCTCGGCGACGCCGCCAGTGTGGCTGCAATGATGGCAGCGGCAGGCGTCGAGAACGGCGACGCAATGACGCGGACGCTGTCCACCGTCGCCGACGTTGCCGCCATTTCGGGCCGGTCTCTCACCGACATGGGCACGATCTTCGGATCCGTGGCCGCCCGCGGCAAGTTGCAGGGCGACGACATGCTGCAGCTCATGTCGTCGGGCATCCCCGTCCTGCAGTTGCTCGGCACCCACTTGGGCAAGACGTCGGCCGAGGTGTCGGCCATGGTCTCCAAGGGCCAGATCGACTTCCAGACCTTCGCCGACGCCATGGAGAAGGGCATGGGCGGGGCCGCGCAGAAGGGCGCCGAAACGTTCACTGGCGCGCTGGCGAACACGCGCGCCGCCCTGGGCCGTTTGGGTGCAGCGTTCCTGTCTCCCGCCTTGCAGGCTGCCAAGCCCCTCCTGATCGGCGTTACGGCGGTGATCGACGCCATGACCTCGGCGGTCACCCCGCTGGCCGACGCCCTGGCCGCCCGCATGGTGCCCGCTGCCGAGTCTGTCGGGTCTGCTCTTTCTGCGCTGGCTGCTGGCGACTTGTCGGGCGTGTTCGGTGGCGCCGTCGGGCCGGTTGCGCATCTGGTGTCGGCCCTGTCTCCGCTCAACATCGCATTTCAGGCGTTGAAGCCGGTCCTGCCCCAGCTTGCGGACGCGTTCTTGCAGATCGTGACCGCGCTCCTTCCTGCCGTCCCGGCGTTGGCGTCGGTGGCTGCGCAGCTTGGCGGAGCGCTCGCGCAGGCGGCTATCTCGCTGGTCCCGGTGCTGGTGCCGATCGTGGTGCAGTTGGCCGAGCTGGCCGGGGCGCTGCTGTCCAATGAGCCGTTGTTGAAGGCGATCGTGGCCGGGTTCGTGGCGTTCAAGACGGCGAACGTGGCTACCGGTGTCGTGTCGGGTCTGCTGGGCGGCATGAGGGCCGCTACGCCGGTCCTGTCGGCACTCTCGACCGGCCTGCGGGGCATCCCGTGGGTGACGGCGTCTGGAGGTGCGGCGCAGTTCGCGTTGACGATTGGGCAAACGCTGCGCAACCCGCTGGGCGCGGCCCAAGTTGCGCTCGCTGGACTGCGGAGCGGCCTGCTGGGGGCTGGCAGTGTGGTCGGCACGTTCGCGTCCACTGTGGGCGGCGTCCTGCGGGGCGCCCTCAGCGTGGCGGTCACAGCCGCTCGTGGCTTGTGGGTGGTGTTGGCAGCCAACCCGATCGGGGCCACCATCGCAGCCGTTGCTGCGCTGGCCGCCGGGCTGGTGTGGTTCTTCACCCAGACCGACGTCGGGCGGGAGGCGTGGGCGACCTTCACGACGTGGCTCGCTGACACGTGGGCGGGCCTGGTCGAGTTGGCTACGGGCGCCTGGGCTGGGCTGACGGAGTTCTTCTCCGGCCTGTGGGCTGACATCAGCGCGGGAGCGTCTGCGGGCTGGGCGGCCTTCACGGGCGTGCTGTCGGGCGCATGGGCGGTCATCGAGCCGATCGTGACGGTCCCGTTGAAGGTGTGGTCGGCCCTGTTCCAAGCAACATGGGACACGATCACGGCGGCAGCTTCGGCGGCATTGTTGATTCTCACGGGATTGTTCACCGGCAATTTCGATTTGATCGACCAGGCCACTTCTGGATTCTGGGCGACGATTGATTCGATCTGGTCGGGAGCATGGGCGACGATCACCGGCGCGGCGTCCACTGCATGGGCGACGATTGTTTCCCTGTTCACGTCGGCCGGTGCGCGCATTCTCGGCGCCGTAACCAAGGCGTGGAGTGAAGTCTCGGCCGCCTTCACGACCGGGATTGCTCGCGTTGTCGGGTTCGTGGTGACGCTGCCCGGCCGAGTCGTGGCCGGGTTGGGGTCTCTGGCCGCGCTGCTGGCCGGTGTCGCGTCGCGCGCTTGGACTTCGTTCAATCAGGCCGTCATGACAGGGATCGCGCGGGCCATCGGGTTCGTGGCGACACTGCCGGGCCGGGCCCGTGCGGCGCTGGGGAACCTCGGCTCCCTGCTGGTGGGTGTGGGCCGCGCCATGATCCAAGGACTCATCAACGGTGTTGTGGGCATGGCGGGCAACCTGGGCAAGGCGATTTCTGGCCTGCTGGGGGGCGCGGTGTCCCGCGCCAAGGCCGCCCTGGGTATCCACTCGCCCTCGCGCGTGTTCATGGAGCTGGGCGGCTACACCGGCGAAGGGTTCACGATCGGTCTCGAGGCCGAGGTGGACGGCGTCGCCCAAGCGGCTGCCAAGGTGGCCGCCGCGGCCGTGCCCGATGTGTCGTTCGACCCGTGGGACAAGGCGCTCACTGACCTGTCCGCCAGCGTTACTCCGGCGCCGGTCTTCATCGAACCGCCCGCGTATGCGCGTACCGCTGACCCGGTCGGTGCTTCCGAGGGCGTCGAGGCGCTGCTGCTGCGCCTGATCGGTGCGGTCGAGGCCGGGCAGACGATCAACCTGGACGGCCGCGCCCTCGTGGGCGCGACCGCCCGGAACATGTCGCAAACCCTGTCGGCCGCCGAGACGGGCAAGGGCCGCGCCGCCGGGCGTGGCGGGTTGGAGGTGTAGCCGTGTCGTTCACGTTTGGGACGTTCAACACCGCCGAGGTGGAGGGCATCACCGCCACCTTGAAGGCGTGGCCTGGGCCAGCGTTGAAGCCGGAGACGGTCGAGTTGCTGGACGGTGCGTTCTATGCGCGCACCGGCCACGGTCCGGTCGTGTTCGACTTCGACGTCCGCTTGGCGGCTGCCACACCGGCGGCCGTCTTGGCGCTCCGCGATCGGCTCGTGGCGGGCGTGGCCCCCGAGGTGGGGTTGCAGGCGCTCGTGCCCGAGGCGGGCGAGGGCTGGGTTTGGTGGGCGGCCACCTCGCAGGTGTCTGAGTTCACACGCGGCTTGTGGATCAACGGCGTCGAGTGCCAGCTTGCCGGGACCGTGTCGTTCCTGGTGCCGGACGGCGTCGGGTGGGCGAACCCCGACGACACCGCCTCCGGCTCGACGTCGGCGACCATCACGCGCACGCGCGGCACCTGGCGCAGCTTCCCCAAACTGACCGTGCAGGGCGCGTTCGGTGGCGTCCGCATCACCGCGGGCTCCTATGCGCTCACCGTCACCGTTCCGGTTGCTGCTGGCCAGCGGCTCGAGCTGGACTTTCAGGCCATGGACTTCGGCGTCTGGCAGGGCACCACGAAGGTCGCGCACGCGGCGCCGGGCATGTCCCGGTTCGACCGGCTCGCCCTGCCCCTCGGCGCGACGACCATCACGGCGGCCGCCACCTCGGGGAGCGTGTCGTCGCTGACCGTGGCCGCCAACTCGAGGAGGGGGTGACCCGTGGCAGTTGGAGACGTTCTCGCACGCTGGGACGCCCGCCCGGACTGGACGGGCGAAGCTGACGTCGCGGGCGCCGTCCTGTTTCAGCGGTTCGACGCCCTGACCGGTTCGGGTGCGACGCGCACCCTTGCGGACGCCGCGAACCCGTCCCGCTCGTGGACGCTGCGCAACGCTGGCGCGGCGACCGCCGCGCTCGTGGGCGGCCGGTGGGGTAACGCCCTCAGCCTCAACCGCAACGCGCCCGGGACCGAACAGACGTCGCTGACGGTCCCCTACTTCGCGGGCTTGTGGCCCTCCGGCGGCCGCATGTTGTTCAGCGTGTGGGCGGCCCTGTCGTTCTCGATGGGCTTCACCCCGATCATCAGCACCCGCAACACGACGGGCAAGACGCCGCTGGTGTACCTGTCGACGCAGTCTGACGGCCGCCCGCGCGCCCAGGTTTACAGCGCGGCCGGGACGCTGCTGCTGGATCAGTCGGAGCCCATCGCGTCGATCGGGTGGACGCCCGCACCGCTGGAGTGGGTCTGCTACTTGTGGCTGGTCGATATGGACGCCCGCACGTCGCAGTTGGCGCTCGTGCGCCGCGACACTGGGCAGACGTTCGTCGGGCCCGTGCGCTCGCTGTCGGGTGCCCCGAACCCGGCCTGCGAGGCCGCGTTCGAGGTCGCTACCTTGTCGCCTACCGCCGCCTACTGGGCGGGCGGGTACATCGACGAGGTCGGCTACTGGCAACCGGCCGGGCCCGTGGACCTGGCCGAGGTGGCCGCCAACGTGGCGCGCGGGCTGCCTGCTCGTGGCGCCGACAACGTGGCCGGAGCCGGGCTGACCGTCACCGACGCGGGTGTCGCCGCCACCGAGGCGGCCACCTTGCTGACTGGCGCTCGCCCGGCCGCGTGGGACGCCGTCCCGCTCGTGGAGACCACCCCGCCGATCGCGGCGACGCCCGGCGCGCTGCTGTCGCTCGACGACGGCGCCACGTGGGACGCTCCCGCGGCCCTGCCCGAGGTGTTCGACGGGCTGGTGCGCTGGTCGGTTCCCCTCTACCCCAACGAGACCCTCGAGGCTGTCGAGGTGGTGGTGGCGCCCGTTGCTCCCACCCTGGACGGTGGCGGCGTGCTCAACGCTGCCCAAGGCGACACCCTCACGGTGCCGTTGTCGGGCTCGTGGTCGGGCACGCCAACGTTCTCGGCGCTGGCTCCCTCAGCGGTCGGTGTTACGTTCGACGGGCTCACCATGCGGATCGAGGCCGGGTGGAATGTTGGCGAATGGCCGGTCGTGGTCACCGTCACCGACGACAGCGGGCTCAGTGGCACCGCGTCGTGGACGTTGGACGTCGCAGCGCCCGAGGTGCCCGAGGCGCCCGCCCGCGTGTATGCGGCTGCCCCGCTGATCGTCCACAGCTCGCTGGACGAACGGGCCGCAGTGATTGCGGCGCCCATCGCGGCGACCATCACCACGGAGGTGAACGGCGAACAGTCGCTCCAGTTCACCATCCCGGCCACGCATCCGGCCCGGCCTCTGGTGCAGGTGGAACGCGTCGTCGAGGTGGCAGGCGAGCTGTATCGCGTGCGCGGTATCACCTCGGGCCGTACCTCGGGCGGCGTCCCCACGATCGAGGTGTACTGCGAGGCGCGGTTCTACGATCTGGGCACCGCGGGGCAGGTGGACGCCCGCGAGTTCACCGGCGTGCAGGCCGGAACAGCGATCGGCGTCGCCCTGGCAGGCACCGGCTGGACGATCGGCCGTGTCAATGTCACCACCTCCCGGTCGTACGCGCTCGAGGAAGGCTCACCCCTGGCAGCACTGCGCCAGATAGCCAAGGTTCATGGCGGCGACCTGGTGTTCAACAACACCGCGCGCACCGTCTCGCTGCTCACGTTCTCGGGACGTCGTAACGGGCTGACCTTCTTCTACGGGCACGGACTCACCGAGGCCCGCCGGGTCGAGGACACCACAACGCTCGTAACGCGCATCTACGCGCGCAACGCTGACGGGCTCACCATCGCCGACGTGAACGGCGGCCTGCCCTACCTGTCCGACCACACGTGGACGCGTGAAGTCCGCTCGGCCGTCTACGACTTCGCGGCAGGCACGAACCCGTTCACGATGCTGGCCATGGCCCGGGCGACCCTCGGCCGCCGCTCCCGCCCGAAAGTGTCCTACGAGGTGCAGGTGGTGGACCTGTCGGCATGGTCGGGGCAGACGCTCGACCGGTTCGACGTCGGCGACGAGGTGCAGGTGGTCGACCCCGAGTTGGGCATCAACACCACCGACCGGATCGTCCGCCTCGAGTACGACCTGCTGCGGCCGTGGGCGTCCAAGGTCACCCTCGCCGAGAAGCTGCGCGAGCTGGGCGACAGCTCCACCACCGACGCCGGGGTGCTCACCACGGGAACCGACATCGACACCCGCGACCTGGTGCCGTTCAACCTGTTGCAGAACGCCCGATTCGACAACGGGCTGGCCCACTGGGCGGCGTCCGGCGCCCAGATCGTGCCCGAGGGCGTCACCGGCCCCAACGCCGTCGAGTTGGCCGGTGGCGGCGTCCGATGGATCGAGCAGACCGTCGCCCCCGACACCCGCGACGTGTACACGCTCAGCTTCCAACTCGACGCCGTCGGCTGGCCCCAAGGCATCACACCCGAACTGGTGGTGGTCGCGGAAGTCATCTACGACGACGGAACCACCGAGACCATCACCCAGGAGGTGAGCTAGCCGCCATGCGCAAGGCCGTCCACATTCGGCCGGGCGACCCTGCCCGGCGTCCCCTCACCCTCCGGGTCCGGTTGCAGGCAACCGCCCCGTCCGGGGCGTCGCTGATCGTGGGCGACATCTTGCTGCAGGCCGGGAGCATGGCGTCGGGGTGGGTTCCGCACGTGACCGAAATGCCGTGGACGGCGGGGGTCGTGGGTGGCTAGCCCGGTGCGCCTGTTCGGCCGTCTCACCTTGCAACGCCGTGGGGCCCGCAAGGTCGAGTCGGTCCGCGTGCGGATCGAGTGCCCGGTCCCGACCGGCGCGGTGGCGCGCATCACCGACACGCAACTCCAGCCCGGTCGGTTCGTGACCGGGTGGACCTTGCACCCGTCCGACCTCGGCGTCGCCCCGGTCGGCGGCTGGTCATGGCGAAACGCGGTGGTCGGTGGACGCCGCCAACTCGTGGTAGCCGCCGACGTCGCCTCAGCATCCCCCACCGTGTGGGACATGCGCGGCCACGCCGACGCCGTCCGGGTTGGCCAGTATCAGTTCGGGCCGGTGGCCGGGTCTGCCCGCGTGGACGGGCGCGCAAGCACGGCCACCCAAGGTGCCGGGATTCCGCCCCACCTGACAGCACGCGCCGACGTGGACGTCGACGCCGACGTGACCGGGGGCCGGGTTCTGGCCTGCTGCTGGTTCCGCGGCCTGTCGGTGCCCGACGATCTGCGTGTGGTCCCCCCAGGCCCGCCCCCACACCGGCCGGGACCGGTCACGGCCTCACATCCGGCCTGGTGGCAGGTACTCCCCCATCACGACACGTGGGCGGACGTGTGCGCCGCTCACCCCGATTGGAGTTGACCCTTGGCTACACGTCTAACCGGTATCCCCACCCCCACCTACGGGCCGAACTCGTGGATCCAGTTGGCTGACGCTCTCGCCGCACTCGAACTCCTCGGCGTCGTCGCGTTCGCCAACGAAGCCGCACGCGACCTGGGACACCCCAACCCCGACGAAGGACAGGTCGCCTATGTGGGCGGCGCGTCCGGCGGCGTGTGCGTGTACACGGCGACAGGCTGGCGCTACCTCGCCTGGCGCGACCAGGTGACGCCATGACGGCGAACGGGCCCGGCGTCTGGCTGTGGGTCGGTCTGGTGTGGAACGACCGCGTTCGCGATGTGCTGGACCGCTACGGCGACCGCATCACCGACGTGAGCATCTTCGGCTGGGAGGTCAACGCGGCCGGACAACTCACCCAAACGTTCGACCCCGACAACCTCGCCCCCTACCGCGCCAAGTGGCCGCACATCCGCTGGTGGGCGTGTTTCATGAATCACGGTGTGGCGTCCATCTTCACCGCCCTACAGAACGACGCGACCGCCCGCGCCACCTTGTGCGCCCAACTCGGCGGCGTGCTCGACGACCGCCCCTGGTTGCACGGCGTGGACATCGACCTCGAACGGGGCGGCTCGAACGTGGCAGCGACCGAACGCCTGTTCGCCCAGATTGCCGACGCCGTCCGCGCCAAGGCACGCAAGGTGTCGGCTGCCCTCCCGGCGCTCACCGCGTCGGGGTCGATCGGCGGCGAACACTGGGTGCGGTACAAGCAACTCGGCCAGATGCTCGACCACGTCGCGGTCATGTCCTACGACTTCGCGTGGGCAGGGTCAGCGCCCGGCCCCATCTCCCCCTGGTCATGGATGACAGAGGTTTACGACTGGGCCACCTCACAGATACCGGCCCACAAGCTCAGCATGGGCGTCCCCGCCTACGGCCGCATGTGGCGATTGCACGACTACCCCGACGCCGCAGGCGTCCGCTATCGCGGCAGCTCGACCGCGTCCTACCCGGGCGCCCGCTTGTGGCTCGACGGCACCTGGATTGTGGACCATCCCACCGACCCCGACCCGCAACCACACATCGGCTGGCTTGCCTACCGCGACCCCGACGACCCGGCACCGTGGGCGTGGATTCACGTCTACGACGCGTTCGACGCCCACGACTTCATTCCCGGCACGCCGCGAGGGCTCGCCTCCGACGTGTACGGGGGCCGCCGATACACGACCCGTTACCCGGCCGCTGTCGGCTCGACGTTGTGGGACATGGCCGACCAGACCGCCCCCACAGCGGGCGCCCAGTATCGGCTCACGTCGCAGCAGTTCCGCGACCGTGACGGAAACTGGGCGAGCCCCAAGGCAGGGTTCACGCTCACAGTGGAGACCCTGAAACGGACACCGGACAGCGCCACGATCTGGGATGACGACTTCCGAACTCCCGGGAACGTCGGCAGCGCCTACTACGCCCGGACGGGCTCGTGGTCGCAATGGTCCGAAGGCGGCGACGCCAGCCGCCCCTACGGGCAAGCCCGCGTGACTGGTGCGGGCGGAACGCTCAACTTCGGCCACAACTTCGGACGCCGCGCCTTGCATGTGGCTGCCCGCTTCCAACTGCCGAACGGCGGCCGTGCGGGCGTTCACATGGGCGACGTCCGCGCCGACATCGACGCGGGCGGCGTCCTCCGCCTGTCCGTCAACGGCAACACCATCGCCTCAACCACCGTGGCGGCACCCGGCACGTCCGGGACGCCCGGCCAAGGCCGCGCCGTCGTCGGGCTACGAATCCGCGGCACGCACGCGAGGGCGTACGCGAGCCTGTCGGAGAACGCGGTACCGCTCCGGCTCGAGGCCGACATTCCGGGCCCAGCGCTCGACGGCACCGCCGGGGCATGGGCGGCGCAGGCCGCATGGTTCGACCACCTCCGCCTCGGCGACGGCTGGTGGTATCAGCCAACCGAAGCCGTCAACGTGGAGATGGGCGGCTGGTCGTGGACCGTCGGCCGTATCCCCCGCGACGGCGTCCAGTGGGACAACGCAGGCCGGTTCCGGCCCCTGGCCGATGTCGAGGAACACACCACCCGGTCCCGGGACATCAGCCTCGACTGGGACTACGACCACATTCAGGGGTTCCCGATCCTGGTAGGCCAGTCCCGCCACATCACGATCCGGCCTCTCGACCCGGGCGTGTGGCTCGGCCGCATCCTGCTCGGCGACGCCAACGGGTTCGGCGTCCTCCACTACAGCGACGCCCCATACCTCGCCTGGCTCGCCGACAAAGCAACCCACCACTACGGGCTCCAAGGCATCGCCGTGTGGACGCTCGGCCAAGAAGACCCCCGCCTGTGGGAAGTCCTTCGGGGCGGACACCTTCCGGCCAGCTAAAGGCGCCCCGCAACAAGAACACCCCTGGGGAACGACCCCGGGGCGTAGCAAGGAAGAAGGAAACTCAGATGAACTTCAACTCGAACTGGAACGAGGTTTACCCCCGGGCCCTGTACTGCGGCGACGGCCCCACCGGCACAAGCTGCAGCGAGACCTACGGCTACTGGGGTCGAACCTCCACTACGAATCCGCGCGTGATCGACCGCGAGGGCCGGGCGGCCAATCGGACGATCAACGGCCGTTGGTCTGACGGCTCTTGGAAGTCTCGCAACTACTCGGCCGGACGCGGGAGCGCGCCCCGCAAGATTCAGGAGCTTCTGAACCGCAATATGCGCGACATGCGGAACCGTGGCGTGTCCGGCGTCCCGGGGAACCTGACCGTTGACGGCATCCTCGGCAACGCCTCGCACAACGCGATCGTCTGGTATCAGGGGCGCAACGGCCTGGACACCGATGGGATCGTGGGCAACGCCACGTGGCAGAAGCTCCGTTACGCCTGAGCGCCAACACATTCGCGGGCGACCCCGAGCGCTTCGGGGCCGTCCGCGAATGCCGCACCCCCGTAGGTGTGCGTCCCCGCCCACGCCCAACCGATCCCGGAGGCTACGCCGTTGGCGCCCCTGACTAGTTGCCTGTCGTCCACGTCGCCGTTGTCGCGTCGCGTCCAGTAGGCGACGACTGACCAACCCTGTTCGGGAAGGTCGACGGCCATGGCAGGCCCGCGCGCGGTGGTGGGAGTATTCCCGATCGCCCGTTCGACGCGGTTCATCGCCTCGCGCTCGGCCTCTGTGGCGGGACGGCATGTCGGCTCCCAATCGGCGACGGGCGGCACGTAGCGCAGGGCGTCACCGTTGGGGCCCAGTACCGTCCCGGGCGTCTTGCCTGCCCGAAGGTTTGTTCCTGGGATGACGCTCGGCGTCGGGGCGGGCGGCGCTGACGCCGACGGGCTGGGCTCGGGTGTCCGGTGCTGCTCGGGGACGCCCCCCGTAGTTGGCGGCGCGTCGGTGATCTGTGGCTCAGCGACGGCGCTGCATCCCGAAAGGGCGAGGGCGGTCGCGACGGCAAGAACAACAAGGCGCGGGGCTGTCATGCCCTCACGGTAACTCGGATTGGAGAATCAACGCCTCATGCTCACGCCCGACGAATGGGTTGCCCTGCTCGGGGCTGTCGGTGTGCTGGTCGGCGCCCTGGCCGCGGCCGTGGTGTCGATCGTGAAAGCGGGCGCGGAAGCGGCGAAGACCCGCGCCGAGGTTGCGGCCATGCG
>JAUNSA010000245.1 GCA_030539405.1 Propionibacteriaceae bacterium
GCGCGTGCCCCATCGAGGATGACCACCGGGACGGACCCGAGCGCAGCCGTCAACGCCGGCTCGATCACTCGTGGCAGGTAGGCAGACATGCAGAACAGGTTACTCACTAGCCGTTTTTTCGGCTAGTGAGTAACCGAAAAAGCATCCTGCTACCGCGGCAGCTCCAGCCCGGCGAGCTTTGCGGCAGCCTCGACGAGCCGACGAGATCCCGATACGTCCGGCGCTGGTTGCTTCATGCGGGCCGGACGCCCGCGCACCAGCCAGCGAGGGCCCCAGAAGGAGCCGTTGTCAGCGTCCGGACAAGCGGCAGCCGTAAGCAGGGACTGGGCGCCGGCGTCCTTGCCGTGGACGAAGGGACGCGCCAGCACGCGTTGGATCATCGGGACGTCCGGATCGTTCTGCGCCACGCCTTCGCGGTGTGGTGCGAGGAAGTCGACAGCCGTCCCCGGGTGGGCCATCACCACCCGCGCACCGCGTCCGTGTCGGGCCAGCCGACGCGCCAGCTCGTGGTGAAGGCCCCCGAGCGCCCGCTTGGACTGGGCGTATTTTGCGAGGTCGGACGCCTGCAGGTCAGGGGTCGGCACCGTGGACGCAGGCCGAGACGCGGTGCGGGCGCCGAGGCTGCCCACGAGCACGCAGCCGGCGGCGTCCAAGACCTGCGGCAGCAGGGAGGCCAACAGGGCGTAATGCCCCAAGAAGTTTGTGCCCCAGAAGAGCTCGTGTCCATCCGCCGTGACGCGGGGCCTGATGCCCCGATCCTCCTTCGGCTTGGTGAACTCCGGGAAGCCGATGGCGCTCGCGTTGGCCACGACGACGTCCAGGCTCGACACCCCGGAGAGGGCCTTCGCTGCTGCGGCCACTGAGGCAAGATCGGCCAGATCGAGGGCCTGGAAGGTGACGCTCGCGCCGGGGATGTGCGCGGCGATCGCCCGCTGTGCGGCGTGGGCGCGGGCGGCGTCCCGGCCCAGGATGATGACGTGGGCGCCCAGGGCCGCCAAGCCCTCGGCGGTGAAGTAGCCGATCCCGGCGGCACCTCCCGTAACGACGGCGGTGCGTCCCGTCAGGTCGGCGAGCCGGTGCCGATGCCCAGAGACGGGGCAGGGCACGAGTGATTGACGCGGGCGGCGCATGGCTCATCATGGGACACCGAGGCCGCTGGACACCACGGCCCACGCTCCCCCGGGGAGGCATCCCCTAGCCGGCGGCACTACCCGGTGACAAGGCCTGATACTCCACACATAGGCCCGTTATCGAACTGTTATCCGATTTACTCGCGTTGGGGGCTCCCTGCGGTCTGTTTTGTCAGTGGGGGTTCGTAGCGTTAGGTCCATGGCCACCCCCGCCTTGGTTTCTCCGCTTCGTCCGGCGACTGCGTCGCTGGGCACGGAGGCTGCCCTGTCGGCGATTGCTGGGGTGTTGGACCGGGTCGACCACGACGGCCGAAAGGGGCTGACCGGGGCGGATCGCTTGGAGTTGGTGCGGCAGGCGCGCGCGTTGGCCAGTCGGGTGGAAGCGTTGGCGGTCACGCTGGTGGCTGAAGCGGACGCCCATGCCGCGAGCATGGCAACGTCGGGCACTCCGACTTCGTCGTGGCTTGCTCTAGACGGGGCAACCACGGCGAAGGAAGCTGCCGGGCTGGTCTTCGCCGGTGCGGACACCACCCGCTACGAGCCGGTCAAGGACGCCGCCCTGGCCGGCGAGGTCGCTGTCAGCCAGGCCCGGGCGATCGCCAAGAGCATGGGCGAGTTGCCGACCACGTTGACTGACGGGCAACGCGACCAAGCGGTCGGCCTGTTCCTCCAACGCGGTGCCGGCCTCCCCGCGGGGCGGATCAAGAAGCTCGCCCCGGCGATCCTGGCCGAGGTTGCCCCCGAGGCCGTACCCAGCCTGGCCGAGCAGCTTGATGGGTTGGACGCCCAACGCGCGCGGGCGTTCCGGCGGCGCGGGCTGAGCTTCACCCCCGACGGGGACGGGTCGGTCCT
>JAUNSA010000246.1 GCA_030539405.1 Propionibacteriaceae bacterium
GCCCCGCGCCAGCCCGAGGCGGCGCGCCCGGCGTTCCGCCCCGAGCCGGCAGGCGACGACGAACTCGACGTGCCCGACTTCCTGAAGTAGGAAGCCCTTTTGGTGTTCACCTACCGCCGCGACCCCGATGCCGACCTCGGCGTCGGGGTCGCGTTCACGTCCGGGGCCCTCGACCTGTCCGACGCCCAGGGCGGGCCGGCGCGAGCCGAGGCGTTCGCGCGGCTGGCCGAGGAGGTCGGCGTCCCGGTGGCCGCGGTCTCCCAGGTGCACGGCAACGCGGTGGTGTGGGCGGACGCCGACGCCGCACCCGAGGCGGTAGGGGTAGCGCAAGCCGCCCCCGGCCTGGTCGACCTCACCGCTCACCGCGCCGACGCCGTGGCCACCCGCCGCACCGGCCTGGGGGTGGCGGTGCGGGTCGCGGACTGCGTGCCGATCCTGCTCGCCGCGCCGGGGGCGGTGGCGGCCGTCCATGCCGGGCGTGCCGGGCTGCTGAACGGGGTGATCACCGCCGCCGTGGAGGCGCTGGCCGAGGCCGGCGAGCCACCCTGCCGCGCCTGGGTCGGCCCGCACATCTGTGCGCGCTGTTATGAGGTGCCCGAGGCCATGGCCGAGGACGCCGCGGAGCAGTGGGGGCTCGCGCCGACCATGACCAGCTGGGGCACCCCGTCGCTGGACCTGGGGGCTGCGGCCCGCGCTCAACTGGAACTGTGCGGCGTCCGCGTCGAGGTCGTCTCACCCTGCACGCGGCACGAGCCGGGCCTGCACTCCCACCGGGGTGGCAGCCCCGGACGCCAGGTCGGGGTGATCTGGCGCACCGCTCGCTGAGGCGGTCCTGATTACGTCCGTCGTGCGGGCGCGCCGTCGCGGGGCGTTGGGTGCCCCACGCTAGGGTGATTTCGACCCTGAACGGAGGAACCCATGGCCGAAGGTTTCAAGAAGGCTGCCGTCTGGCTGGGCCTCATGTCCGAGGCGCCCTACGGTGACGAGGACCGCGACGACGAACTGACCGAGGCGGTCGAGCCGCTGCGTGCGCCCGCGCACGGCCGGGCCGACGAGGTCGAACGGCATGACCGGCACGACCGCACCGACCGCGACAGCATCTCCCAGGAGGCCAGCGTGACCAGCTTGGAGCAACGGCGTCCGGCGCCCGTGGCCCGCACGGCGGACCTGAGCCGCATCGTCACGGTGCACCCGCGCACCTACAACGAGGCCCGGACCATCGGGGAGAACTACCGCGACGGCATCCCGGTGATCATGAACCTCACCGACATGGAGGACACCGACGCCAAGCGCTTGGTCGACTTCGCGGCCGGCCTGATCTTCGGGCTGCGCGGCACGATCGAGCGCGTGACGAGCAAGGTGTTCCTGCTCTCCCCGGCCGATGTCAACGTGACGGCCGAGGACAAGGAGCGCATCGCGGGCGGGTTCTTCAACCAGTCCTGAAAATCTGGCTAGACTGGCCCGAGGTTGTGGGAGCCCTTGACACGAGCCCCTGCCCTTGTCCGACTCCGTCTCACGTGAGGTGAACGATGACCCTGACCATCGAGCAGGTGCGCGACACGCGTTTCCACTTGGCCCGCCGCAACGGGTACGACCCGCAAGACGTCGACACCTTCGTCGACAAGGTCGAGACCACGCTGGTGGCCCTGGCTGAGGAGAACGCGACCCTGCAGCAGCAGGTCTCGACGCTGTCGGCCGATGGTGGTGTGGTCGACTCCGGCGAGGCGAAGGGTCAGCTCGAGGCCAAGGACGCCGAGATCGAGTCGCTGCGCGCCGAGCTGGAGCAGGTCCGGGGCACGCTGGAGAGCCGCGAAGCGGAGCTCCGCGCCGCCGGCGAGGGCCGTGACGAGGACGTCCAGGCCCTGATCGCGGGCAAGGACGACCAGTTGGCCGGCAAGGATTCCGAGCTGACCTCCAAGAACGAGGAGCTGGCGCGCAAGGAGGAGGAGCTGGCGGCCAAGG
>JAUNSA010000247.1 GCA_030539405.1 Propionibacteriaceae bacterium
GATCCCGGCGGTGCCGGACGCCACGCTGTCGCAGGTGGTCGATCCGGTGCTGGCGCCGCTGGGCGACGAGCGCGTCCACCGGCTGACGTTCACCGTCACCGAGGTGCCACTCGAGGTCGCGCCCGGACTGTGGCAGACCCGGTGGACGTTCAACGGCGGTCCCGTCGGGCCGACCCTGCACGGGCGCGTCGGGGACGTGTTCGAGATCACGCTGGTCAACGACGGAACGTTGGGGCACTCGATCGACTTCCATGCCGGGGCGCTCGCGCCCGATCGGCCGATGCGCACGATCCCGCCGGGGGAGTCGCTGGTCTACCGCTTCACCGCCGAGCGCGCCGGGATCTGGATGTACCACTGCTCGACCATGCCGATGTCGACCCACATCGCCGCCGGCATGCACGGCGCCGTCGTGATCGAACCCGACGGACTGCCCGAGGTCGACCACTCCTACGTGCTCGTGCAGTCGGAGGTCTTCCTGGCCAACGCGGCCCACACCGCCGAGGACGCGCTCGAGGTCGACGTGGACAAGATCAACGCCGAACGCCCCGACCGCGTGGTGTTCAACGGGGTCGCCAACCAGTACGACCAGGAGCCCTTCCGGGTGCGCGTGGGGGAGCGGGCACGGTTCTGGGTGTTGGACGCCGGACCTAACCGGCCCAGTTCCTTCCACATCGTCGGGGGCCAGTTCGACACCTCCTGGACCGAAGGGACGTACACGCTGCGTCGGGGCGAGGGTGCGTTCGGGGCGTCCGACGGCGGCGCACAGGTGCTGCCGCTGCTGCCCGCCCAGGGTGGGTTCGTGGAGCTGACGTTCCCCGAGCCCGGCCGTTACCCCGTGGTCTCCCACGTGATGGTCGACGCCGAACGCGGCGCCCACGGCATCGTGGAGGTCACCCCGTAGCCGCCGAGGACCGGCGCCGTGACCGCCCAGGACCGGCTCAGCCGGGGAAGACTCGCTTCACCAGCGGCGCCGAGACTCTAGGCTCGGGGTATGAACTTCGCCATCACTGCCGCACGTGTCGTCCCCATCACCGGTGACCCCTTCGAGGGCACGATCGTCGTCACCGACGGCCGGATCAGCGCGCTCGGGGCCGACGTGGCGGTGCCCGAGGGGCATGAGGTGGTGGACGCCGCGGGCGCTTGGGTGCTGCCCGGCTTCGTGGACGCCCACGTGCACCTCGGCGTCCATGAGGAGGGCGACGGCTGGGCCGGCCACGACACCAACGAGATGACCGACCCGGTGATGGCCGGCGCGCGCGCACTCGACGCGATCAACCCGTTCGACCAGGGCTTCGAGGACGCCGTGATGGGTGGGGTGACCTCGGTGAACGTGAACCCCGGCTCGGGCAACCCGATCGGCGGCCTGACCGTGGCCATCAAGACATGGGGACGCGTCGTCGACGAGATGGTGCTGCGCTCCCCGTCGGGGTTGAAGGCGGCCCTGGGCGAGAACCCGAAGCGCGTCTACGGCGAGCAGAAGAAGACCCCCTCGACCCGGCTGGGCACCGCGCTGGTGATCCGCAAGGCGTTCACGGATGCGCGCAACCACGCGGCCAAGGAGGACGCCGGCGGCCACCTCGTCCACGAAGCGCTCCTGCAGGTGCTCAACCGGGAGATCCCGTGGCGCCAGCACTGCCACCGCGCTGACGACATCGCCACCGCGATCCGAATGGCCGACGAGTTCGGCTACGAGCTGGTGCTCGACCACGGCACCGAGTCGTGGAAGATCGCCGACCTGGTGGGCGGCCGCGGCATCCCGGTGTTGTACGGGCCGCTGATCGTCACCCGCTCCAAGGTCGAGGTCCGGGACCGCTCGCTCGCCGCCCCCGGCATCCTCAACCGGGCCGGGTCGCCGGTGTCGCTGATCACCGACCACCCCGTGGTGCCGATCGAGTACCTGGTCACCCAGGCGGCGCTGGCCGTCCGCGAGGGCATGGACGCCGACGC
>JAUNSA010000086.1 GCA_030539405.1 Propionibacteriaceae bacterium
TGCTCCCGCTCGGCCAACGCCAACAGGTAGCCCTTCGAGGCCAGGATGCTGTTGATCGCCTCCCAGTCCCGCAGGGTCGTCGCGAGCAGGATGCGATCAGTCGCCCGGATCCGCTCGTTCGTGACCACCAGGCCAGACAGGGACCGGCACAGCGCAGCGGTGGACTCCGGGTCGCGCTCGAGCGCGAGGCGCTGCAGGGCTACGGACAGCCCCCGGGGGAGGCCGGGCGGCAGGTGGGCTGGCGCCGTCACGTACGGCAGCCCGCGCAGTGCCTCCAGGTCGCTCAGGCTGGGGCGCTGGCCGGTCAGCTCGCCCAGGACCGTGGCCAGCGTGTCGGTGGCGATGCGCCCGCACCACAGCAGGGTCCGCAGTCGGTCGTCGGCGGTGACCTCGTCGTGGATGCGTTCGGCCCACGGAATCGATGCCTGGACGACGCGCTCGGGGTAGCCGACCGACTCCGGGTCCGTGATGTGCAGCAAGCCGGCGGCACCACCGGTGTGGTTGAGGACGCGGCCGATCAGCATGGCCTGCCCACGGATGTCGGGCACCGTCGCCGCCACCTCGTCGCGGGTGGCGGCCAGGTCGCGGTGGTCGAGCACCAGGGTGAAGGGCTGGTCGGAGACGTGGTCCGGGATCGTGTCCGTGACCAGGACTGCCACCAGCCGCTCCACCGAGGGCAGGACGCCCAGGTGCCGCGTGATCTCGACGCGCATGGCGTCCACGACCTCGAAGGAGTCGTTCACCACCTCGACGATGACCGGGTCGCGCTCCGCCAGGGCCTGCAGGAGCTCGGGAATGTCCTCCGGAACCCGGACCGAGCGGTACCCGTCGCGGCCGTGCAATTCGTCCATGGCGGCGCGCGCCAGGTCGCCGGGCCGGTACTCGGCCGGGGCCACCAGCAAGGACAGGGCGTGGGGGGCGATGAGGTCGGCGAGGCGCGGGGCGAAGACGGCGGCGACCGTTGCGGCGTCCGGAACCATGCCGTCTCCCTTCGTCCGTGGGGGAAACGGGCAGCCAGCCTGGGGAGGGCATGCCTCCCCCCGGGGCTCTCCCAAGGCGAAGGGTAGCAGGCGTCCCCTACGCTTCTCCCGTGCAGGCCCTTCCTTCTGATCGTCCCGCCCTCTCCCCCGGGGACGAGGAGCGGCGGCGGAGCTTCACCCAGGTGCTGGTCAACACCTTCATCGCGAACCTCACCACGAGCTTCCTGTGGCAGTGCGTCGTGTTCTGGATGTACCTCGAGACCCGCAACGTCATGGTCACCGCCATCCTGGGCGGCGCCTACATGTTGGGCTTCGCCCTCGCCGGCGTCCCGCTGGGCAGTTGGATCGACCGGACCCGCAAGCGCACGGTGATGCTCATCGCCCAGGGCGTGACGCTGTTGTTCTTCGGAATCGGCGCCGCCATCTACTTCCTCACCCCGACCCAGACCCTGCTGACCATCGGGAGCGCCCCCTTCATCCTGTTCGTGCTGGCGCTGCTCGCCGGCGGCATCATGGAGTCGGCGCGCGGCATCACGCTGTCCACGGTGGTCACCCTGCTGGTGCCTCCGTCCGAGCGTGACCGCGCCAACGGGCTGGTCGGCATGGTGAACGGCCTGAGCTTCATGGTCACCGCCGTGGTGGCCGGCCTGGCGATCGGCCAGCTCGGCATGACCACCTCGCTGGTGATCGCGGTGGCGCTGACCTTCGCCTCGTTCGCGCACATGCTGACCGTCAAGATCCCCGAGCCCGAGATCGTGCACGCCGACGGCGCTCCCAAGCCGGTCGACTTCGCCGGCGCCTGGCGCGCCATCCGCGAGGTGCCGGCGCTGATCTGGCTGATCATCTTCTCCACGTTCAACAACCTGGTCGGCGGCGTCTACATGGCGCTGCTGGACCCCTACGGCCTGACCCTGGTCAGCGTCGAGGTGTGGGGCATCCTGTTCGGCGTGCTGGGGATGGGCTTCCTGGCCGGGGGCGCGGCGATCGGCCGCTGGGGCCTGGGGTCGCGCCCCCTGCGCGCCTTCCTGCTGGCCAACATCGCGATGTGGGTGATCGGCGGGCTGTTCGCGATCCGCGAGTCGATCGTGCTGCTGAGCGTCGGCATCTTCTGCTACATGGCGCTGATCCCCTTCGTGGAGGCCGCCGAGCAGACCGTGCTGCAGCGCGTGGTCCCCTACCCCAAGCAGGGGCGCGTGTTCGGCTTCGCCCAGAGCGTCGAGGTGGCGGCAGCCCCCGTCAGCTCGTTCCTGATCGGCCCGATCGCCCACTACGGCCTGATCCCCTACATGAACAGCGCCGAGGGTCGGGCGACCTGGGGCTGGCTGCTGGGCGAGGGGGACGCCCGCGGCATCGCGTTGGTCTTCCTGCTCAGCTCGGTGGTCGGCCTGGTCATCACGGTCGGCGCGCTGGCGTCCCGCCCGTACCGCGTCCTGGCGGACGCCTACGCTGAGAGCCCACCCCCGAACCCGAACGACGCCTGACCCCGACCGAGGAGCACCCGATGCGCATCCCCCGAACCCTCGCCCTCGTCCTCGCCGGCGGCCAGGGCTCCCGGCTGGGCTGCCTCACCGATGCGCGACCGAAACCGACGCTCCCGATGGGCGGCACCTACCGCCTCATCGACATCGCCCTGTCGAACCTCGCCCACTCCCACATCAGCCACGTCGGCCTCGTCCAGCAGTACCTGCCGCACCCGCTGAACGAGTACGTCAGCGGCGGACGCCCCTGGGACCTGGACCGCAACCACGGCGGCCTGCTCGCCCTGCCGCCCTTCCAGGGTGGGCACGGTGAGGGCTTCGCCGAGGGCAACGCGGACGCCCTGCACCGGCAGCGCGAGATCATCGCCGCCCACGACCCCGAGATCGTCCTGGTGATGAGCGCCGACCACCTCTACACGATGAACTTCCTCGACGCGATCACCACCCACCTGGACCGCGACGCCGACCTCACCATCGTCACCACGCAGGTGGACGAGTCCGCGGCGCGCTACGGCGTCGTCACCACCGACAACGCCGGGAGCGTCACCGGCTTCGAGTACAAGCCGGACGAACCGACCAGCAACCTGGTCACCACCGAGGTGTTCCTCTACCGCACCCAGGCCCTGCTCGAGGCCTTGGACACCCTGCACGCCGAGCACGGCGACCTGGGCGACTACGGCGACCACCTGGTGCCCTGGTTCGTCGACCACCACACCGTGGTCGAGCACCGGCACACCACCTACTGGATGGACGTGGGCACCATCCAGTCCTACTGGACCGCCAACATGCAGCTCGTCGACGGCAACGGCGTCAGCCTCGACCACCCCGCGTGGCCCATCTACTCCGCGCAGCCGCAGCTCTCCCCCGCCCGGGTCGAGGCCGGGGCGTCCGTGCAGGAGTCGCTGCTGTCCACCGGCTGCACCGTGGCGGGCACGGTCGAACGCTCCATCATCGGGACCGGTGCCGTGGTGGCGGCCGGCGCGTCCGTGGAGCGATCGGTGCTCCTCGACGGCGCCCGGGTCGGGCCGGGCGCGACGCTGGTGAACTGCATCGTGGACGCCGGCGCCGAGGTCACCGGCGGGTCACAGCGCGGCAGCACGGACGCCATCACCGTCATCGGTGCGGACGGCCTGGTCGCCCAGCGGGAGGCGCTCGACCCGGACGCCGTCCTGCCCGAGACGCCGTGAGGCAGACTGGGCCCATGATCAGCGCCGTCGTGTTCGACCTCGGGGACGTGCTCGCCTCCGGGGAGGGGATCACCTCCGAGCCCGCCCGCCTGCTGGGCGTGGACGAGGACGCCTTCCGTGAGCTCTACTGGGCCGGCCGCGCCGCCTACGACGCCGGGTCCTCCGACCGCGCGTACTGGGAGCCGATCCTCACCGCGTTGGGCAAGCCGGCCGCGCTCGAGACCGTCCAACAGCTCGCCCAACTGGACGCCCGCCTGTGGCTGCGGCTGCGCCCCGAGGCCCGCCAGTTGGTCAGCGACGTGCGGCGCACGGGGCGTCCGGTCGCCGTGCTGAGCAACGCACCGTTCAACCTCGACCACGCCCTGGTGGACGCCGAGTTCGCCGACGAGGTCGACTACTGGTTCATCTCGGCGGCGATGGGCCTGTCCAAGCCGAACCTGGGCGTGTACCTGCGGGTCGCCGAGGTGCTGGACGTGCCGCCGGGCGAGATCGCGTTCATCGACGACAAGGCCGAGAACCTCGCCGGCGCGCAGCGGGCGGGCTGGACCACGCACCTGTGGTCCTCGGACGCCGACAGCCGGGCCTGGCTGGAAGAGGTCGGCGTCCTGGACGCCTGAGCCACCTGCCTCGCTTGCGGGGCCTCAGGAACAGGTGGCCACCATCACGGCCTTGATCGTGTGCAGCCGGTTCTCGGCCTGCTCGAAGACGATCGACCGCTCGGACTCGAACACCTCGTCGGCGACCTCCAGCTCCTTCAGGCCGGTCAGGTCGTGCACCAGGCGGGCCGTGGACGTCTCGAGGTTGTGGAAGGCCGGCAGGCAGTGCATGAACTTGGCCTCCGGGCCGGCCAGGCGCATCATGGCCGCCGTGACGCGGTAGGGCGCCAGGATCCGGCACCGCTCGGCCCACACGCCCTTGGGCTCCCCCATCGACACCCAGACGTCGGTGTGGACGAAGTCGACCCCACGCACGTCGGCGATGTCGTCGCTGATCGTGACCCGCGCGCCGGTCTCACGCGCGATGTCGCGGGCGCCGCCCACCAGCTCGGCCGCGGGCGCGAAGCCGGGCGGGGCGATCATCCGGACGTCCATGCCCAGCATGGCGCCCATCGTCATCAGCGAGTTGCCCACGTTGAACCGGCAGTCCCCCACGAAGGCGAACGCGATGTCGGACGCCGGGCGTCCGGTCGCCTCGACCATGGTGAACGCGTCACACAGCGACTGCGTGGGGTGCCACTCGTCGGTCAGGCCGTTCCAGACCGGGACGTCGGCGTGCTCGGCCAGCTCCTCGACGATGTCCTGCTTGGAGCCGCGGTACTCGATCCCGTCGAACATCCGGGCCAGGACGCGCGCGGTGTCGGCGGCCGACTCCTTGGAGCCGATGTGCGACCCGGCCGGGTCGAGGTAGGTCGTGTGCGCGCCCTGGTGCCGAGCGGCGACCTCGAAGGCGGCGCGCGTGCGGGTGGACCCCTTCTCGAAGATCAGCGCGTAGTTGTGGCCCTCGAGCCGGCGCTCCTCGCGGCCCTCACGCCGGGCGGCCTTCAACTCCCCGGACAGGGTCACGAGGCGTGCGAACTCGTCGGGGGTGAAATCCACCTCCTTGAGGAAATCCCGTCCGGTCAGCTCGCCCACGGCACTGCCTTTCTGCGACCCGGGACGGGCCATCGGAGCAGGCCTCCCGGGGTTCGCCATTGTGCCGCACGTGGAAGGATGGGACCGTGATCATTCGATTCTTGGTCAGCGCGCTGGCCCTCGGTCTCGCGACGTGGCTCCTCCCCGGCATCACGCTGGACTACGCCGGCGAGCCGGCCGGCGCCGCGCTCACGATGCTCATCGTCGCGGCGATCTTCGGCCTGGTGAACGCCGTCATCAAGCCGTTGTTCGTCTTCGTCACGTCCCCGCTGCTGCTCATCACCATGGGCCTGTTCCTGCTGGTCATCAACGCGGCCCTGCTCATGCTGACCAGTTGGGTGTGCGCCCAGCTCGGCGTCCCGTGGGGCGTGGCCGGGTTCTGGGACGCCGTGTGGGGCGCCCTGCTCGTCTCCATCGTCAGCTTCGTGCTGAACTCCTTCGTCGGACGCCGCGGCGAGGTCCACCGATGAGCGAGACCGCCGGCGACGGCGTCCACGTCATCTTCGTCTGCCTGGGCAACATCTGCCGCTCGCCCATGGCCGAGCGGGTGGCCCGCGCCCGGGCCGAGGCCGAGGGGCTGGAGGGCGTCCGGTTCACGTCGGCCGGGGTGAGTTCGGAGGAGTCCGGCAACCCCATCGACCCGCGTGCCCGCACGGTCCTGGCCGCGCACGGCTACAGCACCCAGGGGCACCGCGCCCACCAGATCACGGCGTCCGACCTGGCCTCGGCCGACCTGGTCATCGGGCTGGAACCGTTCCACCTGGAGCGGATGCGCCGGCTGGCACCGGACGCCGACCACCTGCACCTGCTGACCGAGTTCGATCCGGAGGCTGAGCCCGGCTCGGGGATCGACGACCCCTGGTACGGCGGCCCGGAGGGCTTCGAGGGCACCCTGTCGGCCATCGAGGCCGCCATGCCGGGCGTGCTGGCGAGGGTGCGCGAGCTCCAGCGCCGTTAGGATGATCGCCATGCACATCCTCGTGGTGGACGACGACCAGGCCGTCCGTGACTCGCTGAAGCGTTCGCTGCAGTACAGCGGCTACGAGGTCGCCTCCGCCAACGATGGCATCGAGGCGCTGGCCCACCTCTCCTCCCACAAGGTGGACGCGGTGGTCATGGACGTGATGATGCCCCGCCTCGACGGGCTGGAGACCACCCGGATGCTGCGCGGGCAGGGCAACGACGTCCCCATCCTGATCCTCACGGCGCGGGACGCGGTGGGCGACCGCGTCGACGGTCTGGACGCCGGCGCCGACGACTACATGGCCAAGCCGTTCGCCCTGGACGAGCTGATGGCCCGCCTGCGCGCCCTCACCCGGCGCAGCCGGCCCGAGAACGAGGATGCGACCGCTGCCCCCGGCAGCCAGCTCCTCACGTTCGAGGACCTGCGGCTCGACCTCAACACCCGCGAGGTCTCCCGCGGCGACCAGAAGATCTCGCTGACCCGCACCGAGTTCGCGCTGCTGCAGACCTTCATGGAGCACCCGCGCAAGGTGCTGGAGCGCTCCTGGCTGCTGAACGAGGTGTGGGGCTTCGAGTTCCCCACCACGGCGAACTCGCTGGAGGTGTACATCGGCTACCTGCGCCGCAAGACCGAGGTTGAGGGCGCCGGACGCCTCATCCACACCGTGCGCGGCATCGGGTATGTGCTGCGCGAGACGGCCCCGTGAGCAGGCTGCGCGACCTGTTCCTCACGGCCAACCGCCCCCTCCAGGATCGGCTCGCCATCCTGATCGCCTCGGCCGTCGCAGGCGCGGTCGCGCTCACCGGCATCGCCGCGTACGCGATGACCCTGCTGACGGTCTACAACCAGCTCGACAACGAACTGGTGCAGGTGGCGTCCCTCACCTCCTCCGACATCGCCGCCGACATGGAGAACATGGGCGGCATCGACACCAACGCCTGGCGGGCCGCGAACGTGCTCGTCATGCTGATCCGCTCCGACACCCACCAGATCTCCCAGCCCAACCGGCAGACCTCGCTGGTGCTCGGGCCCGACGAGCTGGCCGTGGCGCGGACGTCGCAGGGCTCCTCGTCGCGCACCGGCGTCGACACCAACGGCGTCCCCACCCGCATCGTGTCGGTGCCGCTGGTCAACGGTGACGAACGCTGGGCGCTGGTGATCGGGCGTCCGCTCGCCACCACCCAGGCGATCCTGCAGACCACGGGGCTGTCCCTGGTGCTGTTCGGTGGCCTGGGCGGCGCTGTGGCCGCCGGCTCGGGCTATGCGATCGCCAAGTCGGGCATGGGGCCGATCCGCCAGTTGTCGGAGGCGGTCGTGAACATCACCCAGACCAACAAGCTCACCCCCATCGAGATCAGCGGCGACGACGAGGTCGCCCACCTGGGCCGCTCGTTCAACCGGATGCTGACCGCGCTCGAGAACTCCCGCGAACGCCAGAAACGCCTCATCGCCGATGCCGGCCACGAGCTGCGCACCCCGCTCACCTCGATGCGGACCAACGTCGAACTCCTGGTCGCCGACGACCGCCAGGGGATGCTGCCCGAGGGTGCCCGTGCGGAGATCCTGCGCGATGTGGCCGCCCAGCTCGGCGAGTTCACCCAGTTGGTGGGCGACCTGGTCCAGCTGAGCCGTGATGAGAACATCGAGGCCTCCCCCGAACCCGTGGACCTGCGCGACATCATCGAGAGCGCCCTCGCCCGCGCGAAGCGCCGCGGCCCGGGGCTCACCTGGGACGTCCACCTCGAGCCGCTCTACCTCACCGGCGAGCCCGACGCCCTCGAGCGAGCCCTGACCAACCTGCTCGACAACGCCGTGAAGTTCTCCCCGCCCGGGGGGACGATCACGGTGAGGCTCGAAGGGGACCGGTTCCGCGTCGCCGACCAGGGTCCCGGCATCGCCGAGGAGGATCTTCCGCACGTCTTCGAGCGGTTCTTCCGCTCCCCGGACGCCCGCACCACGCCCGGCTCCGGCCTGGGCCTGTCGATCGTCGCCCAGACCATCCAGGCCCATGGTGGGTGGGTGAAGGCGAACCGCGCCCCCGAGGGTGGCGCCGAGTTCACCGTGCGCCTGCCGGGCTCATCGGTGCCGCCGGGCGAAGGACTCGACGACGAGGACCTCGCCGAGGAGGAGCTCGACTACCCCTACACCGACTGATCCGGCTCCGGCTGCGGCGCTTGGGTGGACGCTGTGGATGTTGTGGGCTGGTCCTGCCCTGCGTCGCTGGCGCGCTGATTCTGGGCCTGACTAGGGGGTTTGCGTTGTTTGGCTTGCTGATGTGCGTGGGTGTGTGCAGAACCCCCGGGGCTTGTCCACAGGTTGTCCCCAACGATCGCTCGTCGGTTCGTCGACCCGCCGGATCTCGTTGACTGCTGGTTTGGGACCGCTGGTTTGGGTGCCATGGCACGCAAACCAGCGGTCCCAATCGGGCAGTCAGTCTCTCGGCGCGGCGCCCAGGGGGAATCGGCCCAGCACCCGGCAGGCCCCGGACTCCCACCACGTCCACAACAACGCGGACGCCGTGGCCCGGGCCGGCAGCAGGTGCGCCACCGCGTCGCGGGTGGACTGCTCGGTGACTCCAGATCCCAGCCGGTCGAGGGTCAGGTGCGGTACGGGGTCGAAGCGCCCCCAATAGGGATCCACCTCGGGGGCGACGGCTCGCGCGGCCGCGGTGAGGGCGCGAAAGCCATCGTCCGGCTCCGGGACCAGGTGCACCACCCCGTCGGGGAAGGTCTCCACGCGCTCCAGCGTGTAGGCGAACGGCTCGACCGCGGCAGCCACCGCGGCCACCCGGGCAGCGATGCCCGGCCCCTCGCCGGGGAAGGGCGCCAGCACGGTGACGTGGGCGTGGGCGAAGGCGGGGTCGGCCGAGACGAAGGAGGCGTCGTAGTGGGCCGTCCGGGCGCGGACCCACTCCTCCAGGGGCGGGACGCCGACCAGCAGGACGCCGTGCCCCGGGCGGTGCGGCTCACTCATGCGCGACCCTCCCCCAGACAGACCGAACGCCGTGACCAGATGGCCACGGCGTTCGGAGGTGTTGTCAGATCAGGCGATCGTGATGTTGGTCGCCTGGAGGCCCTTGGGGCCCTGCTCGGTGTCGAACTGCACCTTGTCGCCCTCGTTCAGCGAGCGGAACCCGCGCGAGTTGATGGCGGAGTAGTGGGCAAAGACGTCAGCCGAGCCGTCGTCGGGGGAGATGAAGCCGTAGCCCTTGTCGGCGTTGAACCACTTGACGGTTCCGGTGGCCATGTTTCCTGCTTTCGTGATGTGATGCTCGGCCCCCGGGTTCGGGAGCCATGGGGGATGACGCTCGAACTACTGCACTACGGGACACGCACGCGCAAGAACCAACCTCAACCTAGTCACAGCCTACACGCACACCGGGGGGCGGCGTCCATTCCCCGTCCAAGTATCCCCCGTCCAAGTCCTGTCCCAGATGGAGGGACTTATCGCCCAGACCCCTGTGCCCGACGCCGAACGTGGCCTAGAGTCGGGGGCGAACACCCAGCGCTGGGTCACTCGCCGCCCGGCTGTCCGAGGATTGGTTGATGTTGCGCGTTTCCGACGGGTCCACCCCCAAGCGAGCCCTGCGAGCGCCCGGACACCTCGTCCGGACCGCCCCCCGGCGCGCTCTCCCCGCCCCCGATGCCCCCCGAAGCCCTCGACACCCGGCCCGTGCCGTGGCCTCGCTGGCCCTGTGCGGGGCGCTCACGATCCCGTTCGCGGGCTCGCTGCCCGTCCCGGCTGACCCCGGTCCGAGCGGCGGCGTCATCGGCGACCTGCCGGCCACGCCCCTGACCAGCACCGCCGGCAGCCTCTGGAGCCAGGAGCAGAATTCTCGCTCTGGCCGGGAGTGGTTGTCGTTCGGGTCCGCGGCCGACGAGGCCATGCCGCGGGCGTCCGGCGTGGGCGTCCAGACCCCTGACCCGACCGCGAACCCCGCGGACCCCACGGCCGTGGACGGCCTGTCGGTCGGCACGGCTGAGGACCTCGCGTCGCCGTACGTCTCCCCCGTGCCCGGCCCGATCACGTCGCCGTTCGGGCCCCGCATGCACCCGATCCTGCGTTATGTGCGCAACCACAACGGCGTCGACATGACTGCGTCGTGCGGGACGCCGGTCGTCGCGATGTCCGACGGCCGGGTCACCCGTTCTGCGATGGCGGGCGGCTACGGCCTGCTGGTCGAGCTCAACCACGGCACCGTCGACGAGGATCGGCTGAGCAGCCGGTACGCCCACCTGTCGGTCCTGGGGGTGCGCGTGGGGCAGCAGGTCACCAAGGGGCAGCAGATCGGCCTCGCCGGCACCACCGGCCTGTCGACGGGCTGCCACCTGCACTTCGAGGTGCTGATGAACGGCTCGTATGTGGATCCGGCGGCCGTCCTGTCCGGCGCGCCCCACGTCCGCCTGACGACGCCGATCGTGCCGTGGACGCCCCCGCCGACCGCCGAGGTGCCCACCACCACCCCGAAGGATCCCTTCCCGGACCTGCCGGCCCTGCCGGATCCCACGCCGACGCCGAAGCCGCCGGTGGACCCGACCTCGCCGGCACCCTCTCCGGATCCGGTGACGCCCTCGCCCACGCCGCCGGTCGACTCCCCGTCGCCGAGGCCGATCCCGTCCCAGCCGCCCACCGCCGGCCCGGCACCGGACCCGAAGCCCGCCCCGGACCCGACCGACCCGACCCCGCGCCCGATCATCACGCCGCCGCCGGCGTCCAGCCCGGAGCCGTCGCCCAAGCCGGCGGATCCTGCCCCCGAACCGAAGCCGGAGCCTGCGCCGAAGCCAGATCC
>JAUNSA010000087.1:0-3144 GCA_030539405.1 Propionibacteriaceae bacterium
CTCGGCGCGGGCGTTGCGTTCGGCGCGGGCGGCCCGCAGCAGGGAGTCGGCCCGCCCCGCGAGTGCGCGAGCCCGCTCCTCGTCGGTACGCAGCGCCAGCCGGGCCTCCATCTCGACCTGCCGGGCCTTGGCGGCCTCCAGCCCGAGACGGTCCCGCTCGGCCGGGTCGGCCTCGGTGACCTCGGCAGTGTCCTGGGCCACGCGCAGGCGCTCGGTCAGGTCGGCCAGGGCAACGGCGTTGCGGTCGCGGGCCTCCTCGGCCTTGGCCACCGACGCGTCGTGGCGTTCGGCCTCGGCAATGGCGGCGCGGGCCGCCTGATTGAGGCGGGACAGTTGGTCGGCCAGCGCCGAGTACTGGGCGTCCGACTCGTGCAGGCGCGCGAGCGCGGCCTGGGTGCGTTCGGTCGCCTCCTCCAGCCGGGTGGTTGCGGACGCCTTGGCGAAGGCGAGCCGCTCGACGTCCTGTTGGGCCTGTGCCAGCGCCTCGTCCGCTGCATCCACCGCCGCCTGGACCTCGATCAGGCTCGGTCGTGCCGACGACCCACCCGAGGAGAACCATGACGACAGCAGGTCGCCCTCGCGGGTGATCGCGGTCAGGTCCGGGAGGTCGGCCACGAGGGCACGCGCGGCGGGCAGGTCGTCGACCACGGCGACCTTGCGCAGCAGCCGGCCCAGGGCCGGGGCGAGCGTGGCGTCGGCCGTGACGGTGTCGAGCGCATAGCGGACGCCCGCGGGCAGCTCCGGCCAGCCGGCCCGGTCATCGGGCGCCGGGGCCCCGCCGAGCAGCAGGCCGGCCCGGCCGAGGTCGTCGGCCTTGAGGTGGGCGAAGGCGGCCACGGCGGCGTCCAGGCCCGTGACGGCCACCGCCTCGGCCGCGCCGCCCAGCGCGGCGGCCACGGCGGTCTCGTACCCGGACTCGACCCGCACGAGGGCCCCGACCGAGCCCAGCACGCCGGACAGGTGCTCCGAGGCTGCGAGCAGGGCCCCCGACCCGTCGGGGCGTTCGAGTCCGACCTTGAGGCCCTCGAGGCGGGCCGCCAGCGACGCCCGCTCGGACTGGGCCGCCTGCTCGTCGGCGCGGATCTGCTCCAGCGCCTCGGCGGCGGCGACGCGGTCGGCGTCGGCCGCCTCGTGGGCGGCGTCGAGGCCCTCCTCGCCGTCGGTCAGGCCGCCGAGCTCGGTCTCCAGGCGGGCGAAGGTGGATCGGGCCTCGTCGGCCCGGGTGCGGGCGTCGGCGCCGGCAGTGCGCAGTCGTTCGATCTCGGCGTCGGCGGCCTCGGTGCGCGACGTCAGCGAGTTGACCTCGCCGGTGAGCCGGGCCAGGCCCTCGCGACGGTCGGCGATGGCGCGGAGCTGGGCGGCGTACTGCTTCTCGGCTGCGGCGTGGGCGGCCTCAGCCTGCTCGCGTGCGGCGGTGGCATCCTTCAGGGCGGTGGCGCGCTCGGCGACCTGGGCGGCGATGGCCTCCTCGGACTCGCGGATGCCCGCCGCCTCGGCCTCGATGGCTTCCGGGTCACGCCCGCGCCGCTCGTCGGCGCCCACCTTGGCGGCGTTGCGGACCCGCTCGTTGGCGATCGTCAGCGTGCTCGCGATCCGCTCGCGCAGGGCGGCCAGCCCGTACCAAGACTCCTGGGCGCGCGTGAGGGCCGGCGCCGCGGCGCGGACCGCCTCCTCGGCTTCAGCCTCGGCCTCCCGGGCGGCCTCGAGTGCTTCCTCGAGCGCGATCCGGCGGGCCTTGATCTCGGCCTCGGCGGCCAGGTCGGACTCCAGGGCCAGGGACGCCATCACGTAGTCATCGGCGAGCAGGCGGGCCTTGGCATCGCGCAGTTCGGCCTGGACGACGGCGGCCTTGCGGGCGACCTCGGCCTGGCGGCCCAGCGGCTTGAGTTGGCGCCGGATCTCGGCGACCAGGTCGGCCAGCCGGTCCAGGTTGACCTGGGTGGCGTCCAGCTTGCGCAGCGCCTTCTCCTTGCGCTTGCGGTGCTTGAGGACGCCGGCGGCCTCCTCGATGAACCCGCGCCGGATCTCGGGCGTCGCCTGCAGGATCGAGTCGAGCTGGCCCTGGCCGACGATGACGTGCATCTCCCGGCCGATGCCGGAGTCGCTGAGCAGGTCCTGGACGTCGAGCAGGCGCGCCGGGCTGCCGTTGATGGCGTACTCCGACCCGCCGGAGCGGAACATCGTGCGGCTGATCGTCACCTCGGTGTACTCGATCGGCAGGGCGCCGTCGGTGTTGTCGATGGTGAGGCTGACCTCGGCCCGGCCCAGGGGTGCGCGCCCGGCGGTCCCGGCGAAGATGACGTCCTCCATCTTGCCGCCGCGCAGGCTCTTGACCCCCTGCTCGCCCATCACCCAACTCAGGGCATCGACGACGTTCGACTTGCCGGACCCGTTCGGGCCGACCACGCACGTGATGCCGGGTTCGAAGTTGAGGGTCGTCGCTGACGCGAACGACTTGAAGCCGCGCAGCGTCAGGGACTTGAGGTACACACGCCCACCTTACGAACGGCCGGTCATTTCCTTCGGGGCGGACGCCGCGTGTCGCTGTCGCACCACCCGGAAGGTCCACAGCTTGTTGACCAGGAAGTTGATCGGCATGACGCAGATGATCTGGATGAGCTGGGCCCAGTACAACCGTTGGGTCCACCAGGGACCGTCATAGGTGAAGAAGGGGTGGCTCAGGTACAGCGGCGAGGTCTCGTTGCGCAGCAGGTAGAGGATCACGAACCCGATCCCCTGAGCGACGGACCCGACGAGCAGGAACGGCAGGAACTCCTGGAAGAAGGGGGCCGGCTTGCCGTGGTGGTCCTTGAACGTCCAGTGCCGGTTCCACCAGAAGTTGAACAGGTTGGCGACGAGGAAGGCGATGCCGGCGTAGACGATGTAGAAGCGCAGCGCTCGCTCGGTGCCCGGCAGCGGGATGAACGGATCCTTGTCCGCCACTCCGAACACGTGGACGCCGATCGCGTTCACCACGGCGACGGTGAGCATGTTCACCAGGACGCCCGCGCCACCGATGAGCCCGAACTTCACGAACTGCTCCACGGTGGCCCGGTACCGACCGAGGAACGAAGACGATGGGCTCACAAGAGATCGATGGTAGCGCCTTGGGCACTGTTCCACCGGTTGCCCCACGGGTTGCCC
>JAUNSA010000087.1:3154-10696 GCA_030539405.1 Propionibacteriaceae bacterium
GGGCGCGGTTCGCAGGAGCACGGGCATCCCTCGTCGCAGTGCGGGGCCTCCCAGCAGGGTTCGGGGCACGTGCACGGCTCGGGCTGTGGTGCTTGCGCGCTGGGCAGGGAACGGAGCCGTTCGCCCAAGGCCGCGCGTCGGCGTTCGTGGGCCCTTTGGCGCTCCGCGAGGAGCTCGGCGAGGGTGGGATGGTCCGGCGGTATGGCGCCCGCGCGCTCGCGCAGGCGATCGCGCTTGTGCCGCCACGGGGCGCCCGGGGAGCGGCGTCCGGTGGTCACCTCCACCCGGTCGTGGACGTCGAGGTGGCTCGGGAAGCGCCGCCGCTGCCGGTCGCGCACGGCGTCCTGCCGCATGGGAACCGCCTCCTGCTGCTCGAAGCCGCTTTCCTGCTCGTCGTTGAGCTCGCCGTTGTGCTCGTCCTCCCACGGGCGGTGGTCACCACCGACCCCCGCGCGGTCCCCCACCAGGACGGCCAGGCGATAGCCGGCGAACTCCAAGATGCGCTCCAGCATCGGCAGCGCGGGAATCAGTGCACCGGTCTCCCATCGCGCGACCATCGACTGGTCCACCTCGAGGACGGCAGCCAGGTCACGTTGGCTGAGATCGGCCTGGCGTCGAACACGACGGATCAGACCCGGGACATCAAGACGAGCGGGGGTGGTCATGACCCGACTCTCGCAGGGGCCTCTGACATTTCTCGCTCGCGTGCCCTGCCCACCCGCGCAGCCGGGACACTCAGGGCTAGGACAGACTGGGACAGTGATGCGTGAGATGCATCACTGTGCCAGCCCCCCGCATTGCCCATAGACCTTGCAGGATCTATGGTCGAGCTGTGTGGGAGCGACCGAAATGGCAGTGAGCTATGAGGAGCTGCTCGCCAAGTACCCAGTCGATCGCGCCGAGATCGACCGACACAAGGAGCGCATGCTCGCTGAGGTGCGCGCGTATCGTTTGCGCGAGCTGCGCGAGCAGGCCGGCCTCACCCAGGCGCAGCTGGCCGAGCGAATCGGGGTTGGCCAGCGCCAAGTCTCCAAGATTGAGAGCGGCGAGCTCGACAATGCGAAGGTCGGCACGATCCGTCGCTATCTCGAGGCCGTAGGCGGAGGTCTCTCCGTCGAGTACGTGATGGGTGATCAGCGAGTCCAGGTCGCGTGACTCGCCCGTTGCCGCATCACGTAGATCCGGCCCAACGTTGTGGCTGGCAGCTCGGGCAGAAGAACGACGACCGGTTCATGAACTGCTCGCGTCGGATGGGGGTGCCGCAGCGCCCACAGGGCAGTCCCTCGCGCCCGTAGGCGTCCAAGGATCGATCGAAGTAGCCCGACTCACCGTTGACGTTCACGTACAGCGCATCGAACGACGTCCCGCCCTGAGCCAGCGCCTCGGCCATCACCGAACGCGCGGCGTCCAGCACCTCACCCACCTGCGATGCCGACAGTGCGGACGCCGTCGTCTCACCGTGGATGCGCGCGGCCCACAGCGCTTCGTCGGCGTAGATGTTGCCGATGCCGGACACGATCGTCTGGTTGAGCAGGACGCGCTTGATGGCGCTCGAACGGGAACCGATGCGCGCGACCAGGGCGTCCCGGTCGAGGGCCGGGTCGAACAGGTCCCGAGCGATGTGGGCGACCTCAGTGGGCAGTTCGGCACCACCGGGCGACAGCGACAACCCGCCGAACATGCGCTGGTCCACGAACCGAAGCTGGACGCCGTCAGACAGCGTGAACACGACCCGGGCGTGGCGCTGGAGCGGGGCGGAGGGAGCATCGAGCCGGAACTGACCGCTCATCCCCAGGTGCGCCAGGACGGCATCACCATCGGTCAACGGCAGCCACAAGAACTTCCCCCGGCGACGCGGCGAGGAGAAGGTGCGCCCGGCCAGCGTGGCAGCGAAGTCGTCGGGGCCGGCCAGGTGGCGGCGGACCGGACGGGGGTGCAGGACGCTGACGGCCTCGATCCGGCGTCCGATCACGGCGGTCTCGAGCCCGCGCCGGACCACCTCGACCTCGGGCAGTTCGGGCATCAGCCCTCCGCGGACGCGAGCGGATCCGCAACCGGCACGACGGTGAGCGCCAGCGCCTCGTGGGCGAGCTTGGCGGCCCCCTGTTCGGCCAACTTCTTGGAGCGCGCCGTGAAACCGGGATGGGCGACCCCGGCCACCACGGCCACGGCCTCGAAGCGCTTGTCGTGGTCCGGTCCGCTCGAGGTGTGGCGGTACTGGGGCGCACCGAGCCCGGCCTCGGCGGCCAACTCCTGCAGGGCGGTCTTCCAGTCGGTCGAACGACCCTCGGCCGACGCCGTCGCGACGACCGGATCCATCAGCGCATGCACGAACCGCTCGGCGGCATCGCGTCCGTTCGAGAGGAACACCGCGGCGATCAGCGCTTCGGTGGCGTCGGCCAGGATCGAGTCCTTGTCGGCCCCACCGGTGCCGACCTCGCCCTTGCCGAGCTTGAGCAGGCTACCCAGCCCCAGCGTCCGGGCCACATCGGCCAGCGCGTAGGTGTTGACGACGGCCGCACGCATCTTCGCCAGCCACCCCTCGGGCTCGTCGGGGTACGTGCGGTAGAGGTGCTCGGTCACGACGACCCCCAGCACGGCGTCCCCGAGGAACTCGAGGCGCTCGTTGTGCGGGGCACCACCGTGCTCGTAGGCCCACGACCGATGGGTCAGGGCACGCTCGAGGAGCTGGGGATCAATCTCGATCCCCAGCTCCTGGAAGAGCTCATGAACGCGGCTCACGGCCGCGGAGGTCACTGCTCGAAGACCTGCCGGCGCGCAGCGCGCGGGCCGTACTGGCCACAGCTCGGGCACGCGGTGTGGGGCAGGTGCTTGGCCCGGCACGCGGCGTTGGCGCAGGTGACCAGCTGCGGCGCGGACATCTTCCACTGCGAACGGCGGGCGCGCGTGTTGCTGCGGGACATCTTCCGCTTCGGAACAGCCACGTCAAACTCCTCAAATCTGGGGCGCTGGGCCCACGTCAGTCCTGGTCGCCGTCAGCCCAGCCGGCAAGGCTCGCCCAACGCGGGTCGATCGCCTCGCCGTGGTCGTGGTCGGGATCGTCGTTCAGGTTCACCCCGCAGGTGGGGCACAACCCGGCGCAATCCTCCCGGCACAACGGGATGAACGGCAGGTCGAGCATGGCCGTGTCCCTCAGGGTCGGCTCGAGGTCGATCATGTCGGCCTCGACCCGGCTGGCCTCGGTGTCGTCGGGGTCAACGCCCGGGAAGAGGAACAGTTCCTGCAGGTCGATCTCGGCCGAAGCCTCGATCTCGGTCAGGCACCGAGCGCACTCCCCGCGCAACTGAACCTCAGCGACGCCGGTGGCCAGAACCCCATCACCCACCCCCTCGATCCGCAGATCGAGGTGGATCGGAGACTCGGTCGGCACTCCGATCACGTCGTTGCCGATGCCCTCCGGTGCAGGGACCTCGGCGACGATCTCCTTGCTCCCGCCCGCGCGGTGCCCGTATTCGTGGATGTCGAAAACGAGACCGGAACGGGGGTCGATGGAGCGATTCGTCATCGCGGCACCCCTCACTGATTGGCACGACAGCGTCATAACCGAGTATCCACTTTACCGTGCGGCGCGCGCCTCGTCCAACCGGCCGGACGAACCGCAGCAACGACCCTTCCCCTGCGCATCACCCCGCGTCGGCGTCCGCCACCTTCGCGGCGATGCGTGCGGCCACGCCCGGCGTCACGAACCCGGAGATGTCCCCGCCCAGCTTCGCGACCTCGCGGATCATCGTGGAGCTGAGGTGTGCCCACTGGGCGGCCGTGGGCAGCATGATGGTCTCGATGCCGCTCAACGCGTGGTTCATCTGGGCCATCTGCAGCTCGAACTCGAAATCGCTGGCGAAGCGCAGGCCCTTGACGATGACGTCGATGTCACGCTCGCGGCAGTAGTCGACGAGCAGCCCGCCCAGCAGGTCGACCTCCACGTTGTCGAGGTGGCTGGTGGCCTCGGCCAGCATCGCCACGCGCTCGTCGGGGGTGAACAGGTAGTTCTTGGCGCTGTTGCGCCCCACCGCGACCAGGACCTCGTCGAACAGGTGTGCGGCCCGTTCGATGATGTCGAGGTGCCCGTGCGTGACGGGGTCAAAGGAGCCGGGGCAGATGGCCCTCATGCGTCGTCCTCCCTGTTGGCCAGGTACAGCGTCGTCTCACCGTAGCGCCGCACGCGCTGATCGGTGAAGGCGTCCGGCCACTGGGGTGCCACGTCACGCGTGGCCCGCTCCACGACGATGAGGCCGTCGGGGGCTAACCACGCCTCGGCCACGCGGGCGACCTGCTCGGTGACGTGGCGGGTGTCCAGCTCGTAGGGCGGGTCGAACCACACGATGTCGAACGGACGCCCCGCGCCGGCCAGGTAGGTCGACACGGGCTGGGCGACGACCTCGATGGACAGGCCGGTGGCCGTCGCGTTGTCGCGGGCCAGGGCTGCCATGCTCCGGTCACGTTCCACGGCCACGACCGGGCCCGCCCCGCGGCTGGCGGCCTCCAGGCCGACCGCGCCGGTCCCGGCGTACAGGTCGAGGAAGGTGAAGCGCTCCAGCATGGAGTCGGCGGGTTCCCCGATGGTGCCGGCCCAGTCCGCGATCAGGTTGAACGCCGACTCGCGCACCAGGTCACTGGTGGGGCGGGTCCGGGCGTGGGCGGGGGTGGCCAGGCGGTGCCCGCCGGCGCGTCCCGCGATGATACGACTCACAGCGAGCAGGCTAGCGGGCGGGCTACATTGGACCCATGACGACGCCGCACGAATCCGTCCGCGAGCTCGACGAGGCCCAGACCTGGCAGTTCCTGGCCGACCACCGTGTCGGCCGCCTGGCGCTCGTCATCGCCGGTGAGCCCGACATCTTCCCGGTGAACTACGTGGTCGACGACCGGTCCATCCTGTTCCGCACCGCCGAGGGCAGCAAGCTGCTGGCCGTCTCTCTGGGTGCCCGGATGGCCTTCCAGGTCGACGAGTGGGACCACACGGGTGCGGTCAGCGTCCTCGCCCACGGCGTGGCACGCGAGCTCACCGACGCCGAGCGCGACGCGGCGACCGAGCTGGGGCTGTCGCCGTGGGTCCCGACGCAGAAGGAACACTGGGTGCGCATCGAGGTCGACGAGATCGCCGGGCGTGCCTTCACCTTCGGCCCCGAGCCCGAGCCCTACCACCCGGTCGGCTGACGTCCGGCCCTGGGCCGCTACGGCTCAGGTCCGCTCGATCCAGTCCCCGTCCGCCAGGGCGTTCGTCTGGGTCACCGCATCGGCGAAGCCGGGCGTCTCTGCCCCCGGATCCCGCCGGACGGCCTCCTCGGCCACCGCACGGGCCGCCTCGATGATGTCGGCGTGCTCCAGCACGCGGAGCAGGCGCAGCGTCGAGCGTCCCCCCGACTGGTTCGCCCCGAGCACGTCCCCCTCCCGCCGTTGGGCGAGGTCGAGTTCCGCGAGCTCGAAGCCGTCCCGGGTGGACGCCACGGCCGCCAGGCGGTGCCACGCCTCGGCGTCCGGCTCGGCGGAGCTGATCAGCAGGCACACCCCCGGCAGGCTCCCGCGGCCGATGCGGCCGCGCAGCTGGTGGAGCTGGCTGATGCCGAACCGGTCGGCGTCCCAGATCACCATCATGGACGCGTTGGGCACGTCGACGCCGACCTCGATGATGGTGGTGGCCACCAGGACGTCGGTCTGACCGTCCACGAAGGCGGCCATCGCCTCCTCCTTGGCCTCGGACGGCAACTGCCCGTGCAGGACGCCGACGCGGACGCCGACCAGCGGCCCCGCCCGGAGGTGCTCGGCCAACCCCACCACGCCGAGGCCGTCGCCCTCCTTCGGGTTGGCGCCGATCCGCGGGGCCACCACGAACACCTGACGCCCCTGGGCCACCTCCTCACGCACGCGCTCCCAGGCGCGCTCGACCCAGGCGGGCCGGCGTCCGGCATCGACCACCACGGTGGAGACGTCCGCGCGGCCGGTGGGCAGCTCGGCCAGGGTGGAGACCTCCAGGTCCCCGAAGACGGTCATGGCGACCGACCGTGGGATCGGCGTGGCGGTGAGGACCAGCACGTGGGGGCGGGCGCGGGCCCGGTCGGTCAGCACGGCGCGTTGCTCGACCCCGAAGCGGTGCTGCTCGTCCACGACGACCAGGCCCAGGTCGACGAACTGGACCTGCTCGGCCAGCAGGGCATGGGTCCCCACCACGATGCCGGCCTCACCGGAGGCGATCGCCAGGAGGGCCTTCTTCTTCTCTGCCGCCGACATCGAACCGGTCAGGCAGACGACCTTGGTGGCGTGCTCGGGGCCGAACACCCCATCGGCCATGCCCAGCTCCCCCATCAGCCCGAGGATGGTCTGGTGGTGCTGCTGGGCCAACACCTCGGTGGGCGCCAACAGGACCGCCTGTCCCCCGGCGTCCACGACCGCGAGCATTGCGCGCAGCGCGACGAGCGTCTTGCCCGAGCCGACCTCGCCCTGCAGCAGCCGCTGCATCGGCTGGCTGCGGGCCAGGTCGGCGAAGATCTCCTCCGAGGTGGTCTGCTGGCCCTCGGTCATCCGGAACGGCAGGCGGGCGTCGAAGGCGTCCAGCAACCCATCCGGACGCCGCGGGCGCGGCCCGGCCGAGTGCCGCGCGTTCTCGGCGCGCCGGTAGGCCATCGTGAGCTGGGTGGAGAACGCCTCGTCGAAGCGCAGCCGCCGGTTGCCGCGCTCGATGTCGTCGCGCCCCTCGGGGCGGTGGACCCCGGAGAACGCCTCGTGCAGCCCGACCACGCCCGCCCGTTCGCGGACCCAGGCGGGCCAGGGGTCGTCCGTCCCGTCGAGCACGTGCAGGGCCAGGCGGACCGATTCGGCGATCGTCCAGGTCTTCACCTTGGCCGTGGCCGGGTAGAGCCCCACCAGACCGGAGCGGGACAGGTCGGCGATCTTCTCCTTCTCCTCGGAGTTGCCGACCACCCGGCCGGCCTCGTCCAACATCACGAAGGCGGGATGGGTCATCTGGGGCAGGCCGTTGAAACTGCCCACCTTGCCGACGAAGATGCCCCGGACGCCGCGGGTGAGCTCCCGCTCCCACCACTGCACGAGGTGGTCGCGCCCGAAGAAGGTCGCCTTGAGGCGGCCCGAGCCATCAGTGAGCGTCACCTCGAGCCGGGACGGCGGCCCCCCGCGTCCGCGTTGTGGACCGCCGCGGCCCGCGTGGACGACGGTGCCGGCGACACGGGCCATCACGGCGACGTGTTCGCCCTCCTCCAGGGTGGCGAGGTCGGTGAGTTCGGTGCCCGCCAGGTAGTGCCGGGGAAGATGGCGCAGCAGGTCACCGACCGTGAACACCCGGAGCGGCTCGAAGAGCTTCGCCTGGCTGCCGAGCACGCTCGCCAGCGGGGCGTTCAGCTCACCGAACGCCTGGGTTCGCCACGGAGTCGCTGCCATGGCGGCGATCCTAGCCAGCGCCTCCGCCATTTCCGGCGCCTCCCCCGAGACGCCGGGGCTGGAAGTGGGAGATTCGCGGTGCCGTGACTCTGATGCGTGTGGTGCATCAGAGTCACAGCGCGATCAATC
>JAUNSA010000006.1:0-25920 GCA_030539405.1 Propionibacteriaceae bacterium
CTCGGCGGGTGAGGGGCCAGGGGTGGGCGGACTCCAACGTGGCGGCCAACTGCAACAAGGTGTGGTCGTGGCCGAGGCGTCCGGTGAACATGACGCCGATGGGGAGTTCGGTGTCGTCGACGTCGGCCCGGACCAGGGGCAGGCTGGTCGAGGGGCGTCCGGTCAGGTTCGCCACCGACGTCCACGGGGTGTGGTCGCACTGGGCGGCGAAGTCGGCTGCCGGGTCGGAGTCGTTGCGGATCGCCCCGACGAACGCGGGGGGCTCGGCCAGCGTCGGGGTGAGCACGACGTCGAGGTCGGCCCACGTCTGGTCGACCTCCCAGCCCAACACCTGGATCGCCGCGACCGCTTCGGCGTAGGCCACCCCACTCACCTGGCGTCCCCGGGCGCGCAGCCACGCCGTCAGCGGGCGCAGGCGGTCCTCGACCTCGGGCGGCACCGGGATGGACGCGGCCCCGGTCGCCCAGATCGCGTCGAAGGCCGACCACCGCGCGGGCGCGAAGGGAGGCGGGGCGTCGACGACCTCGTGGCCCAGGTCCGACAGCCAGCCGGCGACGGTGGCCACGGCGTCCGCACAGGCCGGGTGCACCACGGCCCGCTCCGAGATCGCCGGCGTCGTCAGGACGCCGATGCGCAGCCGTCCCGGCCCGGACGCCAGGGCGTCGGAGAACCCGTGGCCGGGCGCCAGCACGTCCAGCCCCAGGGCGGTGTCGGCGACCGTGCGCGTGATGACGCCCTCGCTCACCAGCCCCGGGCCGGGCACGCCCGTGGGCAGCACCGAGACCAGACCGCGCGACGGCTTGTGGCCGACGACACCGCACGCCGAGGCGGGGATCCGGATCGAGCCGCCGCCGTCGGAGGCGTGGGCGATCGGCACCATCCCGGACGCGACTGCTGCGGCCGCGCCGCCGGAGGATCCGCCGGCACCGCGGCGGGTGTCCCACGGGGTGACGGCGGGAAGGCGTCCCTCGGGTTCGGTGTAGGGCGGGAACCCGAACTCGGGTGCCGCGGTCGTGCCCACGGTGACGCTGCCGGCGTCCATGAGGCGTTGCGCGACCGCCGCGGTCCGGACGCCGACGTTGCCGGCCAGTGCCGCGCTGCCGGCCTCGAAGGGCAGCCCCTCGACCTCGGTGAGTTCCTTGATCGGGAGCGGGACGCCGGCCAGCGCACCGGGATCCTCACCCCGGGCGACGGCCGCATCCACCGCGGCGGCCTGGGCGAAGGCGCGTTCGCGCGTCACGGCGGCGAAGGCCCCCAGGACGCCGTCGATGCGCCCGATCTCCTCCAGGGACACCCGGGCGACCTCGACGGCCGACCACTCCCCCGTCCGGACGCGGCGGGCGATCTCGACGGCGGAGGCGTGGGCATCGACGGTCATGGCCCAACCGTACCGCCGACACCCCACGCAGGCGCCGGGTTCAGCGGCTCAGTTGGACCGCGACACCACCTGGTCACACAGGGCTGACAACGCCTCACGCGCCGGCCCCTCGGGCAGGCGGGACAGGTAGCCCCGGGCCACCTCGGCCCGGCGCACGACCTCGGCCCGGGCCTGCTCCAGCACCGGGTGGGCGCGCAGCCCGGCCAGCGCCTCGGCGACCTCGGCCTCGTCGGTCAGGGGGCGGGAAGTCAGGTCGAGCAGCCGCTCGTCCTCAGGGCCCGCGGTGGCGCGCAGCATCAGCACGGGCAGGGTGGCGACGCCCTCGCGCAGGTCGGTGCCCGGCGTCTTGCCGGAGGTGTCCGAGGCGATGTCGATCAGGTCGTCCGAGAGCTGGAAGACCACACCGATCTCCTCGCCGTAGGCGGCCAGGGCGTCCAGGACGTCGCGGGGGGCGCCGCAGACCATCCCCCCGAACACGGTCGAGGCGGCGATCAGCGAGCCGGTCTTGTCGGCGACCACGTCCAGGTAGTGCTCGAGCGGGTCCTCCCCGGGCTGGACGCCGCGGGTCTCGGCGATCTGCCCCTGCACGAGGCGCGCGAACGTCTCGGCCTGCAGGAGCACGTAGTCGGTGCCCATCGTCGCCACCGTCGAGGACGCCCGGGCGAACAGGAAGTCGCCGACCATGATCGCGACCGTGTTGTCCCAGCGGCTGTTGGCCGACGGGACGCCGCGGCGCACCTCGGCCTCGTCCATGACGTCGTCGTGGTAGAGGCTCGCCACATGGGTGAGCTCCATCACGACGGCGGCGCGGTCGATCATGGAGGCGTCCGCGGCCTCCGGGTAAAGCTGCGAGGCCAGGACGACCAGCAGCGGGCGGAAGCGCTTGCCGCCCGCATTGAGCAGGTGCTGGGCGGCGTCGGTGGTGAAGGCGGTCTGCGCGGCCGCCGTGGTCGTGAGTCGGCCTTCGACGGCATCGAGACGCTCGCGAACGAGCGCCTCGAATGCCGGGTCGGCAGGCTGGGCGAGGTCGGTCACCGCAGGAAGCCACCCGCGAACGTCGCCAACTGCATGACCTGATCGGGCACCAGACCGAGCCACACGGTGGCGACGGCGCCGATGGCGATCGGGATCCAGGTCCACGCGCTGGCGTTGCCGACGTAGACGCCCTTGGCGGGCTTGCCGCCGAACATGACCACGATGACCCGCAGGTAGAAGTAGACCGCCACCAGGCTGGCCAGCACGGCCACCACGACGAGCCACCAGTAACCGCCGCGCCACGCCGCGGTGAACACGGCCCACTTGCCGATGAAGCCACCGGTCAGCGGGATGCCCGCGAAGCTCAGCATGAACAGGCCGAACAGGCCCGCCACCCAGGGGCTCTTGGCTGCCAGGCCGGACCAGCCCTCGATGTTGTTCTCCTCGCCGGCGGCGTTGCGCACCATGGTCACGATGGCGAAGGCGCCGATCGTGGCGAAGCCGTAGGCGGCCAGGTAGAACATGATCGCGGACGCCGAGGTGCCCTGCCCGGCCGGGACGACCTGCGTGGCGCCGACGACGGCGGTGAGCAGGAAGCCGGCGTGGGCGATCGAGGAGTAGGCCAGCAGGCGCTTGATGTCGCTCTGGGTCAGGGCGCCGACGATGCCGACGACCATGGTGAGGACCGCCAGGATCGCGAACAGCGGCTGCCAGCTCCAACGCTCGCCGTCCAGGGCGACGTAGAACACGCGCAGCAGGGCGCCGACGGCGGCCAGCTTGGTGCAGATCGCCATGAAGCCGGTGACCGGGGTCGGGGCACCCATGTAGACGTCGGGCGTCCAGCTGTGGAAGGGCACGACGCCGACCTTGAACAGCAGGCCGATGGCCAGGAAGCCCAGGCCGATGTAGACCAGCCCGTTGCTGCTCTGGGCGTTCGCGGCGATCGCGGCATGGATGCCGTTGAGGTCGAAGGTGCCGCTGAAGACGTACAGCATGGCCACACCGAACAGGAAGAACGCCGAGCTGAAGGCTCCCAGCAGGAAGTACTTCAGGGCGGCCTCCTGGCTCAGCAGGCGGCGGCGACGCGCCATGCCCGAGAGCAGGTACAGCGGCAGCGAGAAGACCTCCAGGGCGACGAACATGACGATGAGGTCCGAGCTGGAGGCGAACACCATCATGCCGCCGAGGGCGAAGAGGCCCAGGGGGAAGATCTCGGTGTGCTCGCGGCGGGCGGCCGAGGCGTCCGTCTCGTCGACCGAGCCGGGCACGGACGCCGCCGATGCGGCGAACGTGCTGGCGCCACCGTTGAGCTGGCGCTCGGAGAACACCATGAAGGCGAGCGTGCCGAAGATCAGCAGGGCGGCCCACATGAAGTAGGTCGGGCCGTCCAGCATGATCGAGCCCATCGCGAGCCGACCGCCGTAGTCACCGCGCCAGTTGATGACGAGGAAGCCGAGCGACAGCAGCACCGACGCGAAGACCAGCGTCATCTGCGCGAGGAAGCGGTACGCCCGCGGGAGGACCGCCTCGAGCAGGATGCCGATGCAGGCAGCCGCGAAGACGAGCAGGACCGGGGCCAGCGCGCGCCACTCGAGCGTGGGCGCCGCCATCTCCAGGACCGGCAGGACATGCGTCGACATCACTCGACTCCTTCCACGACCGGGGCCGGGTCGGTGGTACCGACATAGGCCAGGGTCGCTTGTGCTGTGGGCTCAACGAGCTGGACCGCGGGCTGCGGGTAGAAGCCCAGGAACAGCAGGACGCCGATGATCGGGACCATGACCGCCTTCTCGACACCCGTCAGGTCGCGGCCACGGAACTGGGCCTCGGTGGTTTCGGAGATCGGGCCGGTCATCGTGCGCTGGTACACGCGCAGGATGTACACCGCGGCGAGGACCACGCCGAGCAGCGACACCGCGGTCACGACCGGGTAGCGGCTCCACGTGCCGGCGATCACCATGAACTCGCTGACGAACGGTGCCAGGCCGGGCAGCGACAGGGTCGCCAGGCCCGAGACCAGCAGGACGCCGGCGGCCACCGGGGCCACCTTCTGGACGCCCCCGTAGGCGGCGATGTCGTAGCTGCCGGTGCGCTTGGCCAGGAACCCGACCGCGAAGAACATCGCGGCGGTCGAGAAGCCGTGGTTCAGCATGTAGAAGATCGAGCCGGTCATCGACGTGGTGGTGAAGGCGTAGATGCCCAGCACCATGAAGCCGAAGTGGCTGACCGAGGTGTAGGAGACCAGCCGCAGCAGGTTGCGGCTGCCGATCGCGCCCAGCGCGCCCCAGATGATCGAGATGACCGCGAACCACACCATGAAGGGGGTGATCCACAGCGACGCCTCGGGGAACAGCCCCAGGCAGAACTTGATCATGCCGAAGGTGCCGATCTTGTCCAGGACGCCGACCAGCAGCGTGGCGGTGCCCGGCGTGGAGTTCTCTGCGGCGTCCGGCAGCCAGGTGTGCAGCGGGACCATCGGGGCCTTGATCACGAAGGCGATCAGGAAGCCGACCATGAGCCAGCGGCCCAGGTCGCCGTCGAAGCGAACCGACGCCAGGTCCTGCACCAGGTAGGACGGGGCACCCTGGGCCGCCGCCACCACGTAGACGCCCACGACCGAGGCCAGCATGACCAGGCCGCCGGCGAGGCTGAACAGCAGGAACTTCACGGCGGCGTACGCGCGGCGCTCCCCGCCGAAGCCCATGATCAGGAAGTACGTGGGGATCAGCGTGGCCTCGAAGAAGAGGTAGAACAGCAGCACATCGTTGGCCATGAACACGAACAGGGACAGGCCCTCGAGGATCAGCACCAGCGCGAAGAAGGCCTGCGCGCTCCAGCGTCCGGCCGGGGGCGTCCACTCGGCGATCAGGACCAGGGGCGTGAGCACCGCGGTCATCAGCACCATCGCCAGGCCCATGCCGTCGACGTCCAGGGCCCACCAGGCGCCGAACGCCCGGATCCAGGGCACCTGCACGGCGAGGTCGGCACCGGCGACGTGCAGCGCGGTCACGCCGGCGGCCACGCCGAGGGTCGCCACGGAGAACGCGATCCCGAGCCACCGCGCCGCGCCCTTGCCCATCGGCAACAGCAGCAGCACACCGCCGATCAGCGGCAGCAGGCCGAGGAAGGTCAACCAGGGGAATGTCATGTCAACTCCTCCCTCAACCCAGCGGGCTGAGGATCAGCAGGGCACCCACGACCACTGCACCGATCACCATGGTGAGGGCGTAGCTGCGGGCATAGCCGGTCTGCAGGCGGCGGACCTGGGTGGAGAGGCCGGCGAACGCGTGCGCGGCACCGTCGGCGGCCTTGTCGATGCCCTGGGCATCGGTGGCGTCCGTCGCCGTCGCCAGCGCCGTGGTCGGGGCCACGAACAGGAAGTCGTTGACCTGGTCGCCGAACAGGACGTTGCGGCCGGCCAGGGTCACCGGGTTGTTCGTCGCCGGGGCGGTCGCCGGGATCGGCTTGCGGCCGAAGACCAGCCACGCGCCCACCACGCCGAGGGCCACCACGGCCATCGTCATCCAGCCCACCGGGGTGGGCACGAGACCGAGCTCGTGGGCGTGGATGCCCAGGGCCGGCTCGAGCCACGTCTGGATCCAGAAGTTCATCGCGATACCGGAGATCACCGAGAGCACCGCGAGGATGATCAGCGGGATCGTCATCACCTTCGGGGACTCGTGCGGGTGGACGCCGGGCAGCCAGCGCTTCTCGCCGAAGAACGTCATCAGCATCAGGCGCGTCATGTAGAACGCGGTGATGCCGGCACCGACCAGGGCGCAGATCCCGATGAAGGTGTTGTGCGCGAAGGCGGCCTCGATGATGTGGTCCTTGCTGAAGTAGCCCGAGAAGAACGGGAACCCGATGATCGCCAGGTAGCCCATCGCGAACGTCAGGAACGTCACCTTCATGACCTTGTTCAGCGCGCCGTAGTGGCGCATGTCGACGTCGTCGTTCATGCCGTGCATGACCGAGCCCGCGCCGAGGAACATGTTGGCCTTGAAGAAGCCGTGCGTGAGCAGGTGGAAGATCGCGAACGCGTACCCGGCCGGGCCGATGCCGGCGGCGAGCATCATGTAGCCGATCTGCGACATCGTCGAGCCCGCGAGGACCTTCTTGATGTCGTCCTGGCTCGTGCCGATCCAGGCGCCGGCCAGCAGCGTGACGGTGGCGACGATCACCACGGCCAGCTGGGCATTCGGCGCGGCCTCGAACAGGGCATGGCTGCGGACGACCAGGTAGACGCCGGCGGTGACCATCGTGGCCGCGTGGATGAGCGCCGACACCGGGGTCGGGCCCTCCATGGCGTCCAACAGCCAGGCCTGCAGCGGCACCTGGGCGGACTTGCCGCACGCACCCAGCAGCAGGAACAGGCCGATCAGGGTCGCCCACAGCGGCGCGGTCGAGGCGGCGTGCGCGTTCACCTCGGTGAACTTCGAGCTGCCGAACATCGCGAGCATGGTCGAGATCGCCATCAGCATGCCGAGGTCACCGACGCGGTTCATCACGAACGCCTTGGTGCCGGCGGCCGCGGCGGACGGCTTGTGCTGCCAGAAGGAGATCAACAGCATGGACGCCAGGCCCACGCCCTCCCAGCCGACGAACAGGATCAGGTAGTTGTCGGCCAGCACCAGCAGCAGCATGGCGGCGACGAACAGGTTCAGGTAGGCGAAGAACCGACGACGACGGGGGTCGTGGCTCATGTAGCCGATCGAGTAGATGTGGATCAGGCCGCCGACGCCGGTGATCAGCATGGCGAACAGGATCGAGAGCTGGTCGACCAGCAGGCCGACCTCGAAGTTCCAGTTGCCCACGCTGAACCACGTGTACAGCGGCGCCGAGACGGCCCGCTCGGTGGCCGGGGCCCGGAGCTGCTCGGCGAACAGGCACACCGCGATCGCGAAGGACCAGAACACCGCCGCCGTGGCGAGCAGGTGCCCCCACGCGTCGGTCAGCTTGCCCGCCAGGAGCAGCACACCCGCCACGATCGCCGGGACGGCGATCATCGTCCACGCCCACGTGAACATCCCGGTCGCGGCGACCGGTTCGGCGATGGTTTCGAGAAGAATCACGTCGCCCACCTCAGAGCTTCAGCAGGTTGGCGTCGTCGACCGAGGTCGAGCGGCGCGTCTTGTAGATCGACACGATGATGGCCAGGCCCACCACGACCTCGGCGGCAGCCACGACCATCACGAAGAAGGCCGTCACCTGCCCGTCCAGGGTGCCGGTGATGTGGGCGCCGGCGACCAGCGCCAGGTTGCACGCGTTGAGCATGAGCTCGACGCACATGAACACGACCAGCGCGTTGCGGCGCGTGAGGACGCCCACCGACCCGATCGCGAAGAGCAGGGCCGCCAGGATGAGGTAGTTCTCGGGGTTCATCATCAGTCGTCCTCCTCCTCGTCGCGCACGGTCTCGATGGCGGCGAAGGTCTGCCCGGTGACCTGGCGCAGCGGCGCCGGGTCGACCATGGCGCCACGGCGCACCAGCGTGTGGCTGATCGACTTCTCGGCCACGGACCCGTCCGGCAGCAGCGCGGGCGCGCCGATGGCGTTCGTCCCGGCGTAGACGCCCGAGTTGGGCAGCGGGCCGGGGTGCTCGCCCTTGGTCGCATAGGCGTACATCCGGTCGGCGGCCAGCTCACGCTGACCCTTGCGGATGCGCACGCGCTCGTGGTGGGCGAGGATCATCGCGCCGACGGCGGCGACGATCAGCAGCGCCGAGCACAGCTCGAACACGAACACGTAGCGGCCGAACATCAGATTGGCCAGGCCCTCCACGTTGCCGCCGAAGGCCGCGTTGGCCTCGGTCACCGTGGCCGGGGGCTGGTACACCGAGCCGCCGATCGCGAAGAACAGCAGCGATGCGATGCCGATGCCGCCCAGGACCGCGAGCGGACGCTGCGCCTTGAGCGTCTCGACCGCCGAGTCCGGGGTGTCGACGCCGACCATCATGAGCACGAACAGGAACATCATCAGCACCGCGCCGGTGTAGACGATGATCTGGGTCATGGCCAGGAAGGGGGCATCCAGCGAGGCGTAGAGCACCGCGAGGCTGATCATGGCCACGGCCATGGACAGGGCCGCGTACACGGCACGCCGGCTCAGGACGAGGCCCAGGGCGCCGAGCACGGCGAGCGGGCCGACGATCCAGAAGGTCACCTCCGCCCCGGTGACGAGGGGAACGAGGGTGGTGTTCACGAGGCGACCTCCTCGGTCTCGGCCGGGCCGGTGCGCGTGTCCGGGACGCCGGTGGGCGGCATGCCGAGGAAGTAGTCCTTCTCGTCATCGCCCAGGCGCCGCGGATGGGGCGGCTCCTCCATGCCCGGCAGCAGCGGGGCGAGGAGGCGGTCCTTGGTGTAGATCATCTTCTCGCGGGTCGTGTCGGCCAGCTTGAAGTCGTTCGTCATGGTGAGGGCGCGCGTCGGGCAGGCCTCGATGCAGAGGCCGCACAGGATGCAGCGCAGGTAGTTGATCTGGTAGACCGACCCGTACCGCTCACCCGGGGAGAAGCGCTCCTCCTCGGTGTTGGAGGCACCCTCCACGTAGATGGCGTCCGCGGGGCAGGCCCACGCGCACAGCTCGCAGCCGACGCACTTCTCCAGGCCGTCGGGCCAGCGGTTGAGCTGGTGCCGGCCGTGGAAGCGCGGTGCGGTGACCTTCTCCTGGCCGGGGAACGGGTACCCCTGGGTGAAGGTCTTCTTGAACATGGTTCGGAACGTCACGCCGAAGCCGGCCCAGGCATCGAACAGGCCCATTACTCGGTGTCCTTCCTGTCGTCGGACGCCGCGGGTGCGGCCTGGTCGGTGTCGGCGCTGCCGGCCACCACGTCAGCGAGCTCGGGCAGCACCTGCCCGGGCAGCGGGGGTACGGGGAAGCCGCCGGCGAAGGCATCGAAGTCGCGGTCCTCCTCCAGGTCGTGCATCCCGTCGACCTTGGCGTTGCTGCCGCCGAGGAACATGACCGCGAGCAGGAGGGCGAACACGACGCCGATGATGATCCACAGCAGCGGACCCTGCAGCAGGCCGTGGTTGGTCAGGCCGCGCAGCAACGCGATGACCATGACCCAGGCCAGCGAGATCGGGATCAGCCACTTCCAGCCCAGGTTCATGAACTGGTCGTAACGGAACCGCGGCAGCGTGCCACGCAGCCACACGAACACCGAGATCAGGAGCTGCACCTTGATGGCGAACCACAGGAAGCCCCAGTAGCCGGTGTCCGGGATGATGAAGCCGAGCGGCCAGATGGCCTTGTAGCCACCGAGGAACAGGGTGGTCGCGACCGCCGACACCGTCGCCATGTTGATGTACTCGGCGAGGAAGAAGATCGCGTACCGGAAGCCGGTGTACTCCGTGAGGTGACCCGAGACGAGCTCGGACTCACACTCGGGCAGGTCGAACGGGGCGCGGTTGGTCTCGCCGACCATCGAGATCGCGTAGATCACGAACGACGGGAACAGCAGCAGCCAGTACCACTGCTGGAGCTGCAGCGGGTTGCCGCCGAACAGCGGCTGGGCCTGGGCCTCGACGATCTGCGAGGTCGACATCGAGCCGGCGTAGAGGAACACGGCCACGTACGACAGGCCCATCGAGATCTCATACGAGATCATCTGCGCCGAGGAGCGCAGCGCGCCGAGCAGCGAGTACGGCGACTGGGAGGCCCAGCCGGCCAGCACGAAGCCGTAGATGGCCACCGAGGCGACCGCGAGGATGAGCAGCGCCGAGACCGGCATGTCGGCGACCTGCAGGCGCGTGGTCACGCCGAACATGTTCACCTCGCCGCCCAGCGGGATCACCGACCAGGCGGTGAACGCCGCCACACCCGCGATCAGCGGGGCGATGGAGAACAGCACCTTGTCGACCATGCCGGGGGCGAAGTCCTCCTTGAACAGCAGCTTCATGCCGTCGCCGAGGGCCTGGCCCAGACCGCCGAGGGCGACCGGGTTCATGATCGGGCCGAGGCGGTGCTGCATCTTGGCGACCAGGCGCCGCTCGTACCACACGTTGAAGATCGTCCAGGTCAGCAGCAGGATGACGACGCCGACGACCTTGATCAGGACGATCCACCAGGGATCGTTCATGAAGATGGAATCTGGGGTCATGCCGCACCTCCGGTGACAGTGACGGTCTCGCCCGCGGTGACGCGGAGCTCACCGAGCCCCTCGCCGCCACGGTTGCCGGGGATCCACACGACCCCGTCGACCATGGAATCCTCGACGAACAGCGGCAGGGAGACCTGCCCACCGCCCGCGGTGATCGTGACGTCGTCGCCCTCGGTCAGGCCGAGGCCGGACGCCGTGGCCGCGCTCAGGCGGGCCACGACCGGCTTGGCGGTCGCGAGGAGGGCGTCCGCCCCGTCGTTGGCCGCCGAGCCGTCGATGAGCTGGCGCCACGAGGCGAGCACGAGGCCCGCGCCGGTCGCCGCCGGAGCCGACGCCGCGGCCGTGGTCGGGGCCGCAGCGCGACCACCGTCCCAGGCACCCAGCTCGTCGAACTCCGCCTTGGCGGCCTTGGCCGTCCGGACGCCGAGGTCCGAGCCCAGCGCGTCCGCCAGCATGGCCAGCGCGCGGAGGTCGGTCATCGGGGAGGCGGCCTGCTTGTTGACGCGGTTCACGCGGCCCTCGCGATGCTCCCAGTTGAGGAAGTGCCCGGGCTGCTCCTCGATCAGGTCGACCGGCAGGACGACGTCGGCGCGCTCGGTGACCTCGGAGACGCGCGTCTCGAGGCTGAGCACGAAGCCGGCCTTCTCGAAGGCCTCGCGGGCGAGCACGGCGTCGGCGAAGTCGGTCGGCTGCACGCCGCCCACCACGAGGGCGGACAGGCTGCCCCGGGCCGCGGCCGCGAGCATCGCGTCGGCGTCCAGGCCGGCACTCGGCGGCAGCGAGGCGACGCCCCATGCGGCACCGACGTCGACGCGCGCGCCGGCGTCCGCCACGAGACGACCACCGGGCAGGAGGTTCGGCAGGCAGCCGGCCTCGATCGCGCCGCGATCACCGGCACGGCGCGGGATCCACGCCAGGCGCGCACCCGTCCGCTCGGCCAGCGCCACCGCGGCGCTCAGCGTGCCGGGGGCGTCCAGCGCACGCTCGCCCAGCAGGACGATCGTGTCGCCCTCGGCCTCCAGGGCCGCAACCGCCTGGGCCTCGCCGCCGGGGGCGGTGGGCACCAGCTCGGCGCCCAGCTTGAGCGCGCCGTTGGACAGGTAGGGGGCCACCACGGTGACCTTCAGGTCGTTCTTGCGCGCCGCCTTGCGCAGGCGCAGGAAGACGATGGGGCTCTCCTCCTCCGGCTCGAAGCCGACACACACGACCGACGCGGCCCGCTCGAGGTCGGCGTAGGTGACGCCCTCCCCCAGCCGCTTGCCGGCGACCGCGTGCGCGAGGAAATCGGCCTCCTCGGCGGAGTGGGCGCGCGAGCGGAAGTCGATGTTGTTCGTGCCGAGCACCGTCCGGGCGAACTTGGCGTAGCCGTAGGCGTTCTCCAGCGTGAGCCGGCCCCCGGTCAGGACGCCGACGTTGCCGGCGGCGGCCCGCAGGCCGGCCACGGCCGCGTCGATGGCCTCGGGCCAGGACGCCGGGCGCAGGACGCCGCTGTCACGGACCAGCGGGGTCCGCAGGCGATCGGCGCCACGACCGGAGTAGAAGGCGAACCGCCCGCGGTCGCAGTTCCACTCCTCGTTCACCTCAGGGGCGTTGCCGGCGAGGCGACGCTTGACCTGGTAGTGACGGTGGTCGGAGCGCAACTGGCAGCCCGACGAGCAGATCTCACAGGTGACCGGCGTCGACACGAGGTCGAACGGACGGGCCTGGAAGCGGTAGTCGGCGCTGGTGAGGGCACCCACGGGGCAGATCTGGATGACATTGCCCGAGAAGTAGCTGTCGTAGGGGTCGTCCTCGTAGATGCCGACCTGCTGCAGCGCGCCGCGCTCGACGAGCGCGATGAACGGGTCACCCGAGATCTGCTCGGAGAACCGGGTGCAGCGCGCACACAGCACGCAGCGCTCGCGGTCGAGCAGGACCTGGGCGGACACCGACACCGGCTTGGGGAACGTGCGCTTGACCCCGTCGTAGCGGGATTCGCCGTACCCGTGGCTGAGCGACTGGTTCTGCAGGGGGCACTCGCCGCCCTTGTCGCAGATCGGGCAGTCCAGCGGGTGGTTGATCAGCAGGAACTCGAGCATGCCCTTCTGGGCCTTCTCGGCCACCGGGGAGCTCACCTGCGTCTGGATGTGCATGTTCGGCGCCACCTCGAGGGTGCAGGACGCCTGGGGCTTGGGCATGCCGCGCCCGTTGCCCATGTCCGGCACCTCGACCATGCACTGGCGGCAGGCCCCCACGGGGTCCAGCAGCGGGTGGTCGCAGAACCGCGGGATGTCGATGCCGATCATCTCCGCGGCGCGGATGGCGAGGGTGCCCTTGGGCACCTGCACCTCGATGCCGTCGATGAAGACCGAGATCAGGTCGCTCTTCTCGACCGCCGTGGCCTTGGCGTCGACGCTCATGCGTGGCCTCCATCGCTCGTGACGGGGAACAGGGCGCTCTTGGCGTAGGGGAACAGCTCCCAGGCCGGCGTGTGGTATCCGGCCTCGAACTCGGAGCGGAACTCCTTGACCGCCGACGTGACGCAGGCGACCGCGCCGTCGGCCAGGGCGCAGAACGACCGGCCACCGATGTTGTCGGCTACGTCGAGCATCTTCTCGATGTCACCCTCGACGGCCTGGCCGGCCTCGAACTTCTTCAGCATCTGCACCAGCCACCAGTTGCCCTCGCGGCAGGGGGTGCACTTGCCACAGGACTCGTGCTTGTAGAACTCGACCCAGCGCAGCGTGGTGCGCACCACCGAGGTGGTCTCGTCGAAGATCTGGAGCGCGCGGGTGCCGAGCAGCGAGCCGGCCGCCATGACCGAGTCGAAGTCCAGCGGCATGTCCAGGTGCTCGTGGGTCAGGATCTGGGTCGAGGACCCGCCCGGGGTGAAGAACTTGAGCTGGTGGCCGTTGCGCATGCCGCCGGCCAGCTCGATGAGCTGGCGCAACGTGATGCCCATCGGCGCCTCGAACTGGCCCGGGTTGGCCACGTGGCCCGACAGCGAGAAGATGCCGTGGCCCTTGCTCTTCTCGGTGCCCATGGAGGCGAACCATCCCGCACCCTTGCCCACGATGCCGGGCACGGACGCGATCGACTCGACGTTGTTCACGACCGTCGGGCTGGCGTACAGGCCCGCGACGGCGGGGAACGGCGGGCGCAGGCGGGGCTGGCCGCGGCGTCCCTCGAGCGAGTCGAGCAGCGCGGTCTCCTCACCACAGATGTAGGCGCCGGCTCCGGCGTGCACCACGAGCTCCAGGTCGTAGCCCGAGCCGAGGATGTTCTTGCCGAGGTAGCCGGCCGAGTACGCCTCGCGCACGGCCTGCTGCAGGCGACGGATCACGTGCAGGACCTCGCCGCGCACGTAGATGAACGCGTAGTTGGAGCGGATCGCGTACGAGCTGATGATGACGCCCTCCACCAGCACGTGGGGGTTGGCCATCATCAGCGGGATGTCCTTGCAGGTGCCCGGCTCCGACTCGTCGGCATTCACCACGAGGTACTTCGGGTTCGGGTTGTCCTGCGGCACGAAGCTCCACTTCATGCCGGTGGGGAAGCCGGCGCCACCGCGTCCGCGGAGGCCGGAGTCCTTCACCTCGGTGATCAGGTCGTCCGGGGTCATGCCGAGCGCCTTGCGCAGGGCCTGGTAGCCACCGCCACGCTCGTAGTTGCTGAGCTTCCAGGCGCGGTCATCGGCCCAGTTGGCCGAGAGGACCGGGGTGAGCATGTCGGTCACATCTCCTCCTGCTTCGCCGGCTCCGGAGCGGACTCCGGGGCCTTCCAGCCGCGCTCGCGCGCGATGGTGAGGCCCACCAGGGAGGCACCCGCAGCGGCGGGACCCTCGTCGGCGCGGCCGTCGGGGAAGCCGGCGAGCACGCGCTCGGCCTCCTTCCAACTGGTCAGCGTGGCGCCACGGGTGGACTGGACGGGCTGGCCGGCGGCCAGGTCGTCGAGCAGGCGATCGGCCTTCTCGGGGGTCATGTTGTCCATGAACTCCCAGTTGACCATCATCACCGGCGCGAAGTCGCAGGCGGCGTTGCACTCGACTGCCTCGAGGCTGAACGTGCCGTCGGGGGTCGTCTCACCGGCGTGGATGCCCAGCTTGTCGCTGACGTGGTCGAGCAGGGCGTCGCCGCCCATGACCGCGCACAGCGCCGTGGTGCACACACCGACGTGGTGCTTGCCGGCCGGACGCCGCTTGTACATCGTGTAGAAGGTCGCCACGCCCGAGACCTGGGCGGTCGAGATGCCCAGGACGTCGGCGCAGGCCTCGATGCCCCGGGGGGACACGCGGCCGTCGACGGACTGCACCAGGTGCAGCATCGGCAGCAGGGCCGAACGCGACTGCGGGTACCGGGCGGCGATCTGGCGCATCTCGTCCAGCGTCGCCTCGGTGATGTTGCTCTCCTGGTCGGAGTAGTCGACGCCACCCGAATCCGGGAAGTACGACTGGAACTCGTGACCGCTCACCGGTCAACACCTCCCATGACGGGGTCGATGGAACCGACGGCGACCACGACGTCGGAGATCATGCCGCCCTCGCACTGGATCGGGACGGTCTGCAGGTGGTGGAACCCTGGGTCGCGCATGTGGGCGCGGTAGGGCCGGGTGCCACCGTCGGAGACGACATGGCAGCCGATCTCACCCTTGGGCGACTCGATCGGCACGTAGGCCTGGCCCGCGGGGACGCGGAAGCCCTCGGTGACGATCTTGAAGTGGTGGATCAGCGCCTCCATGGAGTCACCCATGATGTGCTTGATGTGCTCGTGGCTGTTGCCCTGGCCGTCGGGGCCGACGGCGAGCTGGGCGGGCCAGGCGATCTTCTTGTCGGCGACCATGACCGGCTCGCCCACGGACGCCTCGAGGCGCTCGGCGGCCTGCTTGACGATGTGCAGGGACTCCCACATCTCGTCCAGGCGGATGCGGAAGCGCGAGTAGGACTCGCAGCCCTCCCAGCCGTCGGTCGGCTTCCAGTACTTGGTCTCGAAGTCGTAGGTCTCGTAGCCGCAGTAGGGCTGCTTCTTGCGCAGGTCCCAGTCGTAGCCGGTCGAGCGCAGCATCGGGCCGGTGACGCCCAGCGCCATGCAGGCCGACAGGTCCATGTGGCCGATGCCCATCATGCGACCCTTGAAGATCGGGTTCTCGTTGCAGAACAGCGCGTACTCGGGCAGGTAGTCCTCGAGCCACTTGATCAGGTCGTGGAGCTGCGCCATCCCGTTCTCGGGCAGGTCGTTGGCGACCCCGCCGGGGCGGATGTAGGCGTGGTTCATGCGCAGGCCCGTGACGGCCTCGAAGAAGTCGAGGATCATCTCGCGCTCGCGGAAGCCGATCGTCATGACCGTCAGCGCGCCGATCTCCATGCCGCCGGTGCCGATGGCGACCAGGTGGCTGGCGATGCGGCACAGCTCCATCATCAGCACGCGGATGTCGTTGGCGCGCTGCGGGATCTGGTCCTCGATGCCGAGCAGGCGCTCCACCGACAGGCAGTAGGCGACCTCGTTGAACAGGGGCGCCACATAGTCCATCCGGGTCACGAACGTCGTGCCCTGGGTGAACGTGCGGTACTCCATGTTCTTCTCGATGCCCGTGTGCAGGAAGCCGATGCCCGGGCGGATGCTGGTGACGGTCTCGCCGTCGCACTCCAGGATCAGGCGCAGGACGCCGTGGGTCGAGGGGTGCTGCGGGCCCATGTTGATGACGAGGGTCTCGTCGCCGCGCTCGGCCTGCTCCTGGGCGATGTCGGCCCAGTCGCCACCCATCGAGGTGTAGACGGTGCCGGTGGTCTCCTCGCCGGGCTGGGCGTAGTAGTCGGTCTGCGAAGCAGTCATCGGTAGTTCCTCCGCTGGTCCGGGGGCGGCACGACCGCACCCTTGTACTCGACGGGGATGCCGCCGAGCGGGTAGTCCTTGCGCTGCGGGTGGCCGACCCAGTCGTCCGGCATCAGGATGCGGGTGAGCGAGGGATGGTCATCGAAGATGATGCCGAACATGTCCCACGTCTCCCGCTCGTGCCAGTCGGCGGCCGGGTAGGTGGCGCACACCGACGGGATGTGCGGGTCGGCGTCCGGGCAGGACACCTCGACGCGCAGGCGACGGTTGTGGGTGAAGGACTGCAGCGCGTAGACCGCGTGCAGTTCCGCGCCGGCGTCCGTCGGGTAGTGGACGCCGTTGACGCCCATGAAGCCCTCATAGCGCAGGTGCGGGTCGTCGCGCAGGGCGCTGGCGACCTCGAGCAGCTTCTCGCGCGGCACAAAAATGGTCAGCTCGCCGCGGTCGAACAGCACATGGCTGGTCGCCCCGTCCACGATCTGCTCCAGGCGCGCGACGACGCGCTCGTGCTCCTCGGGCAGCGGACGCTCCGAGGTGGCACGCGGCAGGTACTGACGGACGATGCCGCCGTAGCCGGAGGTGTCGGGCGAACCGTCCGACCACATGCCGGTGCGGGTGACCGGCGCGCTGGCCTCGGCGTCCTCGCGCTCCAGGCCGGCCTTGGGCGCGGAATCGGCGCCCTCGACGTTGCTGTCGATCGTCTTCTGCTCGCCGGGGAGCTTCTCGTCGCTCATCGCATGATCCCCTTCTGCTCCAGGGTGGGCGTGGCCACGAGGGCCAGCTGCTCCAGGTCTTCGAGCACCTTGGCGCGGTGGCCACCCATCGGATCCTTCATCACGATCTCGCGCAGCTTGAACATGCCGTCGATGAGCATGTCGGGGCGCGGCGGGCAGCCGGGGACGTAGATGTCGACCGGGACGATGTGGTCGCCGCCCTGGACGATCGCGTAGTTGTTGAACATGCCACCCGAGCTGGCGCACACGCCCATCGCCATGACCCACTTGGGGTTGGGCATCTGGTCATAGACCTGGCGCATGACCGGGGCGAACTTCTGGCTCACGCGGCCGGAGATGATCATGAGGTCGGCCTGGCGCGGCGAGGCGCGGAAGACCTCCTGGCCCCAGCGGCCGGCGTCGAAGCGCGGCGTGCCGAAGCTCATCATCTCGATGGCGCAGCAGGCGATGCCGAAGGTGGCCGGCCAGAAGGACGTGCGGCGCATCCAGCCCGCGACGGCCTCGACGGTGGTGGTGAGGATGCCCTCTTCGGGCAGTGCGTCCTCGATACCCATTGGTCTTCCTTTCCTACCGGCTCAGTCCCATTCCATGCCGCCGCGCCGGTACTCGTAGAAGTACGCGATGCACAGCAGCAGGAGGAACACGATCATGGCGAGCACGACGAACAGGCTCAGTTGGTCGAAGGCGACGACCCAGGGGTACAGGAAGGCGATCTCGACGTCGAACACGAGAAACATCATCGCGGTGATGTAGTACTTCACCGGGAAGCGGCCGCCACCGGCCGCCTTGGGCGTCGGGTCGATGCCGCACTCGTACGGCATGTACTTCGCCTTGTTGTACCGAGCAGGGCCGATGAACAACGAGGCGAGGACCATGACCCCCAACAGGGCTGCCGAGAAGAACAGCACCCCGAGGATCGGAATGTAGGGGCTCATCGCACCCTTCCCTTCTGGTGGGACGTCATGCCGACGGCACCACCTTCGTCAACGACGTGATGGTCCTGTCCATCCAGTCACCGTCCGTGGTGTCGTACAGGTGGGCCAGGAGCTTCATCGTGAACTTCATCAGTGTGGGCCTGGGCAAACCGTAGCGCGTGCACAGGCGCATGATCTCCGGACGCTCGATCAGGGAAACGAACACCTGCCCGAGCCGGAAGTAGCCGCCCCACTCGTCCTCCAGACGCGTGCGGTAGCCGCCCAGCGCCCGCTCGGCTGCCGGGGTGCCGAAGCCGCGCGCCTTGGCGTCCGCGATCGCGTCGGCGGCCATGTCGGCGGCCTCCATCGCGTACGGGATGCCCTCGCCGTTGAAGGGGCTGACCATGCCCGCGGCGTCCCCCACCAGGACCAGGCCCTTGTGGTAGGCCGGCTTGCGGTTGAAGCTCATCGGGAGGGCGGCCGAGCCGATGGTGCCGACCATGTTCTCGCGCGTCAGGCCCCACTCGGGCGGCGTGTTGGCCAGCCAGGCCCACATCAGGTCGCGGAAGTTCATCTTCTGGCTGGCCGCGGTGCTGCTCACCGTGCCCAGGCCGACGTTGACCGTGCCGTCGCCCATCGGGAAGATCCAACCGTAGCCGGGCAGGAGGTTGGACTCCCCCGGCTTGCCGTCCCACAGCTCGAGCCAGCTCTCCATCAGCGGGTCGTTGGTGCGCACGGGGCTGGTGAAGTAGGCGCGGGCGGCAACACCCATGGGGCGCTTGCGGTTCTTCTCCAGGCCCATCGCCAGCGCGAGCCGGCTGGAGTTGCCGTCGGCGGCGACGGTGATGGGGGCGCGGAAGGTGCGCCCGTCCTTGGCGCGGACGCCGACGATGCGGTCGGTCGCGGGGTCGAGGATCGGCTCGGCGACGTTGGTGTCCTCATGCAGCGTGGCGCCGGCGTCCACCGCCAGGTTGGCGAGCAGGTGGTCGAACTCGGAGCGGCTACGCGTGAGGCCGTAGTTGGGGAACTGGGCGAGCTCGGGCCACAGGAACTCGAAGGGCTCGGCGCGCCCGCCGTAGGTGCGCAGGCCGCGGTTGTGGAGCCAGCCCGCCTCCTCGGAGACGTCGACGCCCAGGCGGATCAACTGCTTGGTCGCCCGCGGGGTGAGGCCGTCGCCGCACACCTTGTCACGCGGGAAACGGGACTTCTCCAGCAGGGACACGGTCAGGCCCTTGTCGGCCAGCCACTTGGCGGTCGTGGCGCCGCCGGGACCCGCGCCCACGACGATGACGTCGGATTCGACCACCGGCTGCGCTGCGCGCTCCTCGGTCATCGATCACACCCCTCCGTCGAGGCTGGGCACCGCCCAGCTCCGGGTCAGTCTAGGGAACGGATCGGACAATCGCCATTCTCCCCTCTCCGCCACGTCCCCCCTAGTCAGAAGCAGGTCAGAACCACTAAATCCGCAAGCTTATGGTTGCGGAAATACCCCGCGTCGGCGACCTCAGCGCGCGGCGCGCTGGGCGTCCGCCAGCCGCTGCTGTTCCTTGGCCTGCTCCTGCATCTCCTCCATGTTGACCCCCACCCTCAGGATGAGCAGGACGACGAACGCGATCAGCAGCGACCACATCGGCGATGCGTTCAACAAGATGGGCGCGGTCACCAGCGCCGCGACGTCGAATCCACGGATCAGGTTGAACACCAGCGTGGGGGGCACCGCACCGGCGCCGGTCGCCATCATCGGCACGGCGAAGTTGACCGGCCGGGCCGTCTGCCACCGGATGGCCCCCAGCAGGCCCGCCAGCGCGCAGGCCACCGCCACGCCGGCCGCCTCGGGCCCCGGGCGGGCGATCCCACCAGTGACCCCGCTGAAGGCCGGCAGCGTCGCGCTCGCCCACACGGCGGCGAGCAGGGCCGGCACCACGAAGCAGGCGCTGCGCACCTGACCGGTGGTGAACGGGAGCGTCCGGGCCAGGCCCGTGCTGCGGGACAGCACCCGCAACTGCCCCAACGTGGGGATGAGCGCGAACATCAGCGCCACGCCCGCCAGCAGCGGGGTCAGCAGGGCCAGGCCGATGGCGTCGCTGGCGTACGGCGCGAGGATCGCCCCCGCGAGCCCGAGCAGCGGACGCGGGAAGCGCAGCAGTCGCTGGACATCGCGCCACACCAACGCGCCCAGGCCGGTCCAGCGCCCCGGCGTCGGGCGCACGTGGCCGCGCCGGACCGCCTCCCGGTCGACCAGGATGTCGCGGGCCAGCCCGAGGTCGAGGCCGAACATGGCCCCCTGCAGGCCCGAGACCAGCGACCCGCCTGAGGTGAGCCGCAGGCGCGCGAAGTACTCCAGCCGCCGATGCGCGGTCAGGCCGAATCCCACGGTGGCCACCGCCCCCACCGCGGCGAACACCCACGGGACCAGGCCGAGCCAGGCGGGCGGCTCGATGTGCAGCCAGCCGGCGGCCACCGCGACCATCGCGCCCAGCACGATCGCAGCCAGCGCCGCGAGCACGGCCTGGGCGACCCTCAGACCCGACGTGCGGTCGCGGCTCTGCTCGGACGCCGCCCAGGCCACCAGGCCCGAGGACGCCAGGCCGGACGCCGCGGACCAGGCCACGATCACCGCCGGCGGCTCCCCCGCGATCGCGGCCACGGCCGCGGCGAGGACGGCGGAGACGGCGAACGCGCCACCGATGATCGCCCACAGGCGTCCGCGCAGGATCCGGCCGCGGCCGATCGGGGCCTCCATCAGCCAGAAGCCCTCGGCGGCCGAGGCCAGCACGGGGCCGAACAGCCGCGCCACCGACAGGCTCAGGGCGCTGATCGCGAAGAACATCCCCCAGGGCACCAGCAGGCGTCCGTTCAGGCAGGCGGCGCTCTCGCAGGCGGCGGCGCGGGTCTGGCTGCCGATGATGACGTTGACCACCATCGCCCCGATCATCGCGACGCTGAACAGGGCCACATAGGCGTCCTGGAACACCTCGGAGAACGAGCGGGTGGCGCGCCCGTGTCGCCACGTCTTGATCAGCGCATGGAGGGCCTTCTCGTCGACCACCTCGGGCTCCGCGTCGGGCAGGTGGGCGAAGGCCCACGCCTTCTCGGCGTACTCGGCATAGGGGTCGGCGGGGATCTCGATCATCTGCTCGACCGAGATCTCCTTCGGTTCGTGGCGCTGGGCGCGCTTGCGGCGGGCGCGGGCCATCAGGACGCCCCCTGGGCAGGGTCGTCGGCCGTGGCGTCCGCCCCCTCGTCGGCACCCGGCGGGGCCACGGCCACGATCCGGGTGGCGACCTGCTTGACCAGGTAGGGGTCGTGGGAGGCGAACACGATCGCCAGCCCGCGGGCGCGTTCGGCGCGCAGCCGGGCGGCGAGCCAGGCCACACCCTCCACGTCGAGGCGCTGCTCGGGCTCGTCGAGGACCAGCAGGCGACGCGGCCGCACGAATGCGGTCGCCAGCGCCAGGCGCCGGCGCTGGCCCGAGGACAGGGTGCCGGGCAACTGGCCCGACTGCGGCACCAACTGCACCTCGGCGAGGATCTCGTCCACGATCGCCTCGGGGTCCGGGACGCCGTGGGCGCGAGCCAGCAGGTCGAGGTGCTCGACCACCGAGAGGTCGGGGAAGAAGTCCAGGTCGTCGATCACCGAGGCCATGCCCTTACGGATCTCCGCGTTGGTCTCGTTCATCCGCAGCCCCTCGAACTCGACGCGGCCCTCATCGGGCCGGATCGCCCCCACGAGCATGCGCAGGATGGTGGACTTGCCGGCGCCGTTGCGCCCGGTCAGGGCCACGGCCTCGCCGGGCGCGACCGTCATCGAGAAGTCCCCCACGATGACGGAGGGGCCGAAGGACTTGGTGATCGCGCTCGCGGTCAGAACAGGGGTTCGGGACGCCATGGCGTCCAGTCTGGCAGGATCGGGGGGTGCAGAAGTTCGATGCCCGCGCCACCTTGGCCAAGCGCCGTGCCGACATTGCGGCCATGTTCGACGGCGTGGCCGGGCGCTACGACGTCATGAACGACCTCCTGTCGCTGGGGCAGGTGTACCGCTGGCGTGCCGAGACCGTGCGCGCGGTCGACCCGCGCCGCGGGCAGAAGATCCTCGACCTGGCGGCGGGGACGGGCACGTCCTCGCGTCCGTTCGCGGACGCCGGCGCGCTCGTGGTCCCGGTCGACCTCAGCATCGGCATGGTGACCGAGGGCAAGGTGCGCCAGCCCGACCTCGGCTTCGTCAACGCCGACGGCCTGCAGCTCCCCTTCGCCGACGACACCTTCGACGCCGTCACGATCAGTTACGGCCTGCGCAACGTCGAGGACACCTTGGCGGCCCTCACCGAGATGCACCGCGTCACCGCTCCCGGCGGGGTGGTCGTGATCGCCGAGTTCTCCACGCCCACGTGGGCGCCCTTCCGTGAGGTGTACCGCCGCTACCTGGTCCGGATGCTGCCGGTGGTCTCCGGCATCCTGTCGTCCAACCCGCGCGCCTACGACTACCTGGCCGAGTCGATCCTCGCCTGGCCCGACCAGCCCACGCTGGCCGGCCTGCTGCGCGAGACGGGCTGGCGCGATGTGGAGTGGAAGAACCTGTCCGGCGGCATCGTGGCCCTCCACCGGGCGGTCGCCTGAGTTCGATCGCCGATGACTTTCGTCCTGGACGCCTATGCCGCCCGGAGTTGCCCGCTGAAGACGGTCAACTCCTTCAACCCGCACATCCTCACCCCGACCGACGAGCCGCCGGATCCGCCGTTCTTCCGTGACGCGGACGCCATCGAGGCGGCCGTGTTCGAGGCGGTGCGGCGCGGTGGGGGTGACATCGTCGACCTGCGTCCGCTGCGCACGGCGTCGCGGGCGGACGCCGAACAGGCGTGCCTGGCCGCGCTGGCGTCCGGCGCCGACGTGGTCATCGGTGGGCTGCTGCCCCGCGACGAGGACCACCACCGCACGGGGCGTCCGAGCCTGCTGGTGCGCTCACCGCAGGGGGGCTACCACCCCGTGCACGTGAAGTTCCACCGGGTGCTGGAGTCCAGCGCCCCCGACGGGCCGGGGCTGGTCGCCTCGCGGCTCGGCTCTCCGACCGCGCGCGTGGCGGTGCCGGGGCGGCGCTTCCGGTGGGGCCACCGCCTCAACGCCGCCCTGCAGGTGGCGCACTACTGGCGCCTGTTGGAGGCCACCGGGCATGCGGCCGCCGAGCCCTGGGCGGGGTTGGTCGGCATCGACCAGATCAGCCTGCCGGGCGAGCAGCCCATCCGGGTGGGGCAGGTGATCACCTGGCTCGATCTGGCCGACCGCTGCGTGCCGCCGAACCCGCGCACGCTGGAGCGCCCCGAGGATGCCGCGTTCGTGTCCACGCTGGAGCGCTACGACGACGAGCACCGCTACCGGGTCGAGTTGGCCGAGGCAGCCCTGACCGCCTCGGGCCAGGACGCCTTGCTGACCCCGATCCTGTCGACCGAGTGCCGCGGCTGCATCTGGCAGGAGCACTGCCAGGCCCAGGTGGACGCCGACGACCTGTCCCTGCGCATCACCAAGGCCCCCCTCGACGTGCACGAGGTGCGGACGCTGCGCCGGCTCGGGATCAGCACCGTCGCCGAGCTGGCCGCCACCGACCTCGACGAGCTGCTGGCGGACTACCTGCCGCGGGCCAGCCACCGGATCGGCGGGGAGGCCCGCCTGCGCCGGGCGCATCGCCGCGCGCAGCTCCTCCACGCCGGCATCGAGCTGGAGCGCCAGACCCAGGGGCCGTTGGACCTGCCCGCGCACGCGCTGGAGATCGACATCGACCTGGAGACCTCGGCCGACGACCGCGTCTACCTGTGGGGATTCTGCGTCGACGACCCGAGCACCGGCGAGCCGATGGTGCGCCAGTTCGCCGCCTTCACCGACCTGGACGATGCCGCGGAACGGGCGCTGGCCGCGGAGGCCCTCACCTGGCTGCGCAGCGTGGTCGAGGGCCACGACGCGGCCGTGTACCACTACTCCGACTACGAGATGATCCGCCTGAACCGGCTCGCCCCCAAGCTGGGCGAGGTCGGCGCCTGGGCGTCCGCGTGGGCGTCCGAGCACTTCGAGGACCTGTTCGAGGTCGTCCGCACCCACTTCTTCGGCGCCCACGGGCTGGGGCTGAAGGTCGTGACCTCCGCCGTGACCGGGTTCGCCTGGCGCGACGAGGACCCGGGCGGGCTGAACTCCCAGCGGTGGTTCGCCGAGGCGGTGGGCGACCCGGACGAACGCGTCCGCGAGCAGGCGCGCGTCCGAGTGCTGGAGTACAACGAGGACGACGTGCGCGCCACCTGGCACCTGCGCCGGTGGTTGCGCGAGCAGCGCTGAGGTCAGGCCGCGCGGCGCCCCGGTGCGGCGTGCTTGCTCCGGACGCCGACCGCGTCGATCCCGGCGGCCGCGGCCAGCTTCTCGGCCAGGGTGCGGGCGAGCCCGTCGGTCCCGCCGAACCAGGCCAGCCCGTCCAACGGCACGTCGGTGAGCGTGCGGCCCTGCCGCACGACGACGTAGGGCACCGAGACCAAGCCCTCGTGCAGCTCGATGGCCTGCACGTCGGCCCACTCGGTGCGGCCCAGCTTCGGCAGCTCTACGCCCTCGGCGTCGTGGCTGACGACCATCGTCGCCGCCAACCAGCCCGTGAGCAGGGCGGCCACGCTGCCGACGGCCGCCAGGATGATCCCGCCGGGGGCGGGCAACCCGACCCAGGACACGATGGCCAGCACGACCCAGCCGAGGGCGACCAGCCACGTCACCACCACCATGGGCCCGGACAGGCGCGTCGTCGAGAGGTCCTCGCTCATGCCAGCACCACCCCCACCAGGACGCCGACCGCCGACAGCACCTCGGCGATGCCGGTCCGCTTGAGGACGCCAATGAGGTCGCGACCCTGCGCCCCGGACAACACGGCCCGGACGGGCCCGATCGCGACGAGCAGGCCCAGCAGGCCGAGCAGCGCCCACCAGGTGGTGCCGGCGGCCAGCGCGACGACGCCCAGTGCACCGGTCAGGACGAGGGCTGCGTAGAAGCGGCGGGTGTTGGCGTCCCCCAGGCGGACGGCGAGGGTGTTCTTGCCGGCGACCTCGTCCCCGGCGCGGTCGCGCAGGTTGTTGGCCACCAGGATCGCCGAGGCCAGGGCGCCGGTCGCCACGCCGCCGGCCACCGCCGGCCACGGCACGTCCAGGGTCTGGACGAAGGTGGTGCCCACGGTCGCCACCAGCCCGAAGAAGACGAAGACGAACAGCTCGCCCAGCCCGGCATAGCCGTAGGGTCGGCGTCCGCCCGTGTAGTACCAGGCGGCCAGGATGCAGGCGACGCCGACCGCGAGCAGCCACCACTGGCCGGTGAGCACGACCAGGGCCAGACCGGCGACCCCGGCCAGCGCGAAGCACCCGAACGCGGCGGCCTTCACCGCCGCCGGCGAGGCCGACCCCGAGCCGACCAGGCGCAGCGGACCCACGCGGTCGGCGTCCGTGCCCCGGATGCCGTCGGAGTAGTCGTTGGCGAAGTTGACCCCGAGCTGGAGCGCCAGCGCGACCACGCCGGCCAGGACGGCGCGCACGGCGTCCGCGGACCCGGCGTGCCAGGCCACCGCCGTCCCGACCAGGACCGGGGCGACGGCCGCCGGGAGCGTGCGCACCCGCGCGCCCTCGACCCACTCAGCCGTCGTCGCCACGTGCCCTCCGTCGTGTTGTCCGCCCTGTTGCCAACCCCGGCCATCCTGCCATGCCGGTGCGCGGGTAGATTGGAGGGCATGCCTCGCGTCCTGCTGATCGTCGCCCTCGTCGCCCTCTCGGTGTACGCGCTGGTGGAGGCGTTGCAGGCCGATCCCCGGCGGGTGCGCCTGATGCCGCGCTGGCTGTGGGCTTTGGCGGTGCTGGTCCCCGCGTTGGGCCCGTTGGGCTGGTTCACGCTGGGGCGTCCGACCCAACATGGCGTGGGCGGCGGGACGCGACGCGCGATCGCGCCCGACGACGACCCGGACTTCCTGCGCGGGCTCTGAGGTCGGCCCCAGAGGTCGGCCTCTGA
>JAUNSA010000006.1:25930-36508 GCA_030539405.1 Propionibacteriaceae bacterium
TGAGGAGGCCCTCAGACCATCGGCTCCACGGGCGGGACGATCCCGTCCTCGACCGCGCGGCGGAACAGGTCGAGCTTGGACGCCGCTGGCCGGTCCACCTGGATGTACTTCACCCGGATCCGCTTGAGGTACTCCTTGACGGAGTTGTCGCTGATGAACAACGAACGGGCGATCTGCGGGATCTCCAGGCCGGCGGCGTACAGGCTGAGCACCTCGCGTTCGCGCGGACCCAGCGCCGCAGCGACATGTTCGCTGTCGCCCTCGATGGCCGCGAACACCTCCTGACTGATCACCTGGTGGCCCGCGTGGACGGCCCGGATCGCCTCGAGGGTGTCGGCCACGGGTTCGGCCTTGCGGCAGACGCCGTCGGCGCCGCCGGCCAGCGCCCGGCGCAGCAGACGCACGTTGTCGGCGATGGAGTACACCAGCACCCGGATGCCCTCGGCGCGCAGCAGTTCGGCGTTGTCCTTGGGGTCGGAGTCGTCGCCGAGGTTCAGGTCGAGCAGCGCGACGTCGACGGCGGCGTGGTCCGCGGCGAGGAAGTCGGCCACGGTGGCCGCGTTGGCGACGACCTCGACCGCCTCGGTGGGGTCACCCAGCGCCGAAGCGAGCCCCACCCGGATGGCCTCGTGATCATCGATGATCGCGATCCTGATCGTCTGCACCCTGCTCACGTCCTCGTAACCGTCGAGTTGCCCTGGTCGTCGAATGTGGTCAGCGTCGCCCCGTCGGCGTCCACCTGCATGATCGTAACCGCCCCCGCGTAGGACTGGGGAGCCGTCCGCGCCACGATCTTGCCTTGTTGGGCAGCGTTCACCACCTTCTCCAGGTGGCGGGTGACCACACCCCGCACGGCATCGTCCAAGGGTCCCTCGCGGTTGTCGACCAGCGTCACCTCGACGCCGCGCAACCGAGCGCTGAGGATCGCCGTGGCCAGGCTGGGCGCGGAGAAGTTGGCCGCCCGCAGGGCGTCCCGCAGCCGCCCCTCCAGCACGCGGCTCACCTGGCGGTCGGCGTCCGTGATCGGGACCGTGGGGTCGGCGAGCCGGGCCAGCACCTCCCCCACCTGGCTGCGCACGTCGGCGACCCACACCTCGCGGCGCACGAGCCGCACCAGCGCCGCCGCGTTGTCGGCGGCGGCATCGTCGGCGGCGCGCTGGGCCCGATCGAGGTGCTGGCCCACCCGGGCCAGCCACACCGCCAGCATCTCGGCCACCACCATCCAGCCGATCGGGTTGATGGCCGTCCCCACCACGCGCGGCAGCGCCTGCCCGGCCGCCAGCGCCCCGGTGAACACCGTGATGGCGGCCAGGACGGCCAGCGTCCACGCCAGCAGGCGGCGTTGGCCGGCGCGCATCAGCAGCGTGATGATGCACACCATCCCGATGAAGGCGGTGGCGTAGACCGGCCACGGCGGCGGCGGGGCGGCCGCGAGGCTGAGCGCGATGATGGCGACGCCACCGCCGAGCATGGCGACCGCGCGCCAGGTTGAGAGCTCCTGGCCGAACCGTTGCAGGCCCAGCGGGGTGACCACGATCGACACCAGCGTCGCCAGCACGATGAGTTCGGGGCGCGGCGAGCTGGGGATCTGCAACGCAGAAATGACGGCGAACAGCGCCGAGGTGAGGCCCATGAGCGTGGCGATGGGCCGGACGTCGACCTGGGCGAGCGTGGCGTGCCGGCGCCACGTCGTGGCCGCCGCCTGGGAGCCGCGTTCGGCCACCCCGCCGGCCCCCGTCCACGTGAGCACGACGCGGGTGCCCTCCCCCGGCGCGCTGGAGACCGTGGCGTCCCCACCGACGCCACGCAGGCGGCGGCGCAGGGCCAACCGGATCCCCAGCCGGCGCCCGGGGATCGTCTCGGTGTCGAAACCGATCCCGTCGTCGACCACCTCGACCCGCACGTGCACGTCCCCCTCGGGGCGCTCCTCGACCCCGACCGTCACGACCAGGGAGTCCGCCTCGGCGTGCTTCTCGACGTTCAGCACCGCCTCGCGGACCGCCTGGGCCAGCGCGGTCGCCACGGGATAGGGCACCAGCGGCGCCCGCGGGGCGGCCGCGTCGACGACCTCGGCGCCGGGCGAGACGGCCGCGGCCACATCGCGCAGCAGGCGCACCAGGTGGGCCGGGGGGATGGGTTCGGCGGCCAGGTCGGACGCCTCGGCGTCCAGGACGGTCACCGCGCGGCTGGCGAGGTCGACCACGTGCGGATCGCTGCTGGTCGTGCTGCGCGTCGCGGCGGCCAGCGCGGCCATCACGTCGTCGTGCAGCACCGCCTCCCACCGGTCGCGTTCGGCGTCCATCAGGCTGCGGACGGCCGCCGCCGCGCGCTCGTGGCGCAGGGCCGAGACCCAGGCGTCCAGTGTGGTGGCCTCGCGCTTCACATAGCTGAGCAGCAGCAGGAAGATGATCGGCTGGATCGCCAGCCCGAGCGTCCCCTGGACCGCCAGCACCGTGTTGGCGGTGCCCCCGCCCGGATCCAGCAGGATGGTCAGGTAGGCGGTGCAGCACAGCAGGTTGTGGACGAGCGCCGCCACATGGCCGCGCGCGATGCCCAGCAGGACCGTCGACGGCGCGATGCAGGGCCACAGCCACGGCGCCACCGGGTCGGCGCCGGCGACCACCTCGCCCTGCCAGGCGAACGGCCAGGTCCACAGGCCGATGATCACCGCCAGCGAGAACACGGCGGCGGGCACCTCGATGCCCCGGCGCGACCAGGCATACACCGGCAGCACCACGCTCGCCGCCAGCAGAGGCCCGCTGACCAGCGCCAGCCACAGCCCGTGGAGGGCGTGGAGCTGGTCGGCGGCCAGGATCAGGGACGCCGCGGCCGAGGCCGGCACCAGCACCGAGAAGACCCGCTGGATCCAGGCGAGGAATCCCGAGGCGGCCACCGCGTCCGCCGCCAGCAGCGGCCGCTCGCGCACCCAGCCGAGCCAGCGCTGCGCGGTCACGGCCCGGCGGCGGACCAGTCGACGAGTCCGGTGCCGTCGTGGCTCCCCCCGGGCCACACGGCCCGGACGATGCCGGCGGCCGCGAGGGCCTTGCGGCACCCCGGACACGGCGGGTCCGTGATGTAGGCGGTGGCCCCCTTCGTGTCGCGCGTCGCGAACAGCAAGGCGTTCACCTCGGCGTGGATCGCGATGCAGAACCCGGGCGTCCCGGGCCGGTCGTAGTCGCCCAGGCCGGGCACCTCGTCGTAGCTGAGCTGGCCGCGCGGGCACGCGCCCTCCAAGCAGTCCGGACGCCCGGGTGCGGCTCCGTTGTAGCCGGTGGCGATGATCCGACGCTCGTGGACCAGCACCGCCCCCACCCGCCGCCGGGTGCACTTGGCGCGCCGGGCGACGGCTTCGGCGATGCCGAGGAAGTAGTCGTCCCAGCCCGGGACCGCGACCTCACCCATCGATGAACTCGTTGGTCATGACCTCGTCGACCACGACGTCAGAGGAAATGATGCCCGCCTCGCCCATGAAGGTGATCATGTCACGCCAGGCGGTCTCGTCGAGGCGTCCGGTCGCCGAGCCGGGCGCGGGCGTCCACAGCGGCGTGGTCGCCTCGAGCGTCGCCTGGGCGGACGCCCGGGCCCCGGCCTGGTCGAGGGTGGGGATGTGGCCGTCGCCGGCGGCCAGGGCGGCGTTGGGGTCGGCGACCACCTGCTCGAGGGCCGTCACCATCGCGCGGGCGATGCCGCGGGTGGTGTCGGGATGGCGCTCGGCCTGCTCGCGGGTGGTGGCGAGCACGATGCTCACCAGCGGGACCGGCCCCTCGCTCCGCAGGGGGACCGCCCGCACGGGGATGCCGGCCAGACCGAACTGCACGAGGTCATTGTTGGAGAACCCGACGACGGCGTCCACCTTGCCGGTGGTGAGGGCCGCTTGGGCGGTGTAGCCGATCTCGACGACCTCGACGTCGTCCTCGGTCAGGTCGGCCCCGGCCAGGGCGGCCTGCAGCCCGAACCACGACTCACCGAACCGGCCGGGCAGCCCGATCCGCTGGCCGGCCAGGTCGGCCACCGACTGCACCGGCGAGGTCTCCGGGACGATCAGCACCACCGGGTAGGCGTGGTAGTACTGCCCGATCGCGACCAGGTCCAGGCCTTCGGCGCGGGCCTGGACCACCTCGTCGCCGCCCGCGATGACGTACTGCTCCTGCCCGGCGACCAGGGCCGTGAACAGCCCTTCCTGGGCGCCGTGGTGGCGCAGGGTGGCGTCCACCCCCTCTGCCGAGAAGTGCCCTTGGTCGGCGGCCACGTAGAACGGCGCGAACTGGATGTCGGGGATGTAGGTGAGCCCGATCGTCGCCGGCGCCGGTCCGGCACCCGGCGTCTGCACGGGCACCCGCGCACACCCGGTCAGCACCAGGGCGAACACGGCCAGCAGGGCCATCAGCAGGCGGGGCGTTGTCTTCATCGAGGTCACCTTCCGGGTTGGGTTGGGGGTCAGCGCAGGGACGCGATCGTGCGCGAACGCTGTTCGACCAGGTGGATGAGTCCGTACAGGCCGGACGCCAGCGCACACAACACGGCGATGGTGGCGAACATGCCCGCAGTGTCCACGGCGTCGCGTTGCGCGGTGAGCAGTTGGCCCAGGCCCGAACCGCCCATCACCATCTCGCCGACCACCGCGCCGGTCACCGACAGGGCGAACCCGTTGCGCAGGCCGGCGAGCACGTTCGGCAGGGCCAGGGGCAGCTCGATCTGGCGGAGCAGGGCGAGGCTGCCGGCGCCGTCCATGCGCGCGGCGTCCACCACGCGTTGGTCGACGTGGCGCAGGCCCACCACGGACGAGACGAGGATCGGGAAGAACACCATCAGGGCGCACAGCAAGACGATCGGCCCGATCCCGTAGCCGACCCAGATGGCGAGCAGGGGGGCCACCGCGATGGCGGGGATGGCCTGGGTGGCGCCGAGGAAGGGCGTCACGGCGGCGCTGAGCAGGCGGCTGCGGTGGATGCCGATGGCCAGCGGCAGGGCCACGGCCGCGCCGAGGATGCTGCCCCCGACCGCCTCGGCGAACGTCATCTGGACCGCCGCCCAGAAGCCGGGCGAGGCCAGCCCGACCCCGAGCCGCTGGGCGACGGCCAGCGGGGAGGGCAGCACATAGGCAGGAGGGGCGGCCAGGGCGACGATCAGGGCCCAGGCCAGGAGGAGCATCGCGGCGAACACCCAGGGGGCGGCGGCGAGTCGACCAGTGGGGCGGGCGCGGCGGGGCACGGTGGTGAGCGCCATGGTGCCTCCCCTCGTCGTCGTCGCGCCGCGGGGGGGTTGAGGAGGACGCCGACGGGGTGGCCCACCCGTACGCGGGTGCGCCGACCACGCCCGTGCTGCCTCCCATCCGGACTTTCACCGTCGGTCCCGGAATTTCACCAGGTCAGCCAGCCCTCAAGGAGCGCTGGGTCGCGGACTGTCACCGCCGGCTCGGATTTTCACCGACCCCGGAGCACGTGTGTGTTCAGCGGCCACCCTACCGCAAGGGTGCGGACGCCCAGGCGGCGAGTTGCTCGGCGGTGCCGAAGAAGACGTTGCGGTCGAGGTGGTCGACGATGCCGCGCTGCCACAGGGTGGGGCGCTCCCAGCCCTGCGGGAGGGGCCCGGGGACCTCGGCGTGGTCGAACAACCACAGCGGGTGGTCGGCGAAGGAGTCGTCGCCGCCGGTGCAGATGTCCCAGAACTCGGCGCTGGTGTAGATGACCGGGATGCGGCCCGACAGGCGCCGGTACTCGTCGGAGAACTCGCGCACCCACGCGACCATCTCGCCCGGGGACAACCCATGGCACTGCGGGCCCTGTTCGGCGAACTCGAGGTCGAGGGCTCCGGGCAGGGTGAGGCCGTCGGCGGACCAGCCGCCGCCCAGGCCGTGGAAGAACCGGGCCTGCAGCGTCCCCGACGACTGGGCCGGGCGCGCGTAGTGGTAGCCGCCCTGGAGCAGTCCGGCCTCCCGGGCGGCGGTGCGCTGCTCGTCGTGGGTGGGGCTGCGGTGGGAGCCACCCTCGGTCGCCTTCACGTACACGAACGCGTGGCCGGTCTGGGCCAGCCCCTGCCAGTTCACGGCCTCCTGGTAACGGGAGACGTCGAAGCCGGCCACGCCTTCGCCGGCCCGCCATTCCCCGAGGACCACCGGCGCCGCCGAGGGCACCGGGATGCCGGAGCTCACCGTCCCCTGATCGGCCGTGGCGCCGCCCAGGGCCGTGCCGGACACGCCCTCGGCGGAGGGCTCTGCCTGCTGCTGGATCGGGGCCGTCGTCGGGGATGCCTGCTGCGTCGCATCGTTGGCGACCGCTTGGGCCTCGGTCGTGGGCTGGGGCGCGGTGGCCGGAGCGCTCGACGCGCAGCCGGTCACGCCCAGCGCGAACGCCACCACGGCGGCCAGTGCCGCCGGGTTCTGCGCGCGCATCAGTCGTCCCACCGGCGACACTGTAGCCGCCGCCCCCTCTGCTGCCCGAGTCGGCAGCGGCCACTTCACCCGCGGGGATCCCGGCGTTCACCCCGGGCGGAATGTCGATTCGTCGGCAGAGCCGACCCTGACGTATCGTGTGGATCGTTTGAACGATCGGGCCCACCACCCCAGCCCCTCATCGATGGACTGGAGTCAGTCAGCCTTGAGCACGTCACGCCGCCACATCCCCCTGCTTCTCGCCCTCCTCACGGTCTTGTCCTTGCTGTTCAGCACGACCGTGTCGGCCGAACCCGCACCCTCGGGGACCCCGCTGCCCACCGCGGCACCGACCGCCGAGCCGATCCCGTCGGCCGACCCGATGCCGACCGCCGAGCCGTCCCCCGCCGAGGACCCGGCCCGCGCACAGGATCCGTCGCGCTCCTCGCAGACGGCCCGGCCGGCGCCCTCCCCTGAGTCAGGGGCCCCCGAGCCCACCGGCTCTCCCGCGCCGACGGCCGAGCCGACCCCGTCGGTGGCACCCGAGCCCACCCCGGAGCCCGGCCCGGACGGGGATGCCCTGGCCGTCCAGGCCCGCACCGCGCTGGAGGAGCACGCCGCCGAGCTCGGTCGGGTCCGGACCGGGGCCCCGGTCTCGGCCCCCGTCTGCACCGCGGCCGGCGTGTGCCATCGCGCTTACCAGCGGCTCACGCTGACCTGGTCGCCGACCTCCGGGGTGGTGACGCACAAGCCCTCACGCAGCGCGCAGCCACGGCGCGTGTTCACCGATGTGGTGACGACCAACCAGTTCGTCAAGGAGGTCGAGTGGCTGAATGCCGTGAGCATCAGCACCGGCTACTCCGACGGGACCTACCGGCCGCTGCACTACGTCGAGCGCGGGGCCATGGCCGCCTTCCTGTACCGGATGGCCGGCTCCCCGTCGTTCACGCCGCCGGGCGAGCCGACGTTCGCCGATGTGCCCCGCCACCACATGTTCTACCCGCAGATCGAATGGCTGGCGAACGTCCGGGTCACGACCGGGTGGGTCGAGGACCACCAGCGTTGGTTCCGCCCCGAGTCCCCGATCGCCCGCGACGCGATGGCCGCCTTCCTCTACCGCTTCGCCGGTGAACCCGCCTTCCGCGCGCCGGCCACCAGCCCGTTCGTCGACGTGGCGGCCCAGCAGATGTTCCACAAGGAGATGTCCTGGCTGTCGCACTCGAAGCTGGCCACCGGCTGGGAGGCCGACGGCGGGCGGGCCTTCCGTCCGGCCGAATCCATCAAGCGCGACGCCATGGCGGCGTTCCTGTTCCGGGCCGCACCCCTGACGGCCAGCACGACGCTGCGCAACCACGGCCCCCTGCCGAAGCTGCCGCCGCCCCCGCCGGTGTACCGCATGCACCAGCCGGCCGGGACCAATGGCTCGCCGACGTCGCCGTTCGGCTGGCGGATCCACCCGATCACCAAGCGCCGCACGTTCCACAACGGGATCGACCTGGGTGACACGACGGGTCAGCCGATCTACGCGGCGGCCGACGGCATCGTCATGTTCCGCGGCTGGACCAATGGGGGCGGCAACTCGCTCTACCTGTCCCACCCCGGTCTGGGCAACGTCGACTCCCGCTACATCCACCTGAGCGGCTACGTCGTCGGCCAGGGCCAGCGGGTCTCGCGGGGCCAGTTGATCGCCTTCATGGGGGCGACCGGGTCGGTCACCAAGCCGCACCTGCACTTCGCGGTGAAGGAGCACGGGGACTTCGTGGACCCGACCCACTGGATCGGGCCCATCAGCAGCTTCTACCGCTGAGCCGAAGCCCTCAGCCGCCGTGCGCGGCGCGCCACGCGGTGACCTTGTCGAGCTGGTGGTGCGCCTCGATCCAGCGCACGGTGCCGGACTCGGACCGCATCACGACCGAGTGTGTGCGCGCATCCCCACCGGGGAGGTACTGCACGCCGTCGACCAGGTCGCCGTCGGTGATGCCCGTGGCGACGAACAGGGTCTTCTCGGAGCGGACCAGGTCGTTGGTGTCGAGCACGCGGTCGACGTCGAAGCCAGCTTCGGCGGTGCGCCGGCGCTCCTCATCGGTGGTCGGATGCAGGCGGGCCAGGATGCGGCCACCCAGGCACTTCATCGCACACGCGGTGACGACGCCCTCGGGGCTGCCGCCGATGCCGGCGAGCATGTCGATCTTCACCCCGGGGGTCGCGGCCGCGACGGCGGCGGCGACGTCACCGTCGGTGAACATGCGGGTCGAGGCCCCGGCTGCCCGGATCTCCTTGACCAGGTCGTTGTGGCGATCACGGTTGAGGACGCCCACGACGAACTCGGAGACGTCCTTGCCCTCGGCCTTGGCCGCGTTGCGGATGTTGTCGGCGATCGGTGCGTCCAGGTCGATGACGTCGGCGGCGTTGCGGCTGACGACGAGCTTCTCCATGTAGAAGCACATGTGGGGGTCGTACATCGTGCCGCCCTCGGCCGCCGCGAGCACGGCGATCGAGTTGCGCATGCCCCAGGCCAGCAGGCGGGTGCCGTCGACCGGGTCGACCGCGATGTCGATCTTCTCGTCCTCACCGGTGCCGACCTTCTCGCCGTTGGCGAGCATCGGGGCCTCGTCCTTCTCGCCCTCGCCGATCACGATGGTGCCGTCCATGCGCACCTGGTTGAGGATCGCGCGCATGGCGTCCACCGCAGCCTTGTCGCCGAGCTCCTTCTCACCGCGTCCGGCCCAACGCCCGGCCGCCAGTGCGGCCGCCTCGGTCGCCCGCATGAGATCCAGCCCCAGGTTGTGTCCCGCCAACATGAACCGTTCCATTCCCCATGACCTCCTCGTCGTGGCTCGGCCCATGCGGACCGGGCTCAGTCCCCACCATCGTGGCGCACGTCTCGCCGATCCGCACACGCGGGCGACCGCAGGCCGCGACCAAAGTCCTACCCCGGGACGATCCCGAATCGACCCCGGGTGCAGGCGGTGGGGGACGAGATGGGGCAGAGTGACCCCAGACCGACAGGAGAATGCCGCGTGAGCACGCCACCCCCGAACGATCCCACCGTCGCACCCCCGCGCCCCCGCAAGGTGCGGCGTCCGTTGCGCCCGTGGCACTACCTGCTGATCGGTGCGGCCATCCCGATCCTGTTGCTGCTCGGCTTCGTGCTGCTGCTGCCCCTGTTGATGGGGGCGATGCTGGGCGGCAACCAGGGCTCCGACGTCGGCCAGCACGAGTACGTGGTCACGCGCATGGACGCCGCGGCGAGCGTCACGCTGCCGGGGACGATCGAGCCGACCCAGCGCCTGGACCTGTCCTTCGCCAGTCCCGGCGAGGTCAACCAGGTCACCGTGTCGGTGGGTGACCCCGTCACCCCGGGCACGGTGCTCGCCACGATCGACGACACCGAGCTGAGCGCGGCCGTCACCGACGCGCGTGCGGAGACCAACGCGGCCTGGCAGGACTACCAGGACGCCCGCAAGTCGGGCTCCTCGGCAGCGGTCAGCGCCATGCGCTCGGCCCACGCCCTCAAGGCCCAGGCGTTGAAGGAGGCCGAATCCGCCCTGGAGAAGGCCGCCCTCACCTCGACCATCGACGGCGTCGTGGCCGCGGTGAACATCCAGCAGGGTGAGCTGGCCGGCTCCGGTGGCGCGGCCATGGGCCCGGACGCCGGGACCGGCGGCGGGCAGGCCGACATCGTGGTGATCTCCCGCAGCTTCCAGGTGGCCACCTCGGTCGGGGGCGCCGAGCGGGGCCGCCTGGCCAAGGACATGCAGGCCATCGTCACCACCTCGTCCACGCCCGAACCCCTGCGCGGCACCGTGACGTCCCTGGGTGTGGTCGCCGAGACCGCCCCCGACACCGGCAACGGACGCCCCGGCGGCGCGTCCTTCCCCCTCGTCGTGACCCTCGAGGGCCAGCCCGCCGACGTGTACGCCGGCGCCGCGGCCACGATCGAGGTCCTCGCCGAGCAGGGCGAGCAGTCCCTGATGATTCCGGTCGAGGCCCTGTTCGATCGCATGTCGGAGAGCCAGGGCACCGTGATGGTCAAGCACGGCGAGGAGTCCACCACCCGGGACGTCACCCTCGGCAGCGAGAACGGGCCGATGATCGCGGTGACGTCGGGCCTGGACGAGGGCGACGTCATCGTCTACTTCGGCCCGGTCGCGATGGTCGCGGGGGCGGCGGTCGAGGAGGGTGCGGCGGTCGAGGTCACCGAGGAA
>JAUNSA010000006.1:36518-39458 GCA_030539405.1 Propionibacteriaceae bacterium
CCAAGCGATGACCGTGACCCACCCCGACCAGGACGCGCCCGGGGCGTCCGAGATTCCCATCCCCGTGCTGCAGTTGCGCGGCATCTGGAAGACGTACTCGACCGGCTCGGTCGAGGTGCACGCCCTGCGGGGGGTGGACCTCGACATCCATGCCGGGGAGTACGTGGCGATCATGGGGCCCTCGGGGTCGGGCAAGTCGACGTTGATGAACGTGATCGGCTGCCTCGATGTGCCGACGTCCGGCCAGTACGTCCTCGACGGCGAGGACGTCGCCCGCCTGTCCGACAACGCCCTGGCCGACATCCGCAACGAACGGATCGGGTTCGTCTTCCAGCAGTTCAACCTGCTGCCGACCCAGACGGCCTGGCGCAATGTGGAACTCCCCCTCTGGTACGGCCGGGTCAAGGCGTCCGAACGCAAGCAACGCGCGCTGGACGCTCTGGCTCGCGTCGGGCTGGCCGAGCGGGGGCACCATCGTCCCGGCGAGCTGTCGGGTGGCCAGCAGCAGCGCGTGGCGATCGCCCGCGCGCTGGTGACCGACCCGGCGCTGATCCTGGCCGACGAGCCCACCGGCAACCTCGACTCGGTCTCGACCGCAGACGTCCTCGGCCTGCTGGACGAGTTGCACGCCGCCGGCCGCACCATCGTGTTGATCACCCACGAGGAGGATGTGGCGGCGCGCGCCCAGCGCGTCGTCCGGGTCTTCGACGGCCGCATCGCCGCTGACGAGACGGCAGGTGAGCTCCGATGATGACCTGGTGGGAGACCCTGCGGTTGGCCCTGGACGCGATCTTCGCCCACCGCGTCCGGTCGGTGCTGACGACCCTGGGCATCACGATCGGGATCGCGGCGGTCACCTTGTCGGTGGGGATGGCCCAGGGCGCCACCGCGTCGGTCAGCTCCGAGATCGACAGCCTCGGCTCGAACCTGCTGACCGTGCAGGGCGGCAGCTTCATGGGGTACGACCCGTCGCAGCCGATGCCCGACCAGTCCGCGATGCTGCCGCTGTCGGTGGCGGACGCCGAGGCGTTGGCCGACCCGACCATCGCCCCGGACATCGCCGCGGTGGCCCCGACCATCAACACCGGCTTCGACATCACCGCCGGTGATGTCACGCACGGCGCGTCCGGGGAGGCCACCTCGGCCGCGTGGTTGGACGTCCAGGGCCGGGCCATGGCGTCCGGGACCTTCTTCACCGCCGAACAGGAGGCGGACGCCGCGGCCGTCGCCGTGCTCGGCAGCTCGACCGCGACCCAGTTGTTCGGTGACCCGGGAGCGGCGGTCGGCCAGACCGTCAGCCTCAACGGCAACACCTTCCTGGTCAGCGGCGTGCTGGAGCAGGCCGGCGGCATGATGACCTCCGACGACGTGGTCGTCATCCCCCTGCCGACCTACCTGGAGCGCCTGTCGTGGGGGGAGGAGACGTTGACCTCCATCTACGTGAAGGCGACCTCGTCGGAGAACCTGACGCAGGCCCACCAGGAGGCGGAGTCCCTCCTGACAGCACGCCGCGGCGTCGCCAGCGCCGACGAGGCCGGGATCATGATCATGTCCCAGCAGTCCCTGGTGGCGGCGATGGAGCAGGTCACCGCGGCGCTCACCCTGTTGTTGGGCGGGATCGCCGCGATCTCGCTCGTGGTGGGCGGGATCGGCGTGATGAACATCATGCTCGTCTCGGTGCAGGAGCGCGTCCGGGAGATCGGCCTGCGCAAGGCGCTGGGCGCCCGACGCCGGACGATCCTGGCCCAGTTCCTCACCGAGGCGGCGATGCTCGCCCTCGTCGGCGGTGCGCTCGGCCTGGGCGTCAGCGCCGGCGTGGCGTGGCTGATCACGGCGCTGGCCAACTTCCCCGTGCCCGTCTCGGTGCCCACCGTCATCATGGCGCTCAGCGTCTCCGCCGCGATCGGACTCATCGCCGGCGTCTACCCCGCCTCCCGGGCCTCGCGGCTCGCCCCGATCGACGCACTCCGCCGTGAGTGAGGAAGCCAGCATGACCGAACCCACTCCCCTGCCCCCGGCCCGGCTCAAGCCTCCCGCCCCCGACAGCCCACGCAATCCGGCCCACGTGCGGCGCAAGAAGGTGGTCGCGGCCGGCCTGGTGCTGGCCCTGATCGGGCTCGGCGGCGGCGCCGTCGCCCTGTCGCAGCGCCCTGGCGCGACCTCGGACCGCTACTCGGTCGTCCAGGCCACCCGCGGCGACGTCACCCAGACGCTGGTCGGCAACGGCCCCGTCACCAAGGTGGACCAGCGTTCCATCCGGTTCCCCGCCGCCGGCACCGTCAAGGAGGTGCCCGCCACGCTCGGCGACGAGGTCAAGGCCGGCGACGTGCTGGCCATCCTCGACGACGAGCCCCTGCGCACCCGCGTCCTGGCAGCCCAGGCCGAAGTGGACGCCGCCGCGCTGTCCCTGGCCCAGCTCAAGGACGCCGGACGCTCCGGCACCAGCGGCCTGGGCACGGCCGGGTTGGCTGCTTCTTCGGGGGGCTCCGGGAGTGTGGTGGGGAGTGCCGCTGAGGTCACCGCGCCTCCTGCCCTGGCACCGATGCCCACTGACGCCGCGGTGTCGCCGGCACCCCCTGCACCTCCTGTGCCTGCTGTGCCTCCGGTGCCTCCGGTGCCGCCCGTGGCGATCGACCTCGGCCCGCTGACGTCCCTGATCGCGGACGCCGACGCCGCGGCCGCCACGGTCACCGAGCGCCAGGCTGCCGTCGAGCGGGCCATGGCAGCCGTGTCCTCGGTGTGTCCGGTGCCGTCGCCGACCCCGACGCCCCGCCCGCCGAGGGAGCCGGCACCCGTCGTCGCGCCTGTCATTCTGCCGACGCCGACTCCGACGCCCTCCCCCGAGGTCACGCCCACGCCGGAGCCGTCGCCGGAACCATCGCCGGTGGTCACGCCCACGCCGGAGCCGTCCCCCGAGGTCACCCCCACCCCCGAGCCTTC
>JAUNSA010000088.1 GCA_030539405.1 Propionibacteriaceae bacterium
AGGCCCATCAGCAGCGGGAACACGAAGGTGGCGCCGAACATCGCCACCACGTGCTGGGCGCCGAGCCCGACGGTCTTGCCCCAGCTGAGGCGCTCGTGGGGTGCCACGACGGCCCCCGGCTTCAGCGTCCCATCACCGTGCAGCTTCCAAAGAGCCATGGCGCGACCTTCCCCGTCCTGTGGACAAACGGTTGGACTCTAACGCCTTCAGCTCGTCCAGCCCACGTCCTCCCAGGAGGTGGTCCCGAAACCGGGGGAGCCCAGGTTGGCCAGGTCGGAGCGGACCGCCGCGAAGTGCGGCTCCTGGTAGAGCGGGATCACCTGCACCTCCTGCCACAGCAGGCGGGCCAACTGGGCGGCCTGGTCGGCCCGGCGCACGGCGTCCGTCTCGGTACGGACGCGGGCGACCAACTCGGCCGCGCCCGGGGCGTCCGTCGCCGCTCGGGGCAGGTGGGCCAGCGGGAAGGCGTCCACCACGGTGGAGACCGCCGTCAGGTCGGCGCCCTCGGTGGCCGGCTCGAGGGTGATGCCGACGGCCGCCACCTGGTCGGCCAGGGCGTCGAACTCGGTGCCGGTGCGCGGGTCGGCGGGGTCGACGTGGAAGGTCACGGTCAGCGGCTGCCCGTCACGGGTGCGGACGCCGTCGTCCAGCACCCAGCCGGCCTCGGTGAGCAGGTCGGCCGCGCGCGTGGGGTCGGTGGTCATGCCGGTGGCGCGGCCCTGGTCGGTGTAGCCGGGCTGGGTGGGCAGCAGCAGGGTGTTGGCCCAGGCGCGCGGCTCGGCGGTGCCGGCGGGCAGGCCGGCGACCCCCACCTCCACCGGGTCGATGGCCAGCAGCAGCGCCTGGCGCAGCGCCGGGTCGGCCAGCGTGCCCTCCCCGGACAGCACCAGCGCGCGCCCGCTCGTGCCGGGTGCCGAGCGGATGGACGTGTCGGCGGCCGCCCGGGACTGCTCGAGCCGGTCGGCTGAGGTGCCGGTCTCCCACACGTCCAGCTCGTTGTGCTGGAAGGCCGCGGCGACGGCCTCGTCCGGGACGGTCCGGAACGTGATCGTCTCCAGCTTGGGGCGATCCCCCCACCACAAGGGGTTGCGCTCGAGGGTGACCAGCCCCTGGACGGCGTCCACGTGGGTCACCATGAACGGGGCGGCGTGGCGGGCGTCGTCGTAGCTGGCCCAGGAGAAGCTCGCGGCGTCGGCCTGGGTGGTGGCGCGCAACGGGCCGGCCACCAGCGGTTCGGCCCAGTCGGGGTCGATGCCGGCATAGGTCACGACGACGGTGCCGGGTGTGGCCCCGGCCCGGACGTCGGCGACCCGGTCCCACCCGTCGGCGTCCGCGTGGGCCACGCCGGGGACGCGCCCGCTGGCGGCCTGCCAGGTGGCGACCCAGTCCGCGGCGGTGAGGGGGGTGGCGTCGCCCCAGGCGGCCCGCTCGTGCAGGGTCAGGGTGACCACGGTGGCGTCGCCGTGCTGGACGTCGACGTCGGTGATGAAGTCGGGGTTCGGCGTGGCCCGCCCCGCGGCGTCCAAGGTGAAGTGGGCGGGCGTGAGCGCGGCGAGGACGCGGTGGGTGTCGGCGTCGGCGTCCGGGTGGCGCGGGTTCCACTGCGTGGGCAGGGCCTGGATCGGGAAGCGGAGCAGGCCGCCGTCGCGGAGTCGGTCGCGGGGCTCGGCGCGGATGTCGCGTTCGGTGTCGGCGGGCAGCGGCGCGGGGGTGGTGGGCGTGGGCACGGGCTCGGACGTGCAGGCCGTCAGGAGCAGCCCCGCGAGCACCCACGCAGCGATGCGGGGACGTGCCGGGACCACTGCATTACCTCCGGTGACGGGGGGTGGACGGGAGACTCCCGATCACCCTAGACCGGCGGGCTGGCGCGACCGGCCCCGAACAAGGTCACAATTCGGACCCGGAGGTCACGGTTCGGACAAGGCCCGATCCGCGGTCAGATCCAGGAGGCGATCCACATCCGGGCGGCCCAGTGGGCGTGGGGGATCACCTCGGCGGTGAGGATGGGGTAGAGGAAGGCGAAGTGCACCGCCACGAACCCGACGGCCAGCCCCGCGATCATGGCGCCGCGTCGCCGCGTGCTGGAGCGGGCCGGGCCCAGCACGAGCCCCAGCGCCAGCGCCAAGGCGATGCAGGTGAACGGCACGATGGTGATCGCGTAGAAGAAGAAGACGGGCCGGTCGGCCGAGGCGAACCACGGCAGGTAGGTCGCCAGGGCGCCCAGCACCGGGACGCCGAAGCGCCAGTCGCGCCCGGCCAGCCACCAGATCATCGCCACGATCACGGCGGCGGCGGCGAACCACCACAGCAGGGGCGTCCCCATGCCGGTGATGACGCTGACGCAGGTGCCGGGGCCGGGGCAGCCCTGGGTGCCCGGGGCGACCTCGTTGGCCGAGTAGAAGCTGGTCGGTCGGGCCATCACCAGCCAGCCGGCCGGGTGCGCGTCGTAGGAGTGGGTCTGCTCGCGCATGTAGTCGCCGGTGTGGAAGGCGAAGATTTCCTGGTGGTAGTGCAGCAGTGAGGCGAAGCCCTCGCCGAACGCCTGCACCCACGGGTGGTCGGGGTGGCGGGCGCCCCAGTCGCGGCCCCAACCGCCCGAGGTGGACAGCCAGCCGGCCCACGAGGCGATGTAGACCACCGCAGCGGTCCCGACGATGCTGATGAAGGCGAGGACGCCCTCGCGCAGCAGGGCGGTCCAGGAGCGGAAGCTGGCCCCGGCCAGGCGGCGGGCGCCGACGTCCCACAGCACGGTGAGGATGCCGAAGACGGCGATCACGAACAGGGAGTTCCACTTGGTCGCGGTGGCCAGGCCGAACAGCACCCCGGCGACCCAGCGCCACGGCCGCCACCACAACAGGGGCCCGAAGGTGCCGCCCAGGTGGGTCAGGCCGCGGGACGCCAGCGCGTCGGCCAGGCGGTGCCGGTGGTGGTCGCGGTCGGCGACCAGCGCGGCGACGCCGGCCACCAGGAACGTCGCCTGGAAGATGTCGAGCAGCGCGATCCGGCTCATGGTGAAGGCCAGGCCGTCGAGGGTGAGCAGGATGCCGGCGGTGGCGCCGACCAGCGTGGAGCGCGACACGCGGCGGGCGAGCCGGGTCGTGGCGACCACCAGCAGTGACCCGAAGACCACCGCCATGATCCGCCAGCCGAAGGGGGTCAGCCCGAACGCCGCCTGCCCGAGCGCGATCAGCCACTTGCCGACCGGCGGGTGCACGATGAACGAGCCGTTGGGGCTGAGCGATGCGTCGCTGCCGGTGAGGATCTCGGGGTTGGAGACCTCGCCCTTGGCCCAGGTGCCCTCGTAGCCGTACTGCAGCAGCGACCAGGCGTCCTTGGCGTAGTAGGTCTCGTCGAACATCACCGCGTGCGGGTGCTCGAGTCCCACGAACCGGATGACGAACGCCAGCAGGCCGAGGCCGAGCGCGACCGCCCAGCCGATGCGCCGGTCGCCGGGGACGTCGTCGCGGAGCCGTTCGAGGGTGGTGGTGGCGACGAGGCGGGTGGGGACCTCGGGCGTCGTCACCCGGCCATGGTAGCCACGCCGCAGCTCGTGCGAACCCCCATACTGGGGCCCATGACCGATGGAGTGCTCGTCCTGGCCGCCACGCCCATCGGGGACCCCGCCGACGCCAGCCCCGCGATGGTGTCCGCCCTCGTGGACGCCGACGTCATCGCCGCCGAGGACACCCGCCGCCTGCGCGACCTGCTGCGCCGCCTCGGGGTCGAGACGTCCGCGCGGGTGGTGTCCTACTTCGACGGCAACGAGGCATCCCGCGTCGGCGTCCTGATGGACGCCCTGGCTGCCGGTGAGCGCGTGGTCGTCGCCACCGACGCCGGGATGCCGGCGGTCTCCGACCCCGGGTTCCGCATCGTGCAGGCGGCGATCGCGGCCGGCATCACGGTGACGGCCGTGCCGGGACCCTCGGCGGTGCTGACCGCGCTGGCGATCTCGGGGCTGCCCACCGACCGGTTCTGCTTCGAGGGTTTCCTCTCCCGCAAGGCCGGCGAGCGCCGCCGCGCCCTCGGCGCGCTGGCCCGCGAGGAGCGCACCATGGTGTTCTTCGAGGCGCCCCACCGCCTGGCCGACTTCCTCGCCGACGCCCGCGATGCCCTGGGGGCGGACCGTCCGGCCGCCGTGTGCCGGGAGCTGACCAAGACCTATGAGGAGGTCATCCGGGGCGGGCTGGGCGAGCTGGCCGACTGGGCCACCGGCGAGGTCCGCGGCGAGATCACCGTGGTCGTGGCGGGGGCGTCCGGCCCGGCGGTGAGCGCGGCGGACGCCGTCGCCGAGGTGCTCGCCCGCGTCGAGGACGGCGAGCGGCTCAAGCCCGCCGTCGCCGAGGTCGCCGCCGCGGCGGGCCTCAGCAAGAACGAGCTGTACGAGGCCGCCCTGGCCGCCCGCCGCGGCTGACGCGTGCTGGCTTCCGGTGTAGGGCGCCGTGGCAGGATGACCCGGTGACCGCGAACCTGCCCGACGCGCCCGAGCCGCTCGGCGTCCCCACCACGGACGCCCACACGCACCTGGGCACCACCGAGCGCAAGACCGGGCTCGGCGCCGCCGACGCGTTGGCCCGCGCCGCGGCGGTCGGTGTCCACCGCGTCGTGGACGTCGGCTACGACCTGCCCAGCTCGCAGGCCGCCGTCGCGGTCGCCGAGGCCTTCGACGCGGTGATCGCGACCGTCGCCATCCACCCGCACGACGTGGTCGAGCTCGGCGACGACCTGGACGAAGCCCTGCGCGGCATCGAGGCGCTGCTGGGCACGACCGACCGCATCCGCGGCGTGGGGGAGACCGGGCTGGACCACCACTGGGTCAAGGACGCCGCCGGCCAGGCCCGCCAGCGCGAGGCGTTCGCCGCCCACATCGGCTGGGCCAAGGCCCACGACCTCGTCCTCGTCATCCACGACCGGGACGCCCACGCCGACCTCGTCGACGTGTTGGACGCCGAGGGTTGGCCCGAGCGCGTCCAGATGCACTGCTTCTCCGGCGACGCCGCGTTCGCCCGCCGCTGCCTGGACGGCGGCGCGCACCTCTCCTTCCCCGGCACCGTCACCTTCAAGGCCAACGAGGACCTTCGCGAGGCGGCCCGGATCACCCCGTCCGACCGGATCCTCGCCGAGACCGACGCCCCCTACCTGACGCCCGTGCCGGTGCGCGGGCGTCCGAACGCCAGCTACCTGCTGCCGCACACGGTGCGGTTCCTCGCCGACCTGCGCGGCGAGGACGCCGACGCGCTCGCCGCCACCCTGGACGCCAACGCCACGGCCCTGTTCGGCGACTGGGGCACCCATGGCTGAGGGACTGCTCGACCCGCGCACCATCCGCGAACTCGCCGCCGAACTCGACCTGCGGCCCACCAAGCAACGCGGGCAGAACTTCGTGCACGACCCGAACACGGTCCGGCGGATCGTCGCGGCCTCGGGCATCACCCCCGACGACGTCGTCCTGGAGATCGGCCCCGGGCTCGGCTCGCTGACCCTGGGCCTGCTCGAGGTCGCCGCCCACGTCCACGTCGTCGAGATCGAGTCGTCGCTGGCCCGTCGGCTGCCGCAGACGGTCGCCCAGCGGGTGCCCGCGGCGTCCGAGAAGCTCGCGGTGATCGAGGCGGACGCCCTGACCGTCACCGACCTGCCCGACCCGCAGCCCACCGCCGTGGTGGCGAACCTGCCCTACAACGTGAGCGTCCCGGTGCTGCTGCACGTGCTCGCGCGCTGGGATTCGATCCGCACAGGGCTCGTCATGGTCCAGCTTGAGGTGGCCGACCGGCTCGTCGCCGCGCCCGGCTCCAAGGTCTACGGGGTGCCCAGCGCGAAGCTCGCCTGGTACGCCGAATCGGCGCGGGTGGGGACGGTGCCGCCGACGGTGTTCTGGCCGGTCCCCAACGTGGATTCGGGGCTGGTGCGGCTCACCCGCCGCGAGCCGCCGCCCACGACGGCGACCCGCTCGGAGGTGTTCGCGGTGGTCGATGCGGCGTTCGCCCAGCGGCGCAAGATGCTGCGCGGGGCGCTGGCCGTGTTGTTCGGTTCCAGCGCGGACGCCGCCGCTGCGCTGGAGGCTGCCGGGGTGGATCCCCAGGCCCGCGGCGAGGTGCTCGGCATCGCCGACTTCGCCCGGATCGCCGAGCAGCTCCCGCCGGGGTTTGGTAGACAGGGCGCATGAGCGCGAGCCAGCCGGACACTGACCAGGTCAAGGTGCGCGCGCCGGGCAAGGTGAACCTGGCGCTGCGCGTCGGCGGCCTGCGGTCCGACGGCTACCACGGGTTGGCCACCGTCTTCCAGGCGCTGTCGCTGTTCGACGACCTGTCCGCCCGGCCGGCGGCGCCCGGCTCGTACGGCGTCTCGATCGCCGGCGACCAGGCCCACCTCGTCCCGGCTGACGACACCAATCTCGCGGTGCGGGCGGCCCGGTTGTTGGCGTCGCGCCACGGCGGCGAGGGCCGGTACGGCGTCGACCTGGCGATCCGCAAGACGATCCCGGTCACCGGCGGCATGGCGGGCGGGTCGGCCGACGCGGCCGCCGCTCTGGTGGCCTGCGCCGCGCTGTGGGGCCTCGACATCAACCCCGACGAGCTGCGCGTGCTGGGCGCCGAACTCGGCGCGGACGTCCCGTTCTGCCTGCTCGGCTCGACCGCCCTGGGGCACGGACGCGGTGACGACCTGGTGCCCGTGCTCAGCCGGGGCGGCTACCACTGGGTGCTGGCCCTGCCCGACATCGAGCTGTCCACCCCGGCGGTGTTCCGACGGTTCGACGAGCTCAACCCCGACGCCGACCCCACCCCCGAACCCGTGCCGCCGGCACTGCTGGAGGGGCTCGCCAGCGGCGACGTCCGGCTGGTCGCCGAACACCTGGTCAACGACCTCGAACCAGCAGCGCTGTCCCTGGCGCCCCACCTGGCCGACCTGCTGGACGCCGGACGCTCGGCCGGCGCGCTGGCGTCCATCGTGTCGGGGTCGGGCCCCACCTGCGCGTTCCTCGCCGCGAACGAGGACGCCGCCGTCGGCCTGTCCAACGACCTCAACGCGCTGGGGCTGTGCCGCACGGTGCGCCGGGCGTCCGGGCCCGTGCCCGGGGCACGCCAACTCGGCTGAGGCGTCCGGCCCCCGGCCCTCAGCGCGACGATCCGCGCTAGCCGCACAGCGATTGGGGAGATTCACACCGTCGTAACGGGCCACCCCCTAAGCTGCGGCCATGGCGCTGTTCGACACCTATCCCCAGAGTCGGGCCTGGGACGAGATGATCGACCGGGGCGGAGGGCCGCGCCCGCCGTACGAGGTGATGCACGAGACCCTCAGCCACCTCGGGCCGGCCGAGCTGGCCGAGCGCGCCGACCAGTTGGCCCGCAGCTACGTCGACCAGGGCGTGACCTTCGACTACGCCGGCGAGGAGCGGGCCTTCCCGCTCGACCTCGTCCCGAGGATCATCCCCGCCGAGGAGTGGGACGTGATCGACCGGGGCGTCCAGCAGCGGGTGAAGGCGCTGGAGGCGTTCCTGGGCGACGTGTACGTCCACGAGGGTGCGCTGCCGCGCGTCGTCAACGACGGCATCCTGCCGTACGAACTGATCGTCTCCTCCTCGCACTTCCACCGGGCCGTGTCGGGCTGGCGGGCGCACAACGGCGTCCGGGTGCACGTCTCGGGCATCGACCTGATCCGCGACGAGGCCGGCACCTTCCGCGTCCTGGAGGACAACGTGCGCGTCCCCTCGGGGGTGTCCTACGTCATCTCGAACCGGCGGGCGCTGACCAACACGTTCCCCGAGGCGTTCCAGCAGCTCCGCATCCGCCAGGTGCACGACTACCCGCGCTACCTGCTGAACGCCCTGCGCGCCGCCGCGCCCGACGGCAACCCCGACCCGACCGTCGTGGTGCTCACGCCCGGCGTCTACAACTCGGCCTACTTCGAGCACTCGCTGCTGGCCCGCATGATGGGCGTCGAGCTGGTGGAGGGCCGCGACCTGATCTGCACCGGTGGCACGGTCCGCATGCGGACGACCCGCGGCGACCAGCAGGTCGACGTGATCTACCGCCGCGTCGACGACGACTTCATCGACCCGGTGCACTTCCGCCCCGATTCGGTGCTGGGCATCCCGGGCCTGATCAACGCGATGCGCGCCGGGCGCGTGACCATCGCGAACGCGGTCGGCAACGGCGTGGCCGACGACAAGCTCGTCTACAGCTATGTGCCCGACTTCATCCGGTACTACCTCGACGAGGAGCCGATCCTGCCCAACGTCGACACCTACCGCTGCGTCGAGCCGGACGCCTTGCGCCACGTGCTGGCCAACGTCGACTCGATGGTCGTCAAGCCGGTGGACGGCTCGGGCGGCAAGGGGCTGGTGATCGGCACCGAGGCCGACGGCAAGACCCTGGACGCCCTCCGCGCGCGCCTGAAGGAGGACCCCCGCGGCTGGATCGCCCAGCCGGTCGTCCAGCTCTCGACGGTGCCGACGCTCATCGACAACTCGTTCCAGCCCCGCCACGTCGACCTGCGTCCCTTCGCGGTCAACGACGGCGAGCGCGTCACCGTCCTGCCCGGCGGGCTCACCCGCGTGGCGCTGCCCGAGGGCGAGCTGGTCGTGAACAGCTCCCAGGGTGGCGGCTCCAAGGACACGTGGGTGCTGGCTCGTGCTGAGCGTCCCGAGCCGGAGGACGAGGGCGCCATCGAGGCCACCGAGATCGTGGTCATGGCCGCCCCCGACGAGTTCACCGACGACCCGGTCCGGTCGGTCAAGGAGCAGCAGAAGCAGCAACAGCAGCATCAGCAGCAGGAGGCGCCATGCTGAGCCGGATCGCCGAATCGCTGTTCTGGATCGGCCGCTACGTCGAGCGCGTCGACGGGACCGCCCGCCTGGTCGACGTGGTGCGGCTGTCGATGCTGGAGGGCGGCTTCGGGTCGTCCGACGACTCGGTGGGCATGGTGCTCAGCGCCGTCATGGGAGCGGACGCCAACGAGACCGTCACCTATCCCGAACTGCGCGACCGCCTGGTCTTCGACGCCAGCAGCGCCTCCTCGATCACGGGTTCGTGGAACGCCGCCCGCGAGAACGCCCGCCGCGCCCGCGAGACCCTGTCCACCGACCTGTGGGAGGGCATCAACACCGCCTGGCTGCGCTGGGGACGCCTCGGCCAGCCCGACGGCACCGCCCGCCACTTGTCGTGGGCCCGGGAGCGTTCCATCCTGATCGCCGGCATCGCCGACTCCACGATGAGCCACGACGACGCCTGGGACTTCCTCGTGCTGGGCCGCTACCTGGAGCGGGCCGACATGACCGCACGCATGATCAACACCGGCACCCTGCCGATCGGCAGCCTGTCCTGGCAGGCCGTCCTCTCGTCGTGCGGCGGCAACCAGGCCTACATGCGGAGCGCGTCCGGCCTGTTCAGCGACAAGGCCGTGGCGACGTTCCTCGTCCTCAACCGGGAGTTCCCGCGCTCGGTGCTGTTCGCGCTGACCCAGGCCGAGAACGCGCTCGAGCGGCTCGACCCCGACTACACCCACACCGGCTTCACCGGCGAGGGACGCCGCCTGCTCGGCCGGATCCGCACGTCGCTGGAGTACCGGCTGCCCGCCAACGTGATCAACGAGCTGCCCCAGCAGATGGTGCGCGTCCAGCAGATGGTGACCGCCGTCTCGGACGCCGTGAGCCAGCGCTACTTCCCGGGCGGCCCCGAGCAGTCGTGGACGGAGGAACTCAGGTGAGCACGCAGCGCTATCGGGTCAGCCACACCAGCACGTACGCCTACACCGGGCCGATCAGCGCCTCGCACAACGAGGTCCGGATGACGCCGCTGACCGAGGAGGGCCAGACCACCCTGGAGTCGCGGCTGCGCATCCGTCCGCTGACCTGGTCGAACACCTACCGCGACTACTTCGGCACGCACGTGACCGCGCTGGAAACCTCCGGGCTGCATGACTCGCTGGAGCTGGAGGCCATCTCGACCGTCGAGCGCTACCACGTGGACGCCGAACGTCCGGTCGCGACGTGGGACGAGTTGCGCTCGGCTCCCTGCCGCGATGTCTGCTTCGAGTACCTGGAGCTGCGCCGGCACACCCGACTGCCCGCCGACGTCCTGGACTCGATCAGCGACGCCACCGCCGGGCTGGAGCCCGCAGCGTCCGTGGAGCGGGTCGTCTCCTTGGTGTCGGAGCACCTCGACTACGAGCCGGGGCACACGGTGGCGACCACCGTGGCGTCCGAGGCCTGGGCGGCCGGCAAGGGCGTGTGCCAGGACTTCGTGCACGCCACCCTCGGCGCACTGCGGCACCTGGGCATCCCGGCGCGGTACGTGTCGGGCTACCTGATGCCCGACGAGGACGCCCCCGTCGGGACGGCCGTCGCGGCCGAGAGCCACGCGTGGGTGGAGTGGTTCGACGGGACGGGGTGGCTGGCGGTCGACCCGACCAACGATCGGCCGGTCGCACTCGGGCACGTGGTGGTCGCCCGCGGCCGCGACTACGAGGACGTCGCCCCGTTCAAGGGCGTCTACCTCGGCGACCAGGACGCCGACCTGACCGTCACCGTGCTGATCACGCGGCTGGGGTGATCGCGCGTCTGGTCAGGGGCCCGATCAGGCGTCTGGTGGGGCGTCTGGGCTGATCACGCGCAGCGTCGGCTGCGGGTGGAGGCGCTGCATGCCGTGCCAGGTCA
>JAUNSA010000089.1 GCA_030539405.1 Propionibacteriaceae bacterium
GAGGGTCTCGGTGGCGAACACGATCTTCACCAGCCCGCGGACGAACGCCTCCTCGACGCACTCCTTGAACGCCGGCAGCATGCCCGCATGGTGGGCGGCGATGCCGCGGCGCAGGGCCTCGGCGAAGGTGCGGTAGTCGAGGGCCTCCAGGTCGTCGGGGCTGAGCCCGGTCGTCACCCGGGACGCCAGGGCGTCCAGCTCGATCCGTTCCTCGGCCGTGGTGAGCCGGATGCCCGAGCGCAGCAACTGCCCGACCGCCTGGTCGCAGCCCGCCCGCGAAAAGATGAAGTAGATGGCCGGCAGCAAGCCCTCGGCGTCCAGCTTCTCGATCGCCCCGTCCCGGCGCGGGATCAGCTTGGGGCCCTCCTGCCCGCGTCCGGCGGCGTTGCGGTCGATGCGCTCGCGCGTCCGGCGTCCGCGCTGGCGGCGGCTGTCGTCGCGGACGAAGCGCGACTCCTCCTTGGCCAGCTTGACCAGCTCGGGGTTCACGTCACCCTTGGGCAGCCCGATGGCGCTGTCGACCACCGCGGTCGGGGCGACGTCGTCGAACAGGTCGTAGAGGCGGCGTCCGGCCAGCACGTGTTGGTAGAGCGGCACCGGACGCCGTTCGCTCAGCACCACCTCCACGCCGCCGCGGACCTCGTCGAGCCAGTCGCCGAACTCCTCGGCGTTGGAGACCGTCGCCGACAGCGACACCACCTGCACCGAGGGGGCCAGCCCGATGATGACCTCCTCCCACACCGCGCCGCGGAAGCGGTCGGCGAGGTAGTGCACCTCGTCCATCACGACGAAGCCGAGGCCCTTCAGCGTGCCGGAGTTGGCATAGATCATGTTGCGCAGCACCTCGGTGGTCATCACCACGACGGGGGCGTCGCTGTTGATCGAGGTGTCGCCGGTGAGCAGGCCGACGCGGTGGGCGCCGAAGCGTTCGGCCAGGTCGTGGAACTTCTGGTTGCTCAGCGCCTTGATCGGCGTGGTGTAGAAGCACTTGCGGCCCTCGCGCAGGGCGAGGAACACCGCGAACTCCCCCACGACCGTCTTGCCGGCGCCGGTCGGCGCGGCGACCAGGACGCCGGAGCCCGCCTCCACGTGGGCGCAGCCGTCGCGCTGGTAGTCGTCGAGGGCGAAGGGGAATGCCGCGGCGAACTCCGCGAAGGCGGGGCCGGGTTCGGGGGCCGGACGCCCGGCGAGCGACTGGGGGTCAGTGGGCACGGGGCACCTCCGGTGCGTAGATCCGCAGGGCAGCCGGCGCCGCGGAGACGGTCAGCGGGACGTCGCCCAGGGGTTCGCCGTCGGCCATGCCGTGCAGGTCGTCGCCGTCCACGACGATGCGCCGCACGCGGAGCCGCTCGATGGCGGGGTGGTCGAACGGCCTGCCGGTGGCCAGGTGGGGCAGGAAGCGCACCAGGGTCCCCAGCGCGACCGGGTGGACGATCACGACGTTGAGCAGTCCGTCGGTGAGGTCGTAGTCGGGGGCGATGCGGATGCCGCCCCCGAAGATGCCGCTGTTGGCCACGGCCACGAGGATGGCGTCCAGCTCGCGGGTGGTGCCGTCCACCTCGATGCGGTAGCGCAGCGGCGCGAACGAGCGCATCTCGGCCAGGACCGCCCCGACATAGGACAGGTGCCCCAGGTCGACGGTGGCGTTGTTGGCCCTGGCGTTGACCTTCTCGTCGTAGCCGGTCGACACCACACAGCCGACGTACTCGAGCGTGCCGCGGTGCAGGTCGCCGCGCACCTCGGCCAGGTCGATCGAGCGGACGCCGCCGGCCACGATGGCGTCGGTGGCGCGTTGCCAGCCCGGACGCCGGTCGCGCGCGCGGCCGGGTGCGGGAGCGGCCAGGCCGACGCCGCGGACGAAGTCGTTGCCGGTCCCGGCCGGGATGACGCCCAGGGGGACCTCGGTCCGGGCGCAGGCGTTGAGGCCGATGTGGGCCATGCCGTCCCCACCCACGACGACGAGCCCGTCGACGCCGGCGGCGACGGCCTCGGCGCAGGCGTCCCGGGCGTGGTCGGGCGACCCGGCCAGGGTGAGGGTGGTCCGCAGGCCGGCATCACCCAGGCGCTGCTCGATCGCCGCGGTGAGGCGACGCCCCCGCCCGTGCCCGGCGGACGGGTTGACCACCAGCGCGAGGGCCCTCATGCGCGCTCGAGCGCCTTGGCCTGCCGCTTGGCGCGGCGCTTGTCGTTGGCGTGGCAGATGGCCTCGGCGACCAGGAAGAGCACCATCATCGGGATCGCCAGGCCCAGCATCGAGAACGGGTCCCCACCGGGGGTGGCCGCCGCCGCGAACACGGCGCAGCCGAACAGCACATAGCGGCGCGCCGACTGCAGGGCCGTGGCCGACACGATGCCGACCAGGTTGAGGGTGACCACGATGACCGGCAGCAGGAAGCCCGCCCCGAACACCAGCATGAGCTGCAGCATCAGGGTCAGGAAGGTGTCGACGGGCACCAGGTTGGAGATCTCGAACATGTCGGGGGTGAAGCCCAACATGATCGCGAAGGCCTGCGGCGCGATGAAGTAGCCGAGCACCACACCGGCCAGGAACAGCGGCACGGCGGCGAGCAGGAAGAACAGGGCGTAGCGCTTCTCCTTGGCCAGCAACGCGGGGGCGATGTAGGCCCAGATCTGGTAGAGCCACACCGGGCTGGTGAGCACCAGCCCACCGACCGCGCACACCATCAGCGCCAGGATCAGCGGTGCGGTGACACCCGACAGCACGGCCGTCACCTCGAGGTTGGGCCGGATGCCCTTGAGGATCTCGGTCGCCCGCGCCCACGGTTCGAGCAGGAACGTGAACAACGGCAGGTAGAAGATCGCGCACACGATCATCCCCACCGCGACGACGATCGAGGAGAACACCAACCGGTACCGCAGTTCCCGGAGGTGGTCGGCCAGCGACATCACCCCGTCAGCGGGAAACTTCGGGGGTCTGAGCCAGCCGAGGCTGAGGCGAGCCACGGCGTCCGAGGCCTACTTCTGGTCGGTGTCAGGGCGCGGCTCCTCGACGAGCTCGGCGTCCTGAACGGGGTCGACCAACGGCTCGGCCACGGCGCCACGCTCGCGCTGCTCGAGCTCGTACTCGCGCCTGCGCAGCTCGGCCTCGCGCTGCGCCTGCTCCTCGTCGGCCTTGATCTGGCGGGTCTCGTCCTTGAACTCGCGCAGCGCACGGCCGGCGTTCTTACCGGCCCCGGCCAGGCGGGTACCCCCGAAGATCAGGAGCGCGAGAACGATGAGGATGACCCATTCCCAGCCCTGCATGTTGAACGGCATTGCTACTCCTTGTGGATCGACGTACCGGGCACGGCGTACGCAGCACAGTCTAGGGGGCTTCGGTGAACGCCCCGGCCTGCGCCACGGCTTCGCGTGCCGCGTCGATGGCGGACGCCGCAGCCTCGGGTGGGTCCACGCGGGTCACGGCCGGGCCCAGACGCAGCAGCAGGCGCCGGAACCAGCCCGGGTCGGCCACCAGCATCCGGACGCGGGTGCCGCCCTCGGGCAGGTCGGTCACCGACAGCATCGGGTGGTACTCGGTGATCCAGCGGCCCTCGGGGCGCAGGTCGAGGGTGACCTCGGCGGCATCGGGTCGGTCGTCCAACCAGCCGGACGCCAGCGCCGGGACCGGCCCGTGGTCGCCCACCGCCGCGCCCGTGGGGGTCACGGCGACGATCCGGTCGAGCCGGTAGGTGCGCCAGGCCCGGCGCTCGTGGGCCCAGGCGGTCAGGTAGCCGTACCCGTCGCGGGTGCCGAGCGCGACGGGGTCGACGACCGGGTCGGTCTCCACCCCGCGGGAGGCCCCGTGGTAGGTCAGGCGCACCGCCTGCCCGGCGGCGATGGCGTCGGCGAGCTCGCCGCGGATGCCCTCCTGTCCGGCCGCCACGGCGATGTCGACCCGGTCGGCTCCCCCGCCGACGGCGGCTTCGAGCTTGGCGCGCGCCGACCGCACGGCCGAGCCCAGGTCGGCGTCGGCCATCTCCTCGATGGCACGCAGGGCCACGATCAGGCTGAGCGCCTCCTCGGGGGTGAACCGTTGGGGGCGGGCGAGGAACTCGGCGTTGGTGAGCCGGATCGTGCCCGCGTCCAGGGCGTCCATGTCGACCTCGATCAGGTCGCCGGGGGCACCGCCGGGCAGGCCGCAGAACCACAAGACCTTCAGGTCGGCCACGAGTTGGCGCTGGGAGACGTTGAACACCGACGCCGTGGCCGCCAGGTCGGCGTCCGGATGGGCCTGGAGGTAGGGCACCAGCGCGAGCAGGCGCGGCACCTGGCTGGTCGAGGTCATCGCCATGCCGCCACCGCCTCCAGGTGGGTGCGCACGGCGTCGGCCAGTGCTGCGGGCTCGAGCACGACCACGTCGGCGCCGTGCCAGGCCAGGTCGCCGGCGGCGTCGGCCGACACGCGGACGCGCCAGGCGCTGAACCCGGGCGGGGCGGGCACGCCGGCGGGCTCGGCGAAGCGGGTCAGGTCGGGGGCCGCGCCGTCCCGGACGGCGACGACGGCCTCGTTGTCGCGGCGGGCGTGCAGCGAGGCGAGGTGGCGCTCCACGACGGCGGGGTCGGGTTCGGTGACACTGCCGTCGACCAGGACCGGGTCGGACTCGATCCGGGACACCTTGAAGGAGCGCCCCTCGCCGCGCGTGCGGTCCAGCCCGATCAGGTACCAGGCACCGGTGCGGTTGACCAGGCGCCAGGGCTCGACCACCCGGTCGAGGCCGCGGTATGCGAACGCCACCGGGCGGGCGGCGAGCACGGCCTCCCAGAGCACCTCGAAGGCGGGCTCGCGGGCCCCGACGGTGGGCGTGAACGCGGCGACGCGGGAGGCGTCCGGGTCGAGGCCGGACGCCCGCAGCTTGGCGAGCGCTTTGGCGGCCTCCCCGCCGAGGCGGGCGTCGTCCCAGACCGAGGAGGCGACGCCGAGGGCGGCGGTCTCGGCGGCGGTGAAGTCGATGGCGGGCAACTCGAAGTCGCTGCGGCGGATGCGGTAGCCCACCTCGTCGGGGAACAACGACGAATTGGAGCCCATCTCGACGGGCACCCCCAGGGCGCGCAGGTCGTCCTTGTCGCGTTCGAAGGTGCGCTCGAAGGCGGCATCGCCCAGGCCGCGGTAGCCCTCGACGAGCTCGCGGATCTGCTCGCGCTCCACGAACCGGCGCGCCATGAGCAGACAGATCGTGAGGTTCATGATCCGTTCGGACTTGCGCGCTGACACGCTCTTCAGGCTAGCGCCCGGCCCCTCAGACCAGGGACACCAGGGCGTCCATGTCGTCACCGGGCAGCTCGGGATCGACGACGGCGGTGACCTCCAGGGCGTCCAGCACCAGCCCGCCCGACAGGGTGGTCAGGAAGCTGGTGTCGGAGGCGTCCCGCCCGGTGGCGATGCGCAGCATGGTCGAGCGCGGGGCCAGGGCGGTGGCGTCCACCACGCACCACTGGCCCTCGACCAGCGCCTCGGCCACGGCGTGGAAGTCCATCGGGTCCAGGCCGGGGGCGTACACCGACACCAGGCGGGCGGGGACGCCGAGGGCGCGCAGCAGCGCGATCACGAGATGGGCGAAGTCGCGGCACACGCCCTGGCGCAGCAGGTAGGTGTTCGTGGCGCCGTCGGTGGGGCGGCTGGAGCCCGACACGTACTCGAGCTGTTGGCCGACCCAACTGCTGACGGCGTCGAGGAGCTCCTTGCCGGACAGCCCGGCGAAGGTGGCCAGCGCCGTGGCCGCCAGCGTGTCGGAGTCGGCATAGCGCGAGGGCCGGGTGAACGTGATCGGATCCAGGTCGACCGGGACGACCACCTCGCCCTCCCCCTCGACCGTGGCCTCGTAGTCGATCACCAGCCGCCCCGACCCGATGCCATCGACGCGGTGGAGCCGGGAGGAGCCCTCGACCAGTTCGGTCCACGCCAGCGGCTCCCCGTCGAGGGTGATCGACAGGCGCTCGTCCGGGTTCGGGAAGGTGCTGGCCACCGCCAGGCAGGCCACGATGCTCGTGGGCCCGGTGGTGGTCGCTTCGAGGTGGGCGGTGACGGTGCGGCGCATGGGAGCAGGCTTCCACACCGCGGATTGCAGGCGGATTACGGCGCGGTAGATTCTCGGGGTCGAGCAGAGAGGGGGACGCCATGGCCGGACGGTTCGCGCCCAGCCCGACCTCCGACCTGCACGTGGGCAACCTGCGCACCGCCGTGGTGGCGTGGCTGATGGCGCGCCACGCCGGCATGGAGCACCTGATCCGGGTGGAGGACCTGGACGCCACCCGGGTGCGGGCAGCCCCCCAGGTCGCCGCCCGGCAGCTCGACGACCTGGCCGCGCTCGGGATCACCTCCGACGGCCCCATCGTGTGGCAGTCCGAGCGGCTGGACCGTTACGCCGCCGCCGTCGAGGCCCTGCCCACCTACCCGTGCTTCTGCACGCGCCGCGAGATCGCCGAGGCAGCCTCGGCACCCCACGAGGACGGGTACCGCCCCTACCCCGGCACCTGCCGCGACCTGTCCGTCGCCGAGCGTGCCGCCCGGCAGGCCGAACGGCCCCCGGCGCTGCGCGTCGATGCCGGCAGCGCCACCGTCACCGTGCAGGACCAGTGGGCCGGCGCCGTGACCGGGGTCGTGGACGACTTCGTCGTGCGCCGCAACGACGGCGCCTTCGCCTACAACCTGGCCGTGGTGGTGGACGACTTGGCCCAGGGCATCACCCAGGTGGTGCGCGGCGACGACCTGCTCACCAGCTCGCCGCGCCAGGCCTGGCTGGCCCGGGCGTTGGGCGGCACCGAGCCCCACTACGCGCACGTGGGCCTGGTCGTGAACGACCAGGGCCGCCGGCTGGCCAAGCGCGACGGGTCGGTGACCCTGGCCGACCTGGCCGCACAGGGGTGGACGCCCGCACGCGTGCTGGGCACGCTGGGCGCCTCGCTCGGACTGTGCGCGGCGGATGAGGACGTCGACCTGGCCGGGCTGCTGGAGCGGTTCGACCCGGCACGGCGCCCGTCTGCGTGGGTGGCCACGCCCTGGCTGGACCGTTAGTCGCGCCGAGCCACCATCCGGTGAAGCAGGCGTCCGACCGCCGTGGCGGGCACGCGCTCGCCGGTGGAGAGGTACTCCAGCACGTGGTCGTAGTGCTGGGCGTCCGCCATCGTGTCGAAGGCCCGGCTGCGGCCGATGCTGACGATGACGTCCCCTTCCTGGACGGCCAGGCCCTCGTCGGGCAGGAAGGTCGGGACGCCGCCGCGCAGGAGCAGCACGCCGACCGCCTCGATCGGCAGGTCGCGGTCGTCGGGGTGCCGGTAGAGGTCCCCCAGCCGGACGCCGCCGGTGCGCAACCGCCGGACCAGGGCCGGGGTGTCGCGCTCCCCCACCACGACGCGGTGGCTGTCGGGTGACTGGCGGCCCAGGGCCTGCAGCAGGCGTTGCTGGAACGCCTCGGCGTCCGCATCGTCCATGCCCCAGACGTGGCCGACGAACGTCCAGAAGTCCGGGGTGACGACGCGGGCCAGCGACTCCTGCACCGTCAACTGGGCCGGGATGAACACCGAGTCGGGGCCGAAGGCGCGCAGCAGCGACTGGTTGCGCTGGTTTCGTTGCCGCACCGAGAGGAACAGGTCGGGGTTGACCAGGCGGGCGTGCCCGGCGAGGGCGAGGTTGGTGGCGTCGTCGCTGCCGCCGGCGATGAAGCCGACCGCGCCGCTGACGTCGGGCGTCCCGTCGGCCGGCCACACCACGGACGCGTCCAGCCCGGCGTCCTCGAGGTCCTGGGCGATCTCGGGGCCGAAGTGGTCATCGGAGGCGATCACCCACAGCCCGTCCTCGTGCTCCTCCCCGTCGGGCGCGATCGGCGTCCCCGGCGGCGACATCAGCCACGTGATCAGGCGGTAGGTGGACGGACGCCGCACCCGCATGACGAGGTAGTTTCCGTACCGCTCGTACGGGTTGACCACGGCGGTCGCCCCGAACTCGCGCATGGCCTTGCCGGTGTCGCGCTGGTTGGCCCGGGCGATCACGGGCACGTCGTGGCGCAGCAGCGTCACCGCCATCACGATCGACAGGTTCGTCGGGTCGTGGTCGGTCAGGGCCAGGACGCCGGCACAGTACTTGCTGCCCAGCCCGGCCAGCCCCAGGACCGCCGGGTCCCGCGCGTCGCCGACCAGGCCGGGGATGTCGCTGGCGAGCTGGGCGCCGGCCAGCGAGTCGATCGAGTCCTGGTCGGCGGCGACCACGACGCAACTGCGGCCCAGGGCGTCCAGGGTCTCGGCGGTGGCGCGCCCCATCTGGCCGTACCCCACCACGATGAGGAAGGGGCGGCGCAGCCGCTGGACGCGGCGGACGAACCGTTGCCGGGACAGCGCGCCGCGGAAGGCCCGGTCCTGGATGAGGGCGAGCAGGGTGGCGATGGCGTAGGCCCAGCCGATCACCGACGCGAAGATGCACACGATCACCCACAGGCGTTGGGCGCGGGTCAGGGCGTAGGGGATCTCGCCGAAGCCGATCGTGGTGGCGGTGTAGGACATCAGGTAGAACGCGTCGAAGGCGCTCATCCGGTAGGGGTTTCCGGCGCCGTCGACGCCGGGGATGGCCACCAAGCCCATCACGGACACGGTGAACACGGCCACGACGACGATGAGCGGGACGCGCATCCGGCGCAGCACCAGGAACATCGCGTCCGTGGACGGCTCGGGGGCGGGCACCGGCACGTGCCGGCGGCGCAGGGTCGTGGAGCTCCCGCCCAGGTGCGGGGGCTCGGGTGTGTGGGCGGGCAGGGTCATCGGGTCGGGACGCCGTGGCTCAGTGCCGGCGGAAGTTCGCGGTCTCGATGATCAACAACACCACCGACACGACATTGGCCAACAGGGCCCCCAGCGCGAGCGAGACGACGCTGGCCATCGCGTGCGGCACGATCGGCTCGGTCTGGATCTGGGTGTACCAGATCCAGGCGCCGGCGGCGGCGATGAGCTGCATGGTCGCCACGAGGCTGGTCGCCAGGTGGATGGCGCCGATCTGGGTGCGGTCACCGAACTTGAGGATCGCCGCGATGATGTTCACCACGACGGCCGCGTACAGCTCGATGGCGTTGTGGTGGTCGGGGTTGCCCAGGTCACCCAACACGTAGCCGAAGTTCAGCGTCGCCGCCAGCAACACGAAGAAGCCGAACACGACCTTCTCAAGGTTCATGCCTGCACCCTAGGACGTGATCGGCCCCGACGGCACCACCCCGGCCGCAAGCCCTCAGCCCTGGGCGGAGCTGAACAGCAGGTCGATGACGTACACGACCGTGTCGCCGGCCTCGATCGGCGGGTTCTGGCTGGGCTTGTCGTAGCCCAGCGACGGCGGCGCGACCAGCACCAGGCGGGAGCCCAGCGGCTGCCCGACGAGGCCCTGCTTCCACGCCTCGATCGTGTCGTCGAGGTTTCCGGCGACCGGGTTGTCGAACTTGTCCTCGACCAGCTCACCGGTCTTCCAGGACCAGGCGCGGTACTTCACCATGATCTGCTCGCCGGCGGCCACGGGGCGCTGGGCGCCGCGGATGACCGGAGCGACGAGCAACTCCGCCGGCGGGGTGGACGCGGAGTCGATCGTGACGGTCGGCTTGCCGTCGGCCTCGCCCAGCGTGACGGGGAGTTCGGGGGTCTCGGCGACTCCGGTGGCCTGCTGGGCGGCCACGGTGACGACGTCGACCACGAAGGCCAGCGAATCGCCCACCTGGATGCCGGCGTTCGGGTTGCCGCCCGAGGCGTCATACCCATCCGTGCCGGGCATGACGATGAGGATGCGCTGCCCGGCCTTCGTGCCGGTCAGGCCCTTGGTGAAGCCCGGGACGACCTGGTCGAGCTGGAACATGCGGGGGGTGCCGTCCTCCCAGGAGGTGTCGAACACCTCGCCGGTGCGGGCGTTCACGCCCACGTAGTGCACCTCGACGAGGCTGTCGGCCTCGGCCACCGGGACGTCGGCCTGCCCCTCGACCAGGGTGCGCGTGCGGGTCTCGTCGACCGCGAACGGGGTCGGGATGGTGACCTCGGGTGCGCTGCCCGGCTCTCCGGCCACGGTGATCGCGTCGATCGAGTCCGACACCGGGATCGGCTCGGGCGTCGGCGTCGGGGTGACGTCCGGGTCGGCCGTGGCGCTCGCCGAAGGCGTGGGCGTCGGCGTCGACTCCGGGGCGCCGGTGCAGGCGACCAGGGTGGCGGACAGCAGCAGCGCGGCCGCCGTGGACAGGATGCGGACAGGGCGTCGGGTCAAAGGCACCGGGCCATGCTAGCCGGGCGGCGGCACGAACCCGCCCAGCGCCCGCACCCGGGGTTCGGTGCGCATCCGGTGTGCGAGGGCGAACGCCTCGGGCTCGCCGGTGCCGAACGGGTCGGGCCACTCCAGCCGCACGGGCACGGGCGTGCGTCCGTCGGGGCTGGGCAGGTCGCGGACGGTGAAGCTGCTCCAGTCGGCCACATGGTCCCGGTCGGACGCCTGGGCCGCGGCCAGCAGCAGCCCCCGGGTCCGGGCGCGGGTGGGGCTGGGCGCCTCGTGTTGGGCGGCGGCCACGGCGGCGTCGGTGGTGTGCCGGACGCCGTGGCGCGCGTCCCACAGGCCGGCCAGGCCCACCGGACGCCCCGCCACCGAGCCCAGTTCGTGCCAGCCCAGTTCG